>DAIRGS010000121.1:0-16729 GCA_036794395.1 Tepidisphaeraceae bacterium | reverse complement strand
CCCCGTTTCGGTCGGCTCGATCAGCACTGCGTCAACTGCATTTGCGCCGGATAATCCTCTGTGAGAGCGTGTGAGTTTGTTCGCGATTCCAGAATCATCGTTGTCGTCTCTTCATTTCGCCCTATCATCGCCAGCCCGACTTCATAACCCGTGGAGCGAAACGTGAGTAACGATGGAACCCAGTCACCCCAGCCGCATTCAAACAGACTCATCAATGAATCATCTCCCTATCTTCTTCAGCATGCCCACAATCCCGTGGACTGGTACGCGTGGGGCCCGGCAGCGTTTGAAAAAGCGCGCCGGGAAAACAAACCCATCTTCCTCTCAGTTGGCTACTCCACGTGTTACTGGTGCCACGTCATGGAACGGCAATGCTTCGAAGTAGAAACAGTCGCGGCAGAGATGAACCGCCTGTGCGTTTGCATCAAGGTCGATCGCGAGGAAAGGCCCGATGTCGATCAGCTCTACATGACCGCGGTCCAACTCATCACCCGTCATGGCGGCTGGCCCATGTCAGTCTGGCTGACTCCGGATTTAAAACCGTTCTACGGCGGAACGTATTTTCCGCCGGATAAGTTCGTCGCCTACCTCAAGGCCCTGGACGAGACATATCGCAACCGCCCTGAAGAAGTCGCCAAGACGAGCAATCAGATTGTCACGATCCTCGAACGCCTCGCCCAA
The DNA here is from genome assembly GCA_036794395.1 of Tepidisphaeraceae bacterium. GTDB lineage: Bacteria > Planctomycetota > Phycisphaerae > Tepidisphaerales > Tepidisphaeraceae > DASXMX01. The sequence goes on along the minus strand of DAIRGS010000121.1, from coordinate 16,048 downwards.
CCCGCCGCTCCGGAACATCCGCTGAAGGTGGATGAGGATCTGATTGACTCGATCGTCAAACGCTCCATCTCCGACTACGAGCCAAAGCACGGCGGCTTCGGCTCCGCCCCCAAATTCCCGCGCGAAACGCTTCTCGAACTCCTCCTGACCTACCTCGCCAAATCTCCCCAAGCGCAAATCGAAACTCGCAAATCGCAAATCCTTCCCCCTCTGGTTCACACCCTCGATGCCATGGCCGCCGGCGGAATCCGCGATCACCTGGGCGGCGGGTTTCATCGCTACTCAACCGACGCCAAATGGCTCGTGCCCCACTTCGAGATCATGTTGTACGACAATGCAATGCTCGGCTGGGTTTACGCCGAGGCACATCGCCAAACCTGGGAGCCGCGCTACGCCCAGGTCGCACGCGGCATCTTTGATTTCGTCCTCCGCGAAATGACTTCCCCAAATGGCGCATTCTATACCGCGTTCGACGCCGAGGTCGATGCACAGGAAGGCCTCTCATACCTGTGGACCGCTGAAGAAGTGGAGAAACTGCTCGGCCCTGATGACGCGAAACTATTCGCCAAAGTGTACGGCCTTGATCGCGGCCCCAACTTCGCCGATCCGCATCATGGGTCAGGCGTTCCCGACAAAAACATCCTGTTCCTTCCCCAATCCATGGCCGACGTGGCAAAGGAATTGAACCTCACGGTCGAACAACTCGAGCAACGGCTCGTTCCTCTTCGCCAAAAACTCTACAACGCGCGTCTCCTCCGCAAGCAACCTCTGCTCGACACGAAAATCCTGACCAGCTGGAACGCACTGATGATTCGCGCGTTAGCGCACGGCGGCCAGGTGCTCCGCGATCGAAGGTATGTCGATGCCGCCGTCCGGGCAGCGGAGTTTCTGCTGAAAAACCACCGCGCCGCCGATGGAACGCTCTTCCGCACCAGCCGCGATGGAGCCGCCAAAATCAACGGCGCGCTCGATGATTACGCGTTCCTCGCCCAGGCGCTGCTCGCACTTTCAGAAGCCACCGGCGATCAAAAATGGAAGCAGCACGCCGCCGGGTTGACCGTCACGCTGCTTCAGCGATTCGTTGATGACCAGCTCGGCGGTTTCTTTTTCACCGAGAAAGATGCCCCTGATCTGATCGTCCGCCAGAAGTCCGCCCAGGACAGCCCACTGCCAAGCGGCAATGCCGTCGCGGCGATGGTTCTTCTGGGCCTCGATCAGGAAAAAGGCGCGCTCACCACGCTGGCCGCATTCGCCCAGCAGATGGTCGAGCATGGCGAATCCATGAGCGCGATGGTGCAGGCGGCACTGATTTATCTTTCCCGTGCCGAACCCTTCAACGTATCGCCCGCGCTCGGCACTGTACCCACAACGCGCCCACCAACGCCAGAACAGATCGCGGCAGGAATTGTCTCAATCGGCGGCCAATGGCAAAGCCTCGTCGAGCTTCACCTGGTCCTTAAAGTTCTGGATAACTTTCACATAAATGCCAACGACACCAGCGGCGCCGATGCCCCATTGATCGCCACAACCCTCAACATCAACGAATTCGACGCCACCGTGGAATACCCGCCCGGCGAACTGCGCACCTTCGCATTTTCCGAGACGCCAATAAGGATCTACGAAGGCGAAGTCACGCTCCGAGTCCGCTTCTCATCCCAGCCCAAGCCCGAATCCACGTTGCGACTCAATCTGACCTATCAGCCCTGCGACGACAGCTCCTGCCTTCCAGCCATCACCAAGCAGATCGACATCGAAGTCCCGGCAATTCCTTAAGGAGTTGTGAATCGCCACATCCACGTTTAGCGTTTCGACCGCAGGTCCACCTCTTCTGTCGAGGACGTAACAGGTGGACCTGCGGTCCAACCGCTAAACAACTGCGTGACCGGCGCCGCAAATGATTATCGGGTGATCGATTTAAGGGCCTGTTTGTAATCCTCGGAATTGGGATCGAGCGCCAGCGCATGCCTGTATGAATTCGCCGCGTCCGCCTTGCGGTCCAGACGCTCCTGGGCGAGCCCAAGATCAAACCAACTCGACGGGTCCACGATTCGATACGATGTCGCTTCGGTGAAATATCGAACCGCCTGCTCATAGTTACCTGCCACAAGCGAGTCGTAACCGGCTTGGCCCACATCCCACCCACCGTAACGCGAAAGATTGACTTTCGGGCGAAGTACGCTCGAACAGATCAGCAGCAGCGCGACAACCGCGGCGAGTGACATTGCCGTGATGATCCTCCGCGCCCCGTCTGTCGCGACGGCATATCCCACGATTGCGCCGAGCACCGCGCCAGACCCGTGGGCAATATTCCCGACAGGCATGATGTTCATCACAGTCGCGACGATACAGAGGAAAAACCATCCCACGAAAAGCTGGATGGTTTTGACATCGATCACGTCCTTGAACCGTGCGTCATATCGTCCTACGACCCAAAGGAATCCAAACAGCCCATAACCGACGCCCGACAACCCTTCGCCCCCGCGATCGAAAGCGTATTCCGCCGCCGATGAACCGGCTGCGACTACGATCATCAGCATTGCCACAAAAGCCGAACCGAGCACCTCCTCGATAATCGAACCCAAAGCCCAGATCCAATAAAGGTTGAACGCGAGATGGATCAGGTTGACATGAGGCAGCGTCGAGGTCAGGAGCCGCCAGGGTTGCCCGTGCCAGATGCGGTAGTTCTCCGTCAGCAAATCCACGTTGATGAATTTCGTCCATACCGCAAGGGATACCGCAAGCCCCAGCAGGCAGGTGCCTCCGGTAACCGGATAGTGAGGAATTCGATAGAGTTGAGGCGGTTGGCGCATATGGCAAACTTCAATTCATGGTAGATGTGGCGTTCATCATAGCACGGGGCATAACCAGGCTCAATTCGGTGTTGCGGTAAATGCGTGGTATGATGCTGTTCGATCTTTTCCCATCTGTCGGAGACGCACATGTTTTCGATTCGAGCCCGTCGATCACCATTCGCGGCATTTGTCGTTCTATGTTTCGGCGGCTGGATGTTACCACTCGCGTCCTCCGCTCAGGCGGTTGTCCCTGCCAATCTCATTTCCAATCCAAGATTTGAACGGGCGGAAAACAGTGCATCGCCCGCAGGCTGGTCGACTTGGGCGCAGCGTACAGAATTGTCACCGACGGCAAGCTTTGATGCCGGTTCAGATTTGTCTCTTCAGGCAAGTCGATTTGAGCAAAACGGGGCGTGGACAACGTCGGTGCAGCCGATCGAGGCGGGGAAATACTATCGGTTTGGGATCCTGTATCGCGCCCGGAATGTCGCATCAGAGGACGTCAGTGTTGCGGTGATTCTCGCGTGGTGGAAAACCGACAACCTAAAGCGCGAGATACAGCGCGACTATGTCGAGCCAATCGCCACCGTTCCATACGATGGAGGCTGGCGAACCTCCGCGCGAACCGTCCGAGCGCCTGAAGGTGCTCAGGGATTATCGGTTGAACTTGTGCTCCGCTACACAGCCGGCGGCTCGGTTCAGTTTAAATCGCCCAGTCTTGTCGAGACGCAGGCACCCGCACGACGCGTCGCGCGGATCATTACTACTCACCTTGATCCAGCCAAGCCCGCAAGCATCGAGGGCAATACTCGACTCATGTCCAGTATGCTGGATAAGGTCGCCGAGCAGCGTCCCGACCTGGTTCTGTTCTCCGAGAACCTTGTCGATCGCGGCGTATCCGTTCCCTTCTCGCAAAAGGCGCAGCCGATCCCCGGCCCGCTCACCGAAATGCTTTCACGCAAAGCCCGCGAATATCATACCTACATCGTCACCACGCTTCACGAAGTCGACACCGGCCTGGTTTACAACACCGCGGTCTTGGTCGATCGCGGCGGCCACATCGCCGGCAAATATCGCAAAGTGCATCTTGCGATGGCCGAGTCCGAAGGCGGCATCACGCCCGGCAGCGAATATCCGGTTTTCGAAACCGATTTCGGCAAGGTCGGAATTCTCACCTGCTGGGATAACTGGTTCTCAGAGCCGGCGCGAATTCTTCGATTAAAAGGCGCCGAAATCCTGCTGTTCCCATTGGCCGGCGACGGCGTGCCGCTCCACTACGACGCAATCACCCGCGCGCGGGCGATGGACAACGGCTTGTATCTCGTCGCCTCGCCCACGCTCAACGACATTCCTGCCTTGATCCTCAACCCAGCCGGTGAAATCGTGGCGCATGCAACCGGTCCATTTTCATTTGCCGTCGCGGATCTGGATCTGAATCAGGAATGGCGCATTCGATACCTGTCGGTCGCCAATGGCGAGGGGGAAGCCAAATCGCTATATATCAAAGAGCGCCGGCCCGACACGTATGGGCCGCTGCAGACCGAAGCGGGTAGCACTATCAAGAAGTGAAAACCCGACGCCCGGCCATTGATCTGCCCGCGTTGACAAGACCTCGCTTCGGTTTCGATGGCGCGCAACGCAACACCCCCGTTTTTGTCACATTTCGTCCCATCTGTCACATGCGGATAGGTGAATGTGTTTAGAACATTACCACTGTGCTTCTTCAAACGGGTTGCTGAGCGGCTTTGCCTTTGGCCGGGGAAGCAGACCCATCATTGCCTTGGCGAGCGACGCGTCGCTCGAGCCGCGGATGCGCTGATTGAGCGGCGAGCCTTTTAACAGCGTCGCGTGGGCCAGCGGCAGGGGTTCTCCGCGGGCGGCGGACAAGAGGAACAGCTCCTTGGAATACAGTTGCGGGGTCAGAAGCTGCACGAATTCATCAGATCGCCAGTGATGCAGGGCGTGGCCGGTGTCATCGACTTGGATCAGTTCCGACCGAACCGGCGAGGTCAGGGCAACGGCGTCGGAATTGCCTTTGGTGGCGGAGTCGAAAAGGGCGTCGATATCAGAATAGGGCACAAGCGGACGGGCGGCGTCGTGGATGACGACGTGCGTGGCTTCGGGATCGATTTTGGCGCTGGCGGCTGCAAGCTGATCGGACCACCGCGGGCCGCCGCTCTGGAGCTTTACGCCCGAAAAGCTCAAATGCGGGCCATACTTTCGCTTGGCTTCCTCGATATCATCGGGGAGAACGACCACGTGGATCTGTTTCACCGCGTCGCGATTGAGGAACAGTTCGACGCTGCGAAGCAGGGCCTCGCGGCCATCGATTTTGACATAGGCGCCGCCGGCCTCGACGGCCTGACCGGCAGGGGCGGCGGTTGCGATTATGATACTGAACGTCGGCATGGCGACCTTTCCGTCGTACACTAATGTTGCGGGTATATAATCCGCACCTGGAGCGGCAATGTCCAACAAGCTGATTGAAAAACAAGTCATCTACGACGGCGCCAGATTACGCCTCGAGCTTCATCACCTGGTGGATGAGGAAACCGATCGAAAGTTCAAGCGCGAAGTCGTCGTCCATCCCGGGGCCGTGGTCGTATTGGGTTTGTTGGAAAACGACATTGTCCTGCTGATCCGAAATCGGCGCTATGCGGTGGGGCAGGTATTATTAGAGTTGCCGGCTGGGACTTTGGAGAAAAAAGAAGATCCGATGAACTGCGCCGGCCGCGAGTTGCTGGAAGAGACGGGCTATCTGGCGCGACGGCTTAAGCCGATCGGGTCGTATTTTACTTCGCCAGGAATCCTGAGCGAGAAGATGTATGCCTTCGCAGCCTACGATCTACAGAAGCAGCAGACGGCACTGGAAGAAGGCGAAGAGATCGAACTGGAACCGACGCCGTTCGATGAGGCCATCCGGATGATCGGAGATGGCCGGATTCAGGACGGTAAGACGATTGCGACGCTGATGATGTTCGACCGCTTCCACCGCAGCAAAAGCCCGGATGTAACCGCGCGGGAGTAGTAACTGCAATGGCTTGGCAGGATCGCGAATATTACCGTGACCAGGATTCGGGTCCGACGAATCCGGTGAGGTGGCTGTTGACCGGATCGGTGCCGTTATTCACGGCATTTGGAATTCGGGTGCGGATGCACGCATTCATGGCGGTGTTGATTGTGCTCCTACTGGTTTTTGCCGCAACACCACTGGGATACGGGGTTCGCAATACCTTCACGTTCATCTCCGTTCTTTTCGGAATCATACTGCTCCACGAATTTGGCCATTGCTTTGCGGCTCGATCCGTTGGAGGCGATGCACGCGACATTTTGATGACGCCGATTGGCGGGTTGGCGTTTGCCGACGCGCCCAAGCGGGCCTGGCCGCAGTTTGTAACAGTTGCGGGTGGTCCGGCGGTTAATGTTGTGATCTGTCTGATCGCTGCAATCGGAATGGCAGCGTTCAACTGGCACACTCCGGGGATTCCACTTAATCCCTTGAGTTCGAAGTTTGTATTGCCGTATGACCAGCCGGTTGCCTATTTCTTGTATTTTGTTTTTGGCGTGAGTTGGGGACTGTTACTCTTCAACATTATGCCCGTTTTTCCGCTAGATGGCGGTCGTCTCCTTCAAACACTGTTGTGGCCAAAACTTGGTTTGTACCGAGCCAATCTTATTACGGCAGTTGTCGGAATGATTGGCGCGGCTCTGATGGTTTTGGTAGGGCTGACTCGATTCAGTTCATTAGGTGGCGGCATTTTGTTCTTTATTGGATTGAGCTGTTTGGTGAACTGTTATCAGCTGCGGGCCCAGACCAAGGCGGCAGGACCATGGGGAATGGAAGAAGATTCCAACGAATTTGAAGCAGCGATGTGGAAGCCGGACGAGGTGGATGAGCCGGTTGTTAAGAGAAAGTCGAAGCGGCTGAGTCCGCGGGCGGTCAAAAAGCTTCGCAAACAGGCGCAGGCGGAAGAAGCCGAGCAGGCCCGGCTCGATTCGATCCTGGCGAAGGTCTCCGCACATGGCATGCAGAGCCTGACCTGGTCAGAAAGGCGCGTGCTCCACAAGGCGACTCAGCGACAGCGGGAAGTGGAAGTATCGCGCGATTTGGATTGAGGCTTCCGGGGATTCGACACGGGAGGGGAATACTTCTCACATCAATTGTGTGAGCCCGAAGCTTTTCGTGGCGCCTCGCAAATCGGGTGAACCGCCGCCGCGGGCGAGTTTAATTCAGTGGTCAATCCAGTCGAACCGTCGGCTGCGGCGTGACTGCCTCTGGTGGGTTATGCGTTCCGCGATTACCATCCGCGCGGTCAGCGTCATCAGTGCCGAGAACTGTAAACCCTTGGAAGTTTCGTGAAATTTGGTTTAAAGCCCGCGGATGGCGTTATGGTCGGTCATCCGCCCCCACTGGCTAATGGCAACTTGCCGACGACCTGTGTTACACTATCGACGCTCCATGTTGCATGAAGTTCGAAAATGTTCCGGATCGTATTATACGCCCGATGCGACTGCCGCATCGCTTGTTTCGTGGGCTATCCGCAGTGATGACGATCGGATGCTTGATCCCTCGTGCGGCGACGGGCGATTCCTGTTTCTGCATCGGAACAGTGCGGGTGTTGAGCAAGATGCACAAGCCGCGCGAACTGCGACGGAACGTGCGCCGTGGGCAACGATTCACGAAGGCGATTTCTTCACATGGGCCGGCCAGACTGTCGAGCGTTTCGATGCGGCCGCCGGCAATCCACCGTTCATCCGCTATCAAAGGTTTTCGGGCCATGTTCGTGCCGCGGCACTCTCTCTCTGTTCGAGCATCGGTGCCGAGTTCTCCTCACTAACCTCCTCGTGGGCTCCGTTTCTTGTTGCAACCGCGTCGCTACTCCGGCCAGGAGGGCGAATGGCCTTTGTGGTTCCCGCCGAGATTGCTCACGCGCCCTACGCCGTGCCCCTGCTTGAGTATCTTGCCGCGCATTTCGACCGCGTTCAGATTGTTGCCGTGCGTGAGAAGATTTTCCCCGAACTAAGCGAGGATTGCTGGTTGCTCTATGCCGACGGGTTCGGGGGCTCGACAACAAAATTTCGATTCACAGCATTGTCAAGCTTCGATCGGATGGATGCGCCTCCGACAACCGGCTTGGACGTCTCATTGCACGAGTGGCGTATTTGGAACTACCGACTTCGTCCGTTCTTCATGCTGAAGTCGTCCCGCGACGTGTATAGAGCGGTCTGCGAAGCACCAACCACTGCGAGACTTGCAGAAGTCGCTCGCGTCGGCATTGGTTACGTTACAGGGGCCAACGAGTTCTTTCATCTTCGTCCCTCAACGGCAAGCAAGCTCGGCATCCCGGATTGTGTCCTTCACCCGAGCGTTCGAAACGGCCGCGCACTTGATGGGGAAAGCGTAACGATGGCGAAGGTCAAAAAATGGCTGCTTGATGACGAACCTGTTTTGCTGCTACGCCTGAAGAAGGGGCAGAAGCTTCCCGCTTCCGTTGAACGATACTTGAATACCGACCATGCTATCGAAGCGCGCGAAACATATAAATGCCGGATGCGCGACCCATGGTATGTAGTGCCCGACGTGACGGTCCCGGACGCTTTCTTATCGTATATGAGCGGTGAGGGGGCGTCGCTCGTGGCAAACCGAGCAACTTGTGTTGGAACGAACAGCGTGCATGTCATACATTTGACCGGTCGGATGCCGCTGGGCACGGTCCAGCAACGCTGGAAAGATCCGATCGCGCAACTCAGTTGCGAGGTCGAAGGCCATCCGCTTGGCGGAGGGATGTTGAAGGTTGAGCCTCGCGAAGCTGGCCGAGTCCTACTTGCCGACCGACCGTCATCGCGGGTTGACGACAAGGCCATCCTTGCCGGTATCAACGAAATGCAGAAGTGGCGGCACTATGCCTAGGCCAAGCAGGAGGGCCACTGAAAACCCAGCGTGGACGACTCTTAGAGACGCGCTCAAAACCTTTGCCGGCTGTGAACAGAAAACGCAGAGCCAGCGGCACATCAAACCGCTCCATTGGTATACCGCTTCGCGCTTGGTATTGGAGGGCGGATTCCGACCAGAGTATGTCACCCCACGCGTTCCCTTCAAGATTCGTGAATCCAACGAGGAAATGCTCCTTGAAATAGTCACCAGCATTGAAGAGTCTAACCCGGCGTCTCTCATGGTCCGACCGTTCGCCCGCATTGTCGACCATCACCGGCATGGACTTCGTGCCTCGCATTGGCGTCGTTGAGGCAGATGACGAAGAGGCGGACGCGATGGAAGATGCAACTGAGGATTTGCAGTCCTGACGACACATGGAATGGTTAAGGTCTGTGTTCCGACAGATTGGTCAAACCTGCGCAGCACGTCCACAGCCAGGCATCCCGCGCCCTATCCCGTGGAGTTCGTTGCGCGTTTGGTTCGCATGTTCTCCTTGAAACGCTTCGTCGCGACCGCCTCTACGACGGCGCCTGTTTTCTCCTGTCACAAGCCGCGTCGGCGACCACGGGCGATTTCGCCGAACCGCACCCGGAATTGACGTTTTCGAAATTGGCCGCGCCGCTTTTGGCGCGCGTTTCGTCAATCTGCTCGTAAATCTCCAAAATCGCCCGCAGCGCATAATCGCCTGGGGATCGTGGTGTGCCGTTGTCTGCGGTATCATTGAACTCAATGAGCGTTTCCTGGGAAACATTTGAGCGGTATCGGCAGAAGGGTCTGGATGCCCGGCGGGCGGGGCAGTGGGAGCCGGCGCGGGTTTATCTGCTGGAGGCGGCGCGGGCGATGGCGTCGTTGAGCAAGGAGGCCCAGGGAGACGATCTTCGGGATGCGCGCAAGGCGATCGCGGAACGGCTGCTCGAGCTGGCGCGGGATTGCACCGAGGCGGCGCAGCAGGGTCGCAGGGCGCCATCGATGGCGAAGCGAAATTTCGGGGCGGGAAATGGGGGCGGGGGAAATGCGCCAGCATCGGAGGCGGAGGGCAATACCAATGCGAGTGAGTGGATTGTTCGGGAGAAGCCGAGCCTGCGGTTTGCGGATGTTGCGGGGCTGGAGGATGTGAAGCAGGACATCCGGCTGAAGATGATTTATCCGTTTGAGCACGTGGATCTGGCGGCGAAATTCGGGATTCGCGCGGGCGGGGGAATCTTGCTGTATGGGCCGCCCGGTACCGGCAAGACGATGCTGGCCAAGGCGACGGCGGGGGAGATTGACGCGACTTTTTTCAAGATCTCGCCGGCGGATGTGCTGAGCAAGTGGGTGGGCGAGGCGGAGCAGAACATCAAGAAGCTGTTTGAAGCCGCGGCGGCCGAGCCGCGGAGCATCATCTTTATCGACGAGATCGAGGCGCTGGTGCCGGCCCGCCGGGATGAGGGATCGAGCGTGATGCAGCGGGTGGTGCCGCAGATTCTTCAGGGCGTCGAGGGATTCGATAAGAAGGCCGGACGGCCGATCTTGTTGATGGGGGCGACGAACGTGCCCTGGCAACTTGATCCAGCCATGCTTCGGCCGGGGCGATTTGATGAGAAGGTGTATATCCCGCTTCCGGATCTGGCGGCTCGGCGGAAGATGCTGGAAACCTACCTGAGCCACCGGCCGGTGGCGGCCGAGGTGGCCCTCGATACGCTGGCGCAGCGGCTCGAAGGCTACAGCGGCGCGGATATCAATTACATCTGTGACAGGGCGGCGGTGATTCCGTTCCTGCAAAGCGTGGCTTCGGGGCAGGATGGGCAGATCACGGCGGGAATTTTGAATGATGTGCTTGCCGATACGCGGCCATCGGTGACGCGGGACATGCTTCAGCGGTTTGATAAATGGGCGAGCGGGACGGGATGAGACCCTCGACGTTTAGCGGTCGGACCGAAGGTCCACGCGTTGATGATGTTGATCTGACGGACAGCAGATCCTGCCGGGCAAGCGTTGATCGCGGCAATGCGGAAGGCAGGTGGACCTGCGGTCCGACCGCTAATCAGCGATGATCAACTTTTTGTGAAATGCCATTCCCCTCGTGTGGCTGGCGCGTGACAATGAAAGAGATAAGTTGGAGTGTTGCTGAATATCCTGGTTGTTGCAACGCAGGCCCGGGCACTTCGGGGCTTGCATCAGGACGGAGCCCGGCTTATTGCAGGACTGGAATTGGCCGATCATCATAGCGGACGTGAGTGCCGGGAAGGCTCCACGGCAAACCACTTCGCAGCGAGGACAGGCAAATGGACACGATGACCCGAATGCAGGCGGCCGGATACCGGATTGAGGGCGACGCGGCTGTGGTCGACCTTGGACCTGGGGTTGAGCTTCGCGCCAGCGGGCTCACGGCGTTCCTTGAGTCGTGCACCACGCAGAATCTCGATCCGATTCATGTGTTGGGGTCGGTGTTTGACAACATCAAGAGCCAACCGACGGTGCAGTCGGCTTTGGAAGCGCCTCCGGGACCCAAGCAGCATTTGAGTATTATGCTCAAGAACGTTCGCACGGCGCCTCAGTCAACGCCGGCGCACTAGGGCATTCTTTAGCTGTTGCGCATTGTGGCGCTCTGAGGATCCGGGGCGACGCTGAGTACAGCTTTGCCCCGGCGTGGGGGCTTTGCGGGGTGGGACGGGGCATTGGATGTGGAAGGGGCGTTGGGGCAGCTCAGCATCAGCGTGTTATTACCCGCAGTCGTTTTGTGCGATCATTAAATGCGTTAGCGGCGCGGTGGGCGTTGGTCGGTGTTTCCCCGTCGGAAGACGTCGCGGGGGGTGGGACCACGATTCGCGTTTGCGTGGTTTGGGGCTGACCGTTTCGGGTCTTGACCTCTGGTGCGTTGATTTGAGGGACGATTTGGCTCGTCGCGGCGTGCTTGCCCTAAGCCCATTTCGCCGACGATTGAGTGAAGCTGGCCATGCACATCGTGCCATTCGCGGAGGCGGACGAAGGAGAGGAATTCCTGCTGGCAAAGTGTGCGGAGCTTGCTCTGTGAGAGATGTTTGGCCTGGTGGTGATACCAATCCCACAGCTTGAGGTAGGAGAGGAAATCGCTTTTGGGGTCGCGGAATTTTTCGTGGGCGGCGTCAGCGGCTTCCTGCTTGTCCATCGGCCGGTCACGCGGATCTTGAACGCTCAGGGCGGCCGCGATGATCAGCACTTCCTCCATTACGCCTTCGTTCTGGGCGGCCAGAACCATGCGGGCGATTCGAGGATCGATGGGCAATCTGGCCAGTTGCCGGCCGAGCTGCGTGATTTGATTGTCTTCATCAATGGCGCCCAGCTCGTGAAGCGTTTGGTAGCCATCGCGGATCATGCGGTAGTCGGGGGGATCGAGAAAGGGAAAATCTTCGACGTTACCCAGGCCAAACGCCTTCATCTGAAGGATGACGCTGGCGAGGTTGGTGCGGAGGATTTCCGGATCGGTGAAAGCGGGGCGGGCGAGGAAGTTTTCCTCGGAATAGAGGCGAATGCATACGCCGGCACTGACCCGGCCGCACCGGCCCTTTCGCTGGTCGGCAGAGGCGCGCGAGATTTTTTCGACAGGCAGCCGCTGTACGCGCGTCCGAGCGCTGTAGCGGGTGATGCGGGCGTGGCCCGGATCGACAACGTACTTAACGCCTGGAACGGTCAATGAAGTTTCGGCGACATTGGTTGCCAGGACGATGCGCGGCTTAGCGTGGGGATTGAAAATCTTTTGTTGATCCTCGGCGCTGAGCCGGGCGTAGAGCGGAAGCACTTCGACGCCCGGCGGGTGGTGCTTGCGGAGGGCCTCGGCGGTTTCGCGGATCTCGCGCTCGCCGGAGAGAAAGACGAGAACATCGCCGGGGCCATCGCGCCACAGTTCGTCGATGGCGGCGAGGATGCCGTCGATTTCATCCTGCTCATCTTCTTCAGGATCGGGCGTTTTGGGCGGGCGATAGCGAAGTTCGACGGGATACGTGCGCCCGGAGACTTCGACCATCGGCGCATCGTTGAAATGCTTGCTGAAGCGTTGGGGATCGATTGTGGCGGAGGTGATGATGAGCTTGAGATCGGGGCGGCGGGGGAGAAGCTGCTTCAGGTAGCCGAGCAGGAAATCGATGTTGAGGCTTCGCTCGTGGGCTTCGTCAATGATGATGGTGTCGTATTGATCCAGAAAGCGATCGTGCTGGGTTTCGGCCAGGAGAACGCCATCGGTCATCACCTTGATGTATGACTCAGGGCTGACTTGATCATTAAAACGGACCTTGTACCCAACCGCCCGGCCAAGATCCGTCTGGATTTCGTGTGCGATTCGCATCGCGACCGCCCGAGCGGCGATGCGTCGCGGCTGCGTGTGGCCGATCATGCCTGAGACGCCGCGACCGAGTTCCAGGCAGATTTTTGGAAGCTGCGTGGTTTTGCCGGAACCGGTTTCGCCGGAGAGGACAATGACCTGATTTTCGGCGATGGCGCGGGCGATTTCATCGCGGCGCTGCACGACGGGGAGATCGGCGGGGAAGGATGGCTTGGGGAGATTTTCGAGGCGGCGCTGTCGGCGGGCGGCAGACCGTTCAATATCGGCGGACAGTCGTTGGAGTTTTTCGATGACGTCGGGAAATCGAGCTTGATTGTGGAAGTGCTGAAGGCGGGCGCGCAGGCGGTGGCGATCGGCGAGCATCGATTGCTCGATGCGATGGGCTAAATCATCAAGTTTCGGGTTCTGTTCGCCAATTTGCGGCATCGTCGGGAATTGTAGGGCGGATCGCGGACATACGCCTGGCGTGGTCGCTTCAGCGACCATGTTTTGCCATGCAGTAAAGACATGGTCGCTGAAGCGACCACGCCAAACGCATCCTTTGGCTCTTTCGTTTATTTTTTTGTCCCCGTCGGCGTTCATCTTTGGCGACAACGGTCGTTATCCATCTCGGCCATGGTGTCAGCGGAAAAGTTCAGTCGTTTCCAGACGGGCCGACGATGATTCGGCCGCGGGTGGTGGGGCGAGTCGTGGGAATGGTGGTTGGGGCGGCGTGGGCGATCATGGAGATGTCGATGACGGCGGTGAAGTATCGCCAGCCGCGGCCGAGGATGGTTTGGTCGCGGAGCATTTCTTCGATGCTGGGCTTGAGCAAGCCGGTGAATTTCTGAATCTTGTTAACGCGCACGGTGACGGGGGCGGCGAAGTTGACCATCTGGTCGTTCACATAAAAGCGGAGCGTATCGACGTTGTCTGTTGTAGCCTCGATCGTGTTGTTGCGGATCTCGGCTTTAAGGCTGCATGAGTTGGGATAGATTTCCATGTAGCCGCTGCTGCGGGGGAAGAAGAGGCGCTGTGATTTTCCGGTATTGAGCTGCTGATAGATCTGGACCCAGTCGATGCGGTTGAAGCTGACGTCGGGTCGATTGGTTTGAAGCCAGACTTGCGAGGGATAGAGGGTGCGCGTGCGCTGCCGCATTTTCTGATATTCGGTTTCGACGATCTCCGAAGTGGGCAGGTGGCCGACGCCTTTCGTTTCCAGAAAATCGACGTCGATCTTCATGGACTTCAGCTCGGTGACCAGTGACTTTGCGAAATTGACTTTGATGGATTTGTCGTCGTCATCGTGCCAGACAACCGGCAGAACATTGCGCAGGTTCATCAGGCGGATGCGCTGCCAATCTTCGGCCGCGGCACCGGCGAGGGGATCGAACGCGGCGAAGTACGTTGGATAATGCAGGGCAAGGTTCCAGGCCGCCTGAGCACCGGCGGAGATGCCGGCCAGATAGACTCGCGCGGGGTCGACGTTGGCGTGATTGGCGGCGTCGAAAATCGGCTCCATAACCGAATGCATGCCGGCATAGCTGGGGCCGTATAACTCGTTCAGGCTGAGCAGGGGCATGAGGACCAGTGCATCGGAATGCTTGGCCAACTCAGTTTGGATCCAGCCGGTGTAAAGCTCGATGACGCGTTTGGCATCGGGCGGAGGTTCGGTCAGAAACGCCGAGGCGCTGACCAGCGTCACGGCCAGTGGATAAGGTTTGGTGCGGTCGTAGCCTTTGGGTACACCCAGGAAATAGCGAACGGGATAGGGGCCGGTCTTTTGATTGACGTAGAAGACGCCACCGGCGGAGAGATCGGGCCAGTCCGATCGGATTCGGCACAGCCGGCCGAGGACATCTGCGCTGAGCTTGGTGGCTTCCAGGGATTGAACGATCCGTTTTCGGCCGGCGGAGCTGCGCGTAGCGAAATACTTTTCCAGTAGCTGGTGGGCGCTTTCAAGTTGATTGGCCGCGGCGGGGTCGTAGGCCTTTCCCAACTCCGTGCGGTACATCTCGGCAAGAACTGGAGGAGCGATGGCCTGATCCTGGGGGAAATGAACGATGCCCGGCTCGGCTACCGGAACAGCGATTTCCGCCGGTCGGCGGGATTGAACCTGCGGCGCGGCGCCGCTTTGCGACGTCACCATCAACGACAACGCGCAAGCCAGCGCGAACAATTTCACGGGGCAACTCTTGGTGAAGGCCTTCGTTCCGCCGAGCGCGGATTGTACCGTGAAGAAGCGGTTTGCGATTGTGATTTCCGATTGCCGGTTGAAAAGTCCTCAACCGGCAATCGGAGATCGTGGGATTTCAGATTTCAGTATTTCAAATCTGAGATTTTCAAATTTGAAATTTCAAATCTGGAATTCTGAATCTGAACGTTGATATTTGAGATTTCAATCAGCTTTCCTGAATCGTCAGCGACTTGATCACATCGCCCTGCTGGATCGCGTTGACGATATTCTGGCCGCTCTTGACCTGGCCGAAGACGGTGTGCTTGCCATCGAGCCAGTCAGTGACGACGTGGGTGATGAAAAACTGGCTGCCGTTGGTGTTTGGGCCGGCGTTGGCCATTGAGAGGGACCCGACGCGGTGCTTGTGGGGGTTGTTTTTCACTTCGTCCTCGAAGCGATAACCCGGACCGCCGCTGCCGGTGCCCAGTGGATCGCCGCCCTGGACCATGAAGTTTTCGATGACCCGATGGAACTTGAGGCCATCGTAGAACTTGTCGCGGGCGAGGCTCACGAAATTGTTGACGGTTTTGGGGGCTTCCTTGGGAAATAGATCGCACACGATGCTGCCGCGCGAGGTTTCGAACGTGGCGGTGTAGGTTTTGGTGGTGTCGATCGACATCGCTAGTGGACTGGTGTAGCTCTTGGCCATTTAAAACTCCGGTTGAATTCCGGCCGCGCTCTAAGGCGGCTTCGCGGAAAAGGGTTCACAATCGCGGGGTAAAGTCAACACCGATAACCGTCGCAACACCTTTCCGGGTGCAGGACATTTATGGCGGGGTATACTCGGTACCCTGCCGTTGAAGGGGGAG
>DAIRGS010000120.1:0-19674 GCA_036794395.1 Tepidisphaeraceae bacterium | reverse complement strand
TCCTCCCGATGGAGAAGCTGCGTCGCCCCCACCAATAGCCCGGCAACCATCCCCGCCACTGCCCACTGCCATCGCTTTACCCGTCGAAGGTCCATAAACGTCTCCCGCCGCAATCCTTCCCCCGGCCCATTACAGGAAATAGTACCACGAACTGAACATCGCCGTATAAGTGCCAAGCAATATTGCGAAACACGCAAGCACACCGATTGCAAATATGCGGGGTAGTCGGGCAAGAAGCTGTCCCATCACGATATATGCCGGGAAAACCACCGCCGCAAACCGCGCGTGGCTCGTCATGCACATGCGATATGCATTGCTCACGTACGGAATCCCCAGCAACACTGCCGACAACACCCACTCGGGCCGACTCAACCACCCCTTATACCCGCCTACTCCAACTAAGATCGCCATCCCGCAAAAGTAAATCGGATTGGCAAATTGCAGGTTCAACCCCGCCGTATGGTGCGGCCCCCGCAAGTCCCAATAGCAGGGGCAATCCCGAGCATACACCGCCCGCACCGGTTCCATTGTCAGCAGGTCCGCCGCGTATTCAACAGCATCCCCCGGCGGCAGCCTGTCGTGCCACGCCGCTTCAGCCTTCGTAAACGCCAGCGGATCTCCATACGTGTAATACTGGTATCCCATATAAGCCGCTAGCCCCCAACAGGCCACTGCCACCAGCAATATCCTGGAGACGATACGGTCCGGGGGAATAACCAGCTCATTCCCATCCAATGCGCCGTCCCCAATTGCAATCCGCCGCCGCCTCGCTTGCTCTTCCCGACCGCCCCCAAACGCGTCGTCTGCGCGGTTCCGCATTGCCCCGATCTGCAAAAGATACAACACAAACGGCGCAACCAGCGCGATCCCCACCGCCCGCGTCGCCGTCGCCAGCCCGATGACCAGCGCAATCACCACCACCGGCCACCGCTCCCGCATCCCATACATCGACAACACCATTAAAAACAGCAGCATCCCATCGCTGTATGCCATCCGGAAAAAGAATGTCGTCGGGAACAACGCCACACACGCCAACGCAAAGACGCCCACGTCCCGGCGTTCAACCCGCGAACTCAAATAGCCCTTGAATACGATCAACGTCCCCAGCATCAAGGCATTAGACGCAATCAGCAGCGCCACGTTCGCGCTCATCCCCGTCAACCCCATGATGACCCGCCCCAGGATCGGATAAGCCGGGAAGAATCCCAGGCTGGGCGTCCGGCCATCCTCATATGTATAACCCGCGCTCGCCACCCGCGCAAACCATTCCCCATCCCACGCCGTCATTCCCTCCACAATTGTCTGGTGCGGATGCGGATAGTCGGCCGAACTCGCCATCACCCCGGTCCCGACCGCCGCACCCCCAACAATGATCGCGAGCGTTCCTGTGTAGAGTGCCGCCAACCCCACCCAACTCTTCCACGACCTCTTTCCGGCTCCCGCCATCATCAACCCCTTCTTGCCCGTTCTTTTTCCCTCCACCGGTACGCCCCTCGTCATCATCCACAAATCTAAATCACGCGTCCCTTTTCCCTCCACCGGTACCCCGGGGGAAGCGAGCGGAATTAGCGACTGCCCGCGAGTGGGTAGGGAGGGGGTTCTTTCGAGCGATTTTCGCAGCCCAAATCGCTTGTCGGTAATGACAAGGCTACCTCGGGCGAAGCGAGCGGAATTGGCGACTGCATGCGCGCAGGCAGGGTGGGCATTCTTCCGAGAACGCGCCGCCGAAAGCAAAACCAGTACAGCCGAAAAAGGTGCCTGACGTACGCAATCCGTTGCCTGATACACAGCTTGGAACGACCACCATTCCGCGGCCCAAACTCAATCGGAACCTCCACGATCCGCCTAAAACGACATTTGCACATCAGCTCCAGCGCGATCTTGTACCCCACCGGGTTCAATGCCGCACCTTCGTCAATGCACGTCCGCCGCACCGCAAAAAACCCCGACATCGGGTCCCGCACCCGGCCCACCAGCGGAACCGCCAGCAACCGAGCAATCTCTGAATTCGCCCGCCGCAGCCACCCCCACCGCCCCACGATGCGGGCTCCCTCCGCCCTCCGCGACCCAATCACAAAATCCGCCTCACCCGCGAGTAGTGGCGCGAGCATTGCGGGCAACGCCTCCGGCGGATGCTGAAGGTCCCCATCCATCACCACCAAAATCTCCCCACGCGCACGCGCAAACCCATACAACACCGCCCCGCTCAATCCACCCCTCGGCTCTGATCGCACGTGTAACGTCACCGGCAGCCGCTCCGCCAACTCCCCGCACACCTCCACCGTCCCATCCCGGCTGCCATCATCAATAATCAAAATCTCATACCCCCACCCCTCCAACGCCCCCGAAATCCGCCGCGCCAATGCCGATAAATTCGCACCCTCGTCCAGCGTCGGAACAATGACCGAAACCCTCGGCGCTCTGGAGTCGACACCAGCATCTGCGATTCGCCTTTTCGTGGCATGGCTTTGCAAGCCATGGTCCAGGGGGATGACCCCCGAAGACGCGCGTGATTTAGGAAAACCAGGTTTCGACATCCCGACAACCTCGTAATTCACGCACCACTGTTGACTGCCGCCGCAATCCCCTCAACCCCTGCCGGAAACTCCGCCGCCTCACCCTCAACCACGCCAACGACATTGCCATCCACTATCGTAACCGCCACCGGCGTACCCACAATCCACTCGTTGCCGTCACTCAACCGCCCATACACCGCTGGCTTACGCGAAGCCATCGCAACCTCCTGACCCTCCACAAATGGCGGTACCTCGACCAACGCCAACTGCATCACGCCGCCTCCCGCACTCAGCTTACCCATCCACTCAACATACCGCGGGATCGCGCGCTGACAGTGATCGCAATCCGCCCGATACAGCAACACCACCCACTTCCCCTTCGTCAGCGCCGACCCAATATTCGTCTGCCCCAACAGCGGAAACCGCTTCCCCGGCCACGACGTCGTATCAATAACGATCGCCGAACCCGACCGCACCAAACCATCCTCCGACAACCGCAAATCCGAGTACCGGCTGATGTTCCAAACCCCAAAGGCCGTGCTCGCCACCATCGCCGCGCCAACCGCAATCATCCCGCCGCGACCCCTTCTTGCCAACCGACCTGGATTGCCGCCCCTACGCGGCATCGACAAGATCGTGAACCCCAACGCGATCACATCGATCGCCATTGTAACCCGCGGGCTGACTGTCACTGCTCCAAAACATCCGCACGTCACTTTTCCCACAACCATTCCGTATGCATTAAAACCAGCAAACGCAATCCACATCAAGACCGTCAGCAACCAGGTAGCTGTGCCTCCGCCACCGAAAAGCAGCCATGTCGCCCAAACGACCTCACATCCAACGCCAAACAGCCCAATCCAGCGTTTCCCAAGTGCCAAGTCATTTGAAAACGACCCCGAAGTCAGTTCGTAAGCTTTAAGAACGGCCGATACAATAAGCAATAGGCCGATTACTCTGCCGGCTTTTGACCATCGAAACAAGGGCACCAAATCCTCCTTCGATCACAAGAGCTGCTAACGTAACAACGTCACGTTTGAGCCTTTCGACGAATCTGTGCACGTCACATTTGCATCCCTATCCACAACGGTCCGTCCAGCACCTGATCAAACAGTCCCCGAGCCGTCGAACCGCCCAAAGACCAACTCCAGCACCCCGTTCCCTGAAGAACCGTCCAGCGATCTCAACAGACAATCTCACATCCATCCCCATCAAGCCCGCCGCCTCCCACACTAATCTGTGCGGCGGCTGCGGGCACGCCGCCTTCTCTAACGCGATCAAGCATAAGAATGATGGAAGTCACCTTAGCAACTCTCAATGAATTATAACAGCGGGTATCCACCCGCAAATGACATCGTATATGCGACCATTAAAAGACACGACATAGCCAGAACAATTATCGTTGCGAGCCGCGGGAGTCCCGCCAATAGGTGGCCACCCACTATATATATTGGGAAAGCAATCGCGCCAAAACGTGCTTCGCTAATCATCCCTTGGCGCGGTGCCTGAAGCAGGTAAGGTACAATAATTAGAAGAGCTGCCAGAGTACATTCACGCACATTGATCCATTTTCGACGCGCACCCGTCACGATAGCGACTATGCTCATGAAAAAAAAGATCGGATTTGCGAACCGAAGATTAATCAGTGCGTTATGACTGGGCGGAATGCGCGCCCAATACAGTGGGCTGTCGGAAATATAGGTCGACCACAGAGGCTCTAACGTCGCAAGACCACGGATGCATGCAATGAAAGGGGCTGGCTCTCGTTGATGCCAAGCCGCCTGACCTTTTATGAAGGCAAGTGGTTCATTAAAGGCAAGCAGCTGATAACCCATAAACCCCAAGAGTCCCCACAGCGATACAAACGTCAGTACACTGAACTGAATCACGGCCATGCCTAAGACGACGCGCCTCGATCGAGTGGAGGTCATATTGCTGTATTGATACCGGTATAACTTCCATAGATACATTGCGAATGGGACAAGCAGAAGGATCCCCATGAATCGGGTCGCACTTGCCGCACCAATAACAAAGGCAACCACCAGAGGGTGCCACCCCTTTTCCATCGAATACATTGCTACAAGTAGTAATAGCAAAAACGTTGATTCGGTGTACCCCATTCGAAGAAAAAACGCCGGAGGATAGACCCCGAGTGCTATCAGTGTGAGCGCCACACGACGTGCATCTTCACGCGACGACGCCTTTATTGCCAGGTACTTCGCGAATACCACAAACGCGAGCGCTAAACATACTGCAGACACCGCCACAAGCGAAGTGACTGAGCGAAGCCCGGTTACAGTGCTAAGCGCTCTGCCTACCAGTGGATATGCGGGAAAGAACACTATGCTGGAATAATGTTCTATGCTAAACGTATATCCCGTTTCCGCAATTCGTCCATACCACTGCCCATCGAAGTTAGACATGCGCTGGACAATAGTTTTCCGGTTCGCATCCGACTCATCAGGCAAAAGGTGGACACATATTCCCACCGCGACAACTATTAGTGCATAGGTCAGTAGGTATACCGCGCATGCAGCATATAGCGGGCGTATACATGGCGAAACGACCGGCTCGCATGGGGCTGACGTATTAGTGGTAACTTCATGTGGCATGGCGCCCGTCCATCGTATTGTTGTACTTACAGTTCGCACACGTCACACATGTCATTTGTCGGTCCTTGCATAATATGAGAAAGGAGTACATACAAATGATGACTAGCGTAGTGAACCATTTAGATCCGCCATATATCCGAACGCCAGTTGAGATCGGGTTCTCGACGACGCGATACTGAACTCGGCAAAAGAGTTCGAGACCAATGTTGAAGCCACGCCGTTCTATTGACGTATTGTGGGCGGGAAGTAACTGCCGACACGTGAATCAACAGGCGATTCGATCCGTGATGTGACCCGTCAGCGATAGACATAACGACTTGATAGCCTCGATCGAACGCGACGCTATGCAAAACGCTTGGCGTATTCGTCGCCCTACAAAGCACTCAGTTCGGACTTGGCGTCGCTCGCGCAGTTCGCTGTCGAATTGCGACATACTCGATGTCTGCCTGGCCAGGTTTGCCATCAACGGTCGCCAGAATACGTATCGTCCCAATTGCGGAATCCGCCGCCCAGGGCAACTTGAGGTTGAGCCATAGGGATTGTCCGTCCTGATTGTGACCCAGCAATGAAGAGTCGATGTCAATGACGTCCGGGTGGTCTGAAATGGATCCAGTTACGAAAACCCTCCCGCCATATGGTGCTTCCAGAATAACTTGGCGCCGGATACATGTATCACCTATAACCGCGCCGAAGTTAACCAGTTGCGGTTTGACGGCTATAAGGCCTTCTACCATTCCTGTGACCTGTATCGCGTGCGTACGGCCCCGCTCGCCTTCCAGACTTAGAGTGACCTCTTTATTGAACTTTCCATAAGGGACTTCGTCAGCCAAAGCAATCTCGCCTTGAACGGTCCCGTCGGATTCTGGATGCCATCGTAACTCGAAATACTGTCGATCATAAACGGATGATAAAACCGACACAGTCGCATGCCTTCCTGTCGGTCGCACGATAAATGAAATCGGTCGCCGGTCACCACGTTTGCGGGCGTCAAACGAGAGCTGTGCCGGAACAGATGTTTCGACGTTACCACGGATCGTAAAATGCGCCACATGACCCTTTCCGTACGGGACGGTCGCTGTCCAGGTATGATTGCCAACCTTGTTGCCCGTATTAACGGATAGATGTAAGGGGAGCGACTGTCGAGCCTCAATTACATGTGGTAAAAGGTTCGTTCGAGTACAACTGCAACTCGTGGTGATGTCTCCGAGTGACACTGGGATAGATGAATCATTTGAGATAATGAACTCGGCCGATATGACATCATTCGCGGGCACCTTAGCCAAATTGATTTCCTGTGATGCCACAACATTGGCTTCGGACCGAATCGCCGCGATAAAAGACCTATATAATGTACCTACCAAAACTAGTAAACACAGTATTCCGGTGATTATGGTATATCGCGTTGCTTTAGACATAGCCGAACTCAACGTACAATATAACTGCGCTCGAAATATTGCGAAATCCGCTACACGCGCTCGCGTGCTAGAGCTCTCGAAACAGGTGCAATTGGCGCTACTTCGAGTGGGTGCCAGATCATCGGATTGCCCAGAGCAGCGCGAGTGTTACTATGTCAGGGGCTCTCATACCATAATGTCAAAGCGACGTCACAGGCACGATCGCTAGGAAGAGAACTTTGTATTATGAGCTTTATTGACCGTTGCATAAAGATCTTCACATAGTTCTACAAATAAAACAGCCTCGTCCCGGCTAAAGTGAGGCAGTTCAGGCCGAAATCCACCTAACATTCTTTATGCAACGGCCAGTAAGTGTTTTCAGCGGCTGGTATTGATGGGCACGTCATTTGCCTTGCCACTCTTAATGACTAGCTATCGCAAGGATCCTGAGTCTTAGTTGGGGCCCTATACTGCGGCAGGCCATTGCCCGTGTCATCAAGGCAAAGATATCCCCCGCCAGTGCAAGGGCTGCTCGTAGTATAGCACGTTCCAGTAACCGAGCACCGTACTGTTTTGGGAACTAGAGGCGTCTCAAAGCATTGTACATAACTACCCTCGTCCCCGGGGTTGCATACGTCATCAACAGGCTCCCCCCGAAGAAAATTGCCACCGCAATTGCCGCATGCGCACAAATTGATATCGGGGGTGCAGTACCCAGATTCTTGAATTTCGCACGCAAAGAGGGGTACAGCCTTGAACAAAAGAACTGCGAGGATGCACGTTGAGACCAAATACTTAAATCGGCTCGCCCAAGATATCGACATTGGGATTCTCCTATGAATAAATAGTTCGAGAAACGCGCTGCGTCTTCTATTTCGCCATTCCTGCGTTTACTCCTTTTTTAGCGTTCTCAGATAATAATAAGGCACGAGTATAGCTGTGATAGTAATCACGACGGCTAGGACTGTAGTTCTCAGCTTGAAGAGAGGGACATCCGCATCCCGTAGCACCGGTTTTGGTCGTATGAATTCCCTGAGGGCAGACTTCTCCACGACGTAGGACTTCATTTTGCCGTCCGCTGAGACGGCTACAAGGTGGCGCCCGTCGGGAATCTTCATCGCTGCTGGAGTGAATTGCTCTTTGGGCCACGTCGTGAGAGTAAAAGAGTGGACCGTTATATCAAGTGTACTATGGATATCGTTTCCGTGGGCGAACTCTGTCATGTGGATGTGGCGCGGATAAAAGAGCTGAGGATCTTGGAGATAACCAGCATCAACGCTGGTGTCACGCAGAAGATGTGTGGGACTATCATGAAATGTGCTATGAGTTACCATCCAGCCCTTCCGAGAATTCACTTCAAGTCGGATATCTTTCCGAGATCCCGATGCAAAGTGAACCGTGCGTTCAAGTATATAGTCCGCGTTCTGTAAATCGGTTTGGTACGCGTCCCAGGTGATAGGCACGGTGCTGGGCGAGTCAACTGATGACAAAAGGCTGTCGCCTAATCCATAACCGAATAATTGAATGTCGTACGCGAAGTGGCCGTATATGATAGCTTTCTCACGATCGCCGGGGTGGGCTGGGTCGTCGTGGTTAAATTGCGACGCGTTGGTCGCTCGATGGTCAAATAGACCGGATTCCAGATCGCCTATAAAAATGGTGGTGTCTTCCGAAAAGTCACCCACAACTCGATGAAATGAGTACCACTTGCTTGTACCCATTTGACGCCACTCTCCATTGACCAACGAGTGCTGCTCCGGAGAGGTTCTGTCGTAACTGATATTGAGTTGATAGCCGCAATTAGAGATGCGCTCCCGCGCCGATTGCATCTGAATAATCACTACTTTGGCCAACTCTGACGATGATGCGGCGGCGTGGTATTGCGTTGCCAGCAGTGTTGACATTATCGCCATTATGACCTGGTTAACTCTCATTGGATGTCTCCTCGGTGAGCGGATGAGAAAAAAGTGAAGGTGACGTCTACCAATGCAACCAGGCTGCATCACGTATGACAATCACGGTCTACCGTCCCAGTCTTGGATACGCGACCGTTTTAGGCATCGAAGCCATCGCGATATGATCCAAAACCCAATGATCGAGAGCCTCCAATCGCCCATGTCGATTACCGAATTGTAAATGATTGCTACGCGCGAGTCAATCCCCTATTTAGGGGATGGGCGCCTTGGATAGGATGATGACCCCTTCCGCCTCCGAACATTCGACCGCCCCTAACACCAATTGAAGAAGTCCCCCAAGCAGTTCGCACCGGCTGCTGACCGCCAGCCCATCTTCCGACGGACTCAAATTCGAGAACAGGCTGATTTTCCACATCCCGAACGCGGTACTCGCCAACATCGCCGTGCCGACCACAAACATACCGAAGTGACCCCGCGCCAAACGGACACAATCGTCGCCCCCACGCGGCCTCGACAGGATCGTACACCCTAGCGCGACCAAATCGATCGCTATCGTGACCCGCGGGCTAATTCTCACTGCCCCAAAACATCCGCACGCCGTCCGTCCCACAGCCATTTCGTACGCATTGAAACCCGCGAACGCCATCCACATCATAACCGTCAACAGCCAGGTAGCTATTCCACCACCACCAACAAGTAGCCACGTTGCCCACGCCATCTCGCAGCCTACACCAATCAGCGCAAGCCGCCGGTCCACCAATGCCAAGCCACTCAGCAAGAATCCTCGACCCAATTCGTACGCCTTGAGACCGCCAGACAATAAAAGGAGTAGCCCAATTGCCCAGCGGGCCTTTTCCCATTGAAACTTCGGCAACTGATACTCTTTGATCACGTAAGCTCTGGCCGCAACAATACGCGGGTTTACCGATTTACAGGCATCGATAGATGTTACATTACAATCCGTGTAACTAACACAATTCGTCAACTAGTTATCAGTAAATAGGATACCACGATGTGAATAACAGTGCATACACAGCCATCATCGTTCCACTTATACTCAGCAAGTAGAGCGCCGCAATGGTCGGCATCCGCGCCAGCATGTGTCCGAGCACAATATACGCAGGGAATGCAACGATCGAGAATCGTCCGTGACTCATCATACACATTCGATACGCCTGCGTCAGATATGGGATAGCCAGGGCACCCACGCCCCACATCCACTCGTCACGAGTTAACCATCCTTTCAACGCGCCCACGAGTATCAGCACCGCCGCACCGACAAACAGTATCGGATTTGCAAAGTCCATATTAAGCAATGGATCATTTGGCGACTCAGCATTCCACTTATGATCGGATTGGGATGAATACACCGACCATATCGGCTCTAATGACGCGAGACTACCAATATATTGAAAAGCAGTCGTCGAGTCGTTTCGCCGACTCCATGTTACCTGCGCATTCGCAAAGGCGACGGCGTCATGAAACGCAAGTTGTTGAAACACCATAAATGCACATAGCCCCCATAGCGCCACACACAACACCCCTCCATGGTATATTATCACCCACAAATAGTTCCAATGGACTACGCTCTGACGGACTTCCAAAGCTTTAGTGGCAGCCAGGCGATCCTTAACACGCGAGCATATGTTAATAAGAAGAGGTATTACGAGTGCGGCGCCGACAGCTCTTGTTGCAGTAGCAAGACCAACTGTAAAGGCGATTACAACAAGCGGCCAACCACGAGACATTCCATATAGCGCTAAAAGTGACAGAAACACCAGCAACGACTCGCTATAGGCGACATGAAAAAAAAAGGCGGTCGGCCATAACACGATCGACGCGATACTGTAGACACCGACCCGATCCGACATTCTTATCGCCCGAGTAGTAAAGTATCTCCACAGCAATAAAAGAAATAGTAAGAAGCACCCATTTGATGTTACTAGAAGGGCCGTCGATGACGACAGCCCAAATCCCATGAGAAGCCGCGCAGTAAGTGGATATGCTGGGAAGAACGCAATACTGGAATGAGCCGTATGGTTGTAACGATAGCCCTCCGTTGCTATACGCGCATACCACTGACCATCCCATGCGATCATCGAATGATCCGACATCCACACGTGCCGAGGTATCGGATCGGGATGATATCGGCCCCAATCGTAGGCTGCGATAACGATGGTAA
Source organism: Tepidisphaeraceae bacterium (assembly GCA_036794395.1). Classification (GTDB taxonomy): domain Bacteria; phylum Planctomycetota; class Phycisphaerae; order Tepidisphaerales; family Tepidisphaeraceae; genus DASXMX01. Next base: position 9,054 of record DAIRGS010000120.1, on the reverse strand, counting down.
ATGACGCGAGAAAGGCGACGATCGGGCAACGATACCTTAAAGTGGTCGCCGCGACTGAGCCAGTAGTTTTACGTAACGTGTCCACGCTTACGTCTCCAAACGCCGCGACCAATCATCCACACACCGACCAATGCGAAGGCACTGGAGATAATGACGAGCGCAATTCGCAAGCGCTCTCCACGTGTTTGGCCCCCAACCCCCAAACGTGATCGCTCCCCCGCTGCAGTAACAACAAGTGCTTTGCCATCCCATTTCATGCCCTGATGGTTCGGAAGTTTAGGTACGCGCGCGACAACAGTTTCTGGAGGAATGGACATTTCCGCGGGCCCGAATACACTTGAGGCGACGTTCTGATTAATCTGCGATGCCACTATTGTAAGGTCTTCCACCATGGACTGGTTGGACCCTCGTTGTTCGAAGTGGATTCGTTCAGGAAACCAAATATCCCCAGAAATGTGACGAAGTTCACAGGCTATGTTTGCGTGTGCTAATTCTGGATTGTCATCGGTGCAATCCTCCTCAATGCGAGTTAAATTCGATCCACGGGACGGATCAATCCAGTACCGGACATTCCAATGAGTGTTATCCGGGGCTGTCCAGAGACATGAAACTCTCCATTGTCCTGAAGGCTCTCGTATGCACGAAATATCGTGCCGATTAGACGAGCCTACTAGAATATCAATAGGGAAAATATTAGTCACCTCCAGCGGAGCTGCAAAGAACATCAACGTGGTAGGGTTGATGTGTCTGTACTCTGGATCGCCGAAGTTGATACTATTCAGCTCCTTGGCAACCAAGCCAGATTTGATCTTCGTGTCGCGCACGTATTGAAAGTAATACTGCTCCCCTCTAGCGGCTATAGCGGTTATTCCATTTTCTGTATAGTCTTCTCGCCATCGATCACCATCAATGTAAAAGATGTATTCGTTGTGCGATTCTCCCACTCTCTTTCCGAATCGCTCCATGAAATTGTCAGTTCGAATTGCAAATCGGCCCGATCTGACCGCGCGACGTGCATTTAAGCAAGCAGTATCGATTTCAAATGAAGCATTTAATGGCAGCGACGACGAGGCCCCGATAGTGATTCCAATAAAAAGAAGACGCAAGGGGGACAAAGCCAGCGGCATGAGGTAACCTTATAGAAAAACGATTCTGGAAGTCTCAATAGCACCAGTCGTCGGCATAGTATACCTGCTGCTTGTAGTAATACGGCGTGGGAGCATAACAAGTGCCTACGGCCTGAAAGCACTTTCCCCCATTTGATAAGGCGTCTATGGTTGTGTAACAGGTAATCTGTTCCTGAGGATAGACCTCCTGGTAGAGCCCGTAGCCCGTGAAAAAGTAGTTGCTTGTTGGATCTTGCCAGTCCCGGTTAGCACAAGCAACACCCGGCTGGTTCACCCCGTCGCAATCAAGATATTGCGCGCAGTCACTCTGGTAAGTGTATAGGTTCGGGCATTGAGCGAAGAGGACGCGGGAAGCATATATCGAACTCAGAAGAAAGCAGATCAGGATCGCGGTTGATATATCAAACGAGAATAAGCGGCGCATCATAACGTTCCTTTGAATGAAAACCAGCATTAGGTTACTAGGGTCCAATGTGACCGATGATCACGGGGATCGTGAACATTGGTTCTGTCTGGCAGTTCGTGGTTACATGAATTGCCAATTTGATTCCAGGAGCGATAGCCGGTTCTGGCGTAAAGGCTATCTCGATCGCTGTGCCGTCATCCGTAATGTGGGGATGCAGGGAAGCATGGGATGAGACGGCGTTCAAGAGTTTAACGGACTTCGGCGCCTTAATGAAGACTATGCGATCGGTGGCGGGTTTACGGTCGTCGAAGAATAGCCGCGACTTGTCCAGTATTATGATATTGTCGATGGCGCATTTGACTTGCGCAACCAACGGATGCTTCAACCCACTCGAGTCATGATACCAGAGGGTAAAACCGGATGTGAATTGACCCCGTCGTCCTCGCAGGTCCGCGATGCAATGTATCGTCGTGGACTGGTGTGGAGTAAGTACGCGCTTCATGATCTCTGCAACGGTGCATCCACAATTTGTTTCACAACGATCAATGTTGATTGTGTCGGAGCTATTATTGAAGACGGAGAATATGTGATCTATCGTTGAGTCCGGCGCGACAGTTCCGGCATCAAGGATGGGTTGGTCAATACTCATCAATAGCTTGGGTGTCGTGTTAATTTGCCATGCCGTATAGCCGAGCGATGCAGATGCAAGCACGAATAAGATTCCGGCGATAGTGTAGTTGATTTGTCTCATGTATCACGGATGTATCTGCATTCGGCGGGAAGCCGTGGAAATTGGCACGATATTTAACATTGCAGAGAAGGACGAACCGCTGGCGACTTGACGAATTGTCGCTGCTGGGTATCTATATTGTGATGCGGGCAGCAGTCCTAAAATGGTCACTTCCTGAAAAACTGAAAAGGTGACATCCACCAATTCCACCGGTTGCATCGGCGATTTACCGTCACCGCCCACCATCCCGTCTCGGAAACGCCGGCCAAACCCGGCCATCCGCAAACTCGATTCATTCTTGCCAAAGCGGATCATACCACATTGGCCAGATGCGACTCAATCCCCTGTTTGGGGGGGTACGCGATTGAGCTCAGTTGGCGTCGTCTACCTCCGCGCATTCAAACGATCCGACCACAAGTTGAAGCAGTCCCCCCAGCAATTCGCAACGTCCGCTGACCCCGAGCGCTGCGTAAATGTCTTGGAGATGATCGTGTACAGTAGAATGGCATATGCCAAGAACCCGCGCAATGTGCTTGTCTTCACGCCCCTCCATGAGCAAATGAAGGACCTGCCGCTGCCGGGCTGAACGTAAGCGATTGCAAGGGCAAGCGATGCGCCGCGTTCCCCGCTTTTCGAGACGATCAGTATTTCGAGTGGCCATGGCGTCACCTCCCGAAAAGGACACGAGGACCGTCGAGATCGAACAACCCGATACATAAAGGCGAGATTGACGCGTAACCGGGGCCAAGAATTTTCAGAATTGTCCAAAGTTTGATAACGCCCCCGCCCCGCGCACCGCCTCTTTGTCCTATCCACTGCTCAACTTTCTCCTGTTCCCCTGCTCTCGCGCAGCGCCGCGCAACGAAATGCAACGCCGTGCAACGTCCCCTTGACCCCCGGCTGGCGCTGGCTCCTGGATCGAGAAGACACCCCCGGGTACCCCACCATGAAACTCTTCCGCCAACAAAAACTCGGCGACTGGCCCCAGGCCATCTCCCGCATCGCCGATGCCTTGCGAGAAAAGTTTACCGCTTCCCCATCCAGAAAACATATCGCGCTTACATCACCCTGCGGCCTTTGAGTGCTTCGAGAAGTTCAACGTGGAGGGTGTGGAACGCATCGCGAAGCTCTTTTTCGGCGAAGGCGATGTCGTTCCATTGCTCGGAGGGGAAGATGGGATTGCCGTAGTTGATGCCGTACACCGTTCTGCGAAGGGGCGCCCAATGGATGCGTTTGTGATAGGCGCGCGTGCCGAGGATGACGCAGGGGATGATTGGGGCGTTGGCTTTTTGCGCGAGGCCAAAGACGCCGGGGCGGATTTTGCCGCCATTGAGGACGGAACCGGCGTCATCCTGTACGCGGCCTTCGGGGAACATCGCAACGGCGCGGCCTTTGGCCAGCCGATCGAGGATGGTGCGGGTGGTGACGGTGTCCACGCGGCCGCGGTCGAGCGGCATCGCGTTCATATTGCCGAAGAACCACTTCACCCACGGGATCCGGAACATCTCGACGATGCTGACAAAATCGAGGTGCCGTGGAGTATCCTTGATCAGGCAGGAAACGTCGTAGGGACTGAAATGGGTGGAGGCGAGGATGTAAGCGCCCTTTCGGGCCGCCCGATCGGCGTGAAGGATCACGGGCGAGGCGCTGACCAGGAATGCCGGGGTGCCGACGATCTTTACGAGTTGATAGAACCAGTCACTCACTGAAGGGTCCGTCCATCCCCGGTGTTTATCGTTGTATAGACGTCCTTACGTCGATATCTTATTTGTAACGGAAGACATATGTTAGTCTACGTTTTTGGTTCCCGCTTCATCTGACATGGGGTGCGCCATATGAAGTCTCGCATCGCTTCGATTGGGTTGATGACGACTCTTGTTGTTCTAATCGCAGCCGCGCTGGCGATGGCGGACAAAGTCACGCCTAAAGACGGCACCGTCATTGAAGGCACCGCCATCAAGTCCGGGAGCACGTACTGGATTAAGGGTGCGGATGGCAAACGCCGTCAGATCGAAGAGGCGGACGTTGCCAGCGTTGAAAAAGGCACTGGCGTATCCTCCGGCTCCGCGAGCGCTGGCGCGCCAGCGACGCCGCACTTTTCGGGGACCATTGAATCGGTTCGATCGCGGGCCGAGCAATCGACGACCCCGGTCGCGGCGGTCAGCATCTGGCGGGAATTCATGGACTCCAAGCCCGGCCCCGACGACCTGAAAGTGGCCAAGGGAGAACTGGAGAAGTGGAAGGCGCTTGAAGAGGGCCATGCTGAAAAGATCAAGGGCCGGTGGGTGAGCGGTGCGGAACTGAAAGGTATCCTGCGGGAATGGAAGTCGCTTCATGAGGAAGGCATCCGGCTCATTCTCGGCAACCAGTTGTTGGCCGCCAAGAAGAAGCTCGAGGCGGCGCAGCTGATTTATCCCAACTCATTTCCGGATTGTTTCTGGTTGGGTTACATGGCCATGGGGGCGGATAATCAGAAGGCGACGAATTACTTCAACCAGGCCCTTCGACTGCGGCCCAATTCGCCGGAGACGCTGGCGAATCTGGCGGTTATTCAACTTATTCAAAAACGGGATGTGCGGGACCTCGGTGATGGGGTAATGGCGCTGTACAAGGCGGCTCAGAATGGGGATTCGCCGGAGATTGCGCAGGATCTGGTCACGTCCCTGATGTATCTGCCGGACGTGCAGAAGAAGTCCGCTCGAATCAAACCCGCTGTCGAGGCGGCAAACCTTCTTGCCGGAAAATACAACATTCGTGGTGGGACACGTGATTTTGTGAACGTGCCGCTGCGTGAGGGTGGGCCGAACAATACGGAAGAAGAGAAAACAGTCCCCGGATCTTATTACAGCGGGACGGGATTCCTGATTTCGGCCGACGGCTTGATCATTACCAATCGGCACGTGGTGAAAGGCGCCAAGACATTGCGAGTGGAACTGACGGGGCGCGGAGAAAAATCGGCGCAGGTGATCAAGATCGATGACGAGCAGGACCTGGCGCTGATCCGCGTTCCGGCCGATTCGACGCTGCCGTTTATTTCGCTCAGCCCGGGCGACTCGCCCAATGAAGGCGCCGAGTGCACGGTGATGGGTTTTCCGATGATCGATCGGTTCGGACCGGGCGTGAAAATCACACGCGGCATCGTCACCAGCAACACGCGCTCCGATGAACATCCGGGTTATGAGTACGACGTGATGGTGGACGCGAAAGTCAATCCCGGCAACAGCGGTGGCCCGATCCTGGACAAGTACGGGAACGTGATGGCGATCGTCAGCATGAAGACGCTGGCCAACGAGCATTCAGATAGCTTTGGTCTGGGCATCAGCTCGGGACAGATCCGCAAATTCCTCAAGAAGTGCAAGGTTGCCGTGCCGATCGGTTTGACCGGGCCGGTCGCGCTGTCGACTGAGGATGTGGTCACCAAGGTGAAGCCGGCAACGGTGTGCATTTTGTCGACGCGATAGTTCGGCAAACGAGCGCCTTGAATCCCCGTAGTTCCATTCACGCACACCACTCGCGCAATCGACGCGCAGCCATTGCGCGACGAGTTTTCATCGCAATCGGTTGAAAGTGGCTTATAATGCTGACATGGCTCCGTCATTTGTCAGAGAGAATGTGCGCGCGATGCACGGCTATGCGCCAGGCGAGCAGCCGCGGTCGGGCGAGCGCGTGGTGAAGCTGAATACGAACGAAAATCCATTTCCGCCGAGCGATAAGGTGATGAAGGCGGTGCGCGAGATTGAGCCGGAAATGTTGCGGCGATATCCGAGCCCGACGGGCGAGCCGTTCCGCGAAGCCGCGGCGGCGCTGTGGGAAATTTCTCCCGACATGATTTTGTGCGGCAACGGAAGCGATGACATTCTCACGATTACCACGCGCACGTTTGTGCCCTCGGGGGGCATGCTTGGATTTCCAGAGCCGACCTATTCGCTGTATCCGGTGCTTTCGCAGATCGAAGGCGCCAAGGCGCTGGGCGTGGCGTGGGACAAGGATTGGACGTTGCCAGTCGAGGCGCTGGCGGAGTGTGGTGCGGACGCAATATATATTGCGAATCCCAATGCGCCATCGGGCACGTTTGTTCCGCCGAGCCAGATTGGAAAATTGGCGGGCCGGTTTAAGGGGGCGATTCTGGTGGATGAGGCGTACGCGGATTTCGCCGAGGACAATTGCGTGTCGCTCGTGGCGGATCATGCGAACGTGATTATTTCGCGCACGTTGAGCAAGGCTTATTCACTGGCGGGGCTGCGGTTTGGGTATGCCATCGCGCAGACGCAGGTGATCGATCAGATGATGAAGGTGAAGGACAGCTACAACTGCGATGCGATTTCGATCGTGGCGGCAACGGCGGCCATTCAGGACCGCGAGCATGCAAAGCGCGGGTGGCAAAACGTTCGAGAAGAACGGCAGCGGGTTTCGGTGGAATTAACCCAGTTGGGATGGACCGTGATTCCGAGCCATGCAAATTTTATCCTGGCTGGTGTACCCAATGGGAAGGGGCGGGAGGCGTATCTGGGGCTGAAGGAGCAGGGGATTCTGGTTCGGTATTTTAATCTGCCGGGATTGACCGATAAAATCCGCATTACGATTGGGACAAGCCAGGAAAACAATGCGCTGATCGGCGGGATCATGGCGCTTTCCCCCGTGGGCGCGTCGGCCTGAGGGTAATTTAGAGATTCCGCTTGAGCAGGTGAATGGCCGGCACGGGTTAAAAACCCGCGTCACGGGGGAAGAAAGACCGACAAGTTATCTATGCCGAAACGAGCGAACAGTGGGCGTACGGGAGAGATCAATCGCCAGACAAAGGAGACGAAGGTTCAGGTTTCGCTGAACCTGGACGGTAGCGGGGAATCGTCGATCCATACCGGGGTGGGGTTTCTGGATCACATGCTGGATCTGCTCTCGCGGCACAGCCTGATCGATTTAAACGTGCAGGCCGAGGGCGATCTTGAGGTGGATTTTCATCACACGGTTGAAGATGTGGGGATTGTGATCGGGCAGGCGCTGGGAAAAGCGCTGGGGGATAAGCGCGGGATCAATCGGTACGGATGGGCGACCATTCCGATGGATGAGAGCTTGGCGCAAGTCGCGGTGGATTTATCGGGCCGGCCGGCGTTTGTATTTAACGTACAGTTCAAGGGCGATTCGATTGGGCCCTTTCCAGTTGAATTGATTGAAGAGTTTTTTAAGGGAATGAGCACCAACGCGAAGATGAATCTGCACGTTTCGGTGCCGTACGGGGGGAACAATCACCACATTGCTGAGGCGATTTTCAAGGCGGCGGCGCGGGCGCTACGGCAAGCGGTGACGCGCGACCCGCGCAGTGATACGGTGCCGAGTACGAAGGGATCATTGCAAGGGTGAGGAAAATGCAGCGCGCCGCGTTGTGAATGCAGCGCGCTGCAAAAGTCTTCAGCGCGCTGCATTTGCGAGCGCTGCCCCGGCATTTTATTTGAGCTCATCGAAAGTTCCGACCGGCGGGAGCTTACCAACCAGGGGCCGGGCATATTGTTTAAAGGCTTCGGTGATGTTGTTGCCGTCGGCGATGTAGCTGGGGTCCATGTGCTTGGTTTCGCGGGCGACGGTGCTGAGGGGCGTCACGAATGTTTCAATTTTGTATTCGGAGCCGGGTGCGCGTTTCATGGCGACGGAGCCACCGGCTTCGCCCTGGACGGCGTATTTGACGGCCATTTGCCCAACCAGCCGGGCTTCGCGGGCGTCGGATTCGCTGACGAAGCCGGGGAAGGAGCGTTGAAGGTAGCCGAAGGTGTCGGCGCGGACGCGGAGTTTTTTCCCGCCGGGTGGCTGGAGTTTTTTCGTGATTAATGAGGCAAGGAAATCGCCCAGCGCGCCGGTGCCGGAGAGCTGGACGTTGCCGTGAGAGTCGCGCTCAAGATTGGAAGCCATGGCTTCGGCCCAGGTTTTTCCACCGGGCTGGCTGACGCCCTCGCTGACGGCGATGAGACAGCGGCCGCGTTTGGAATAAACGCGATCCACGTCGGCGAGGAACTTTTCTTCGGTGAGCGGAGCTTCGGGCACGTAGATGAGATGGGGGCCATCTTCATCGTTCTGGCGGGCCAGAACGGAGGCGGCGGTGAGGAAGCCGGCATGGCGGCCCATGATGACGTCAACCTTGATGCCGGGCAGGGAGCGGTTGTCGTAGTTGTCGCCCATGATGGCGGCGGCGACGAACCTGGCTGCCGAGCCAAAGCCGGGCGTGTGATCGTGGACGCGCAGATCGTTGTCGATGGTCTTGGGAATGTGGAAGACCTTCAGCTCGTGGCCCTGCTTGGCGGCAAGCTCGCCGACGATTCTGGCAGTGTCGGCTGAGTCGTTTCCACCGATGTAGAAGAAGTAGCGGACGTTGTGTTTGGCGAAGGACTGGAAGATTTTTTCGCAGTACGCTGCATCGGGCTTATCGCGGGTTGAGCCGAGGGCGGCGGCGGGGGTTTGGGCGATGCGCTCGAGAAGATCGTCGGGGGCGGAGAGCAGGGGGATGAAGTCGTCGTTGACGATGCCGCGGACGCCATGGCGGGTGCCGAGAAGTTGATCGACGAGGCTGGCCTTTTTCATTTCCAGGACGACGCCGACGAGGGATTGATTGATAACGGAGGTTGGGCCGCCGGACTGGCCGATGACCGCGTTACCTTTTGATGATGCCATTGCGAAATTCCTTGGGGAAAAAGTGAGGCGGGTGATGATAGTGGAAGGTGGGGGATGAGCAAGCCGGTGCTTGCCAGGATGTTGTACCGGAGTAGAACTGTCACCCCATAGCCGAAATAGAAGTGTCACCCCCA
>DAIRGS010000437.1:0-4493 GCA_036794395.1 Tepidisphaeraceae bacterium | reverse complement strand
ACGGAGCGCTTCGCGCCACCGCGCCACGTCTCGACTCCACACCTTTTCAGCGTCCGGGTTATGAGCGGCTTTCGGCTCAAAACTGTAAGTACCGAATTGGCAAACAACTAACGACGACCTCACGGTTTACGACCGTGGGCTGTACGCTTCCATGTGTACCATGTTTGCCTTGTTTTTCAATTTTCAGGGTACAGTTCAGGGTACATTTCTTCGGAGGGTACTGACCAATCGGTGAAGCAACCACCCGCATCGGCGTCACTTGCAGGGATGCAGTGTGACTCCTGCGGAATGTGGCATGCTCTGGATTCGGAATGCGCTTTCTGCCGCGAACGTACGTCAATAAAAATTCGGATTACTTGTCAGCCGTCAGATCGGAAGCCGGGTGGGTCGCGGACGGGTTGGTTGCTGGCATTGTTGTCGGATCGTTTGCCGGGATCGTTTTTTCCGCCTCACGGGCGATGATCTGCACCATCAGCCAATCGAGCGATCCGACTTTTAGCCGGCCGCTTGAAGCCGAAGGTGTATATGTGCGCAACAGGTCCCGGGCCCGCGCCATAGCCTCCCGAGCTTGCTCAGGATGCCCCAAACGGTACTCGCACATGGCGATGACAAACTCGTCCGTGGTCCGTACCTCATCCGAACTACTGTGAGGATGGAGCGAAAGATCCCGTTCCTCGGGATGCGTCGCGATCAAAGCGGTCAGGTCCTCGCGGCCCAATTTCAGCCACTTCATCGCCTCCCCATAATTTCCACCGCGATATTCGGCCAATCCTTTATCAAAATGATACATGTGGATAGCTTTGTAGCTCGGCACATTGTTTCGATCGGCGATCGCCATACACACTTTCAGTTCATCTGCGTCCAGCGGAAAGAGCAAACTGGTTTTAAGTGGATGGTCAGTCACACCCTTTTGCTCCTTGAGGCGGTCGAGGAGCTTTTGTCGCGCGGCGAGATACTCTTTCTCGTGTCCCAGGTAAAGATGGAGGGCCGCGAGCTCCTCCCAACTGCCGAAGTCGGAAGGGTCCAACATGATGACACGCGCCCGGTCGGCAAGGGCCTCTGCGAACCGACCCAATCGCTTATACCAGATAGCGCGGTTGCGTACCGCACTCGTCTCGTTGGAGTTGCCTAGCTCAATGAGCCTCTCAACGTCAGCGGCCGCCTCTTTCGATTTGCCCTGGCGCGTATAGAGCTCAGCGCGTGCGTTGATGGTGCTGGGCGAGACGCCCAGGGTGTCAGCCGCTTCTTCGATGCTTAACCCGCCATAGAACCGCAGACGGACCATCGCCACGACATCGGGCGCCTGCTCTTCTAAACGAGAAAGCGCCTCATCGAGGTCCAGGATTTGGGGCAACTGCTGCGGCCCCATGAGATCGAGGACATTATTGAGGGGAAGTTTGCGGCGTTCCCCGCCGCGTTTGCTGCTGCCATTAGCGCGGGCGTGATCGATGAGGATTTGCCGCATCGCCTGGGCGGCAGCGAAGAAGAAGTGCCTGCGGCCGGCAAAGTTGATCGACGTGCCGCCGACCAGGCGAAGATACGCCTCGTGAACCAGCGCCGTCGCCTGGAGCGTGTGCTCGGATGGCTGCAAGGCCATCCGCGCCGCCGCCAGTTGCCGCAGTTGCTCGTAAACCAGCGGCAGCAATTCATTGGCCGCCTTCGCATCACCCTGTCCGGCGGCGTCTAACAGTCGCGTCACATCTGGCCCACCGTCGGTAGACATTGCCCGAGATCCCGTCCTTTGTGCTGCGTTGCCCGTCGCGGAAATGACCACACGATTTTGAGAGATGAGGCAGGGGAATGCAAGCTTCCTTTCTGCCGTTCCATTACACCTGCGGCATTTCGCGAAAGAATTCTGACCCAATTTGAACGCCAATCTCGTTCTTAGGGCGATCGACCAATTCACCGGAGAGGCCAGCCCAATTGTCGGACGGGAAGCCAGACACGAATCGCCAGTCTTCTGGCGCTATGGGCAAATCGCTCGGAAGGAAAAGAACATGAACCGCATTTCATCATTGCTCCGCTTTTCGTCCGCAGATTCAGCATACCGCATACGCTGCTCCCGTCGGCCCATGGCCGAGGCCCTCGAATCCCGCACGTTCCTGTCCGCCTGGGCAACCGTGGACACATGGCAGATGATTCCCGGTTCGACTGGCCAATGCCTGGCGGCAGGAATGGCCTCGGACAAAGCGGGCAATGTCTATGCGGCTGGCGTTGCAGCGGATAGCAATGGGATTCCTCACGGCATTATTCGAGAAGAAACCAATGGCGTTTGGAGCACTGTGGCAGACGTGGCCAACGCGGGGTTCAACGCCGTCACCACCGACAGCGCCGGCGATGTGTTCGCCTCTGGCTGCAAAAATCCTTCTACGTCTGGAGGACAACCCCCGAGTTTTACTTCCTCATCGAATTGGATCGTCGCCGAACGTGCGGCGGGAAAGGCGAGTTTCAGCGTTGTCAACGATCCGGTCAGCACCGCGAACAACGCGACCGCTTACGGCATTGCCGCCGACCAAACGGGAAACGTGTTCGTTGTAGGCACAGCCGAAGAAACGCAAAAACAAGGCCCCATCAAAACATTCACCCATTGGATTGTCAGGAAGGAAACCATCGCACAATTGCTGGTAGGGCAGGATGCCTTCAAAACCGTTGACGATTACGCCCTTTCCAGCGCCTCAAATCGCGCGTATGGCGTCACGAACATCGCCAGCGGCCCCGCAGCAGGATTGTACGTGGTCGGGCGAGGCAACTACGACTGGATCGTCCGAAGAAGCACCAACGGCGGATCGACTTGGGCTACCATTGATGATGTGACTGCAAGTGGTAGCGCCTGGGCGGCGTACGGCGTGGCCGGCGACGCTTCCGGAAACATCTACGTGGTTGGGAGAGGTCTGGGAGAAAGTTGGCTCGTCCGCAAGAGCAGCAATGGCGGAACTTCATGGTCAACTGTGGACAGTTACGGAACGAGCGCCACTTCGGACGCGTATGCGGTGGGCGCCGATGCGGCGGGCAATGTGTATGTCGCAGGTCGAGCTTATGACAGCACCTACACGCCTCATGCCGTCATCCGTGAGCTGCCGGCCCGAGGATCGACTTGGAGCACGGTCGATGACGTTTACAACAACCGTTACAATGCGTTCACCGTGGACTCGTTTGGCAACGCCTATGCCGGCGGATCAAGCCAAAGTTTCCTGGTACGCTCCCTCCCAGCGGCACCAATGAATCTTGCCGCAGCAGCAGTTTCGTCTTCGCAGATCAATCTTTCCTGGACGAACGCCGCCGGGGGCAACCAGAGCGGGTTTGCCATTTACCGCTCAATCGATGACGCGAACTTCAGCCTCGTCAATACCGTCTCATCCGGCGTCACCAGCTACAACGACAGCGGCCTGACGGCGGGGACCACTTACTATTACTACGTCGTCACGTTACTGAATCTCGATGGCTCATCTAATCCATCCAATATTTCCAGTGCTGTGACCGCCGCGTAAGGGACTATCCTCGCGAGTTCGATTTCAAATACTTGCTTTGATTTCAGAATCAGGTTCGCCGAAGCGGACCTGTCGGGAGTTTCAATTTAAGGAGGTTTGTCGTGCCACGAAGGGTTGTGGGTTCGTCCGATCAGGTCAGATCGATGATTGTTCTGGCGTTGCTTGCGTTGGCGGCGGCGCCGGCGTTGGCTGCCACCACGCACCGATCGATTATGGATTTTGTCGATGCACAGGGCCACGTCTCATTCGGCCCTCCAGGCACGCAGCGCGCCACTGCCGGACCTTGAGTATCTGGCCTTCCAGACCAACGACTTGCTCTCGGTCCGGTTGGTCGCCGAGGCCGACGGATTCTTCTCCGACGCATCGGCGGGCAAAGTCCAGGTGACCCAGGTCGGCATCTTCAACAACGGCTTCCACGGCGCCGTCGGTGACGGCTTCCCTGCCGAGAGCATTAATCTCATCAAGCAATAAGCCCCCAATCGGGTTGGGGTTCGCAGGGGGTGCAGAACTCCTTGGGTTTATCCTGAGGAGTTCTTGTATTCTGGACCTCCCGGGGTGGGTGCCCGACGAAGTATTGATGGCTAGAGCTGAAATTGCCAGCGCTCCAAGGTACGGCTCGCCGCCGTTTTCCATCGGTTCGGCAAGTTTGCCGCCGGGCAACATCGGACTTGGCAAACATTTGTACAGTCACTCCCGACCCGCGGCCGCACGAAATGTAGTGATGTTTCGGGCTTAAATGTAGTGAATGATTCCAGCCTTGGGTGAATGAAACCATGATCGCGAAAGAAAACCTCAATTATGATGCGTTTTCGTTGATTTTTACAGCTTTAGGAACAAAGACCGCTTGGGCCGAAACCAAACGCTCGCTATCCAAAATCTGCCCCGGAGGCTGTTAAGGTGACAGAGGCTGTTAAGGTGACATCCACCATTTTCTCGATTTTCCCGCCTCTGTTACCCTCCTGCCATGCCCCGCACCTCCCGTTCCTCCGCCGGCGGCGTCGTTTA
>DAIRGS010000119.1:0-19773 GCA_036794395.1 Tepidisphaeraceae bacterium | reverse complement strand
AAAATGCTGTCGAAATGGAGGCATTATGGATGGAGCTTCTCTCTGCTGCTGTGCGTAGCAACGGTGGTGCTGTGGGTACGGAGCTATTGGACATGGGATCGCATTACGTTTTGCGGTGAATCGGGCAGTCGACGTTCCGAGTGGGCGGTCAAGTCATGTACGGGATGGATTGTCCCAAGTCTGTTTGCCGAGCCACGAATTGTAGCTGGCGCAGGGCTAGGTTGGAGTTACGAAGCGTGCAATGACAGCTCGGTCGGATGGCCAATTGTCGATCAGGACGGCGTGTTTGCCGGCTTCGGCCTTATCCAGCTTCCTCCGCCGCCTCCACAAAGACGCACTTTGTCACTTACAATGGTAGCGATTCCAGATTGGTTCCTCTGCCTGACCCTCTTGATCCTTCCGGCCGCGCGCGTGCTGCGAGTGCGATGGCTAGCACGCCACAGGTCAGATGGCTTTTGCCCCAGCTGCACGTACAACCTCACCGGCAACTCGAGCGGCATCTGCCCGGAATGCGGCACGACACTCACAATCTCAAACTAAACAGTACCCGCTATGTGGGGTCAAGCATTGACCCTACGATTCGCGTTGACCCCATGATTCGCGCCCGTGCTCTGATTCGGCCATACGCAACATAGGTAATAAACAATCCCGTTGCCATCATCGAGACAACCGCAAGCCACCGATCTGGCGGTACCCGGCCGGTCTCGCGAAGGTCAAGCGGTCCGGCGATCATTTCGCCCTGTCCAGGGTAGCCGGCGGTGGCGACGATTTGCCCGGCGCTGTTAACCAGTTGTGATTCGCCGGAACTCCAGACGCCAAAGATGGGGATCCCATATTCGGCGGATCGCACGGGGGCAAGCCGGCCATGCAGCATTTGCCGTTCGTAAGCGCCCCATTTGATCACGTCCATGGTTGGGATAATCAGCCCCGTAGCGCCTTGGCGGACGAAATCGTCCATCACTCGCGCGTAACTCACATCGTAGCAGACGGCGATCCCAATCCTGCCCCAGGGCGAAACCCACACCCGGCGAGCCGGTGCGGGCAATCCATCGTCCATGAGCTGAACGGGGACGGACTTGATTTGTTCGAACACATCACTTCCGTCGGGGCCGATGACATAAGCGATGTCGTAGAACTTGTCCTGGGGCGCAAACTTTGTCCCGCCGGCGATTAAATAACGACGATGCTTGCGCACAACATTGCGAACGATCTCCGGCACCGGGCCGTTGAACGTATATTCGCTCAGGACGAGGATCTGAGCCTCGGGGTGGGCGATCGCCAGTTGATCCACGAACTCGGCCGCGCGGTGATCTTCTGCATTCTCAAGTTGTATGCCCGCGACATGGAGAGTGCCGGCTGGTTGCGCGGGCGGTAGCGCTGGCGCGTACATGAGCACTGCAAGAAGCACGGACGCCGCCGCCCCAATCACTCGAATTCTCTTCGACTGAGCGACGATCAGCGTGGCCGCGCATACATAAAGGAACCCGAGCCCGTAAACTCCAATTCTCTCAAAGCGAATGCCCGGCAGAAAGGCAACAACCTGGCCGGGAAGGAGCCAGGCGAATTTCAGGTAGTAACATTCACTGCGAAAGTATTCGATGCCCATCCATAGCACCGGGGCAAACGCGGCAGCCCACGTCAGCCCGAGTCGCCGGCGAGCCAAGTGCAGGAGCAGGACGAAGATCCCGATCGGAAATCCCGCGATCAACCACAATCCGATTGCCGCCGGGCCAAAGATGGACCAGAAGAACAACAAGTGCGGCCCATAGATCGCCACGCCCGCCCCAAGCCCCGTATAAAACGCCCGGCGCGACGTACCAACTCGCGCAAGGATCAGGATGCAGGGGAGAGCCACCAGAATCGCCGCGGCGCCCCAACGCGTGGCGAAGGCGAGCGCGTAGCCCGCGGCGGCCAGAGCAATCAGGCCGAGAGCATGCATCGCCGAGAGCGGTGGGGTGGTATTAATCAGATTAGCCTCGATGTGGGGTCTATTGTCATCCGGCCGCTCTTTTGATAGTCGCTCGAACCGAAGGTCTCTCGCGGTTTCTCGATTTTCAACGAATGACAGGGCGGCCGATGTGCATCGGCGAAGTTCTTGGCACGCATACAACGTGAACGTTTATACCGTTGCTGCCGCTGAGAAGGGCTTTCTGAGCCACCAATTGCCGATGGAAGGCTGTAGAGAAGCCATTATCGAGTGGGGCGCTTTTATGGAATGCGGGGTGTCATCTTTGATGATCCGACTGAGACGGGCGTCGGGGGAGATGTCGGCTTGATCTTGGTCCCGCATTCCGGGCAAACGCCGCTGGTGTTGCCGGTGAGATTGTAGCCGCACTTGCTGCAATCGAGCGATCGTTTCCGGTGTCGGTAAGCTGCAAGCAACCAACATGCGGGGAGCAACGCGAATGTGATCACCAGCAGCCAGCAAGGAACCTCGCCCATGTAACGGAAATGCGTTGCCGTCCGTTCACCCGCAACAGTAATGGGTCCCCAGTGGTGACTTGTCTCCATCATGAGGAAGTAAAGAATGAATACCTTCGCTCCTTCTTCGCGCTCGAACTTCAGTCCCGGATCGTCCAGTTGCCGCGATGTGTAGGCGGTCCAGCATCCGAATAACATTCCCCCGGAACTATTGAACCACCAGTTGACTGTCCCACCCGCGTTCACCCACGAAACTCGCTCGTTAGACGCGTGGTCTCGTACCCACAGCACCAAAGTCACTGCGCATAGGAACAGGGACAGGGCCGATGCGAGGTTGTGGAGGGGGCGGTTCATGCCATCGCGACCAGGTACGAAACGTCGGCGAAAAAGGCCTGCCGCCGCGCCCACGAAGAACCCGGAAGTTGTGCCAAAACACATGCCGCCATACCCCGCGACCGCCCAGCCGCCAAAGTTGCCCAGTACAACGCCGAGCAATATGCCCAGAGGTAGCTCTGCCGCATTGACGACGGCTCCTCCTAGCAGGGCTCCGGCGGCAAACCAGGTGAGAAGAAACTGCCAGGCGAGGAAGAGGCAGATCACCGCCACCGTACCCGCCGAGGTGCTGACTTGCACAATCACGAACGCGAAGACGGACCAGCCGACAAGTGCGGCAATTCCTAATGCCAAGGCATGTGCGGCGACCAGTCCGATGCGGATGATGAATTTCACGTCAAGTCCGCCACAACAAGGCTCGCTAACAGCGGAGAATTCCCCGCTCGCGGCGGCGCTGCCGCCACACATCGCCGAAGCGAAAACGCAAAGGCAATAGTGGGGCGGCAAAGTCTCACGTCACGATCTTACCCGACAGCTACCTGTGAGCGGAGTTCTCAGTAACCCCCGACGTCCCACCCCGCGCAACCCCAAACGAATGGCCAACTACCCGGCGTCGCATCGTGTCGAAAGTGTCGCAATACCAACTGTCGCACGCACCCAACCCCCATCATTTACTCAACATCACCCGCTCGATGAAACCCGTATCCACTTCCCCTGATTGGAAGCTTTGATTGTCCATGATCTGAAGCAAAAGCGGGATCGTTGTCTTGATGGGGTGAACGTGGAATTCGGTCAATGCCCGTCGCATGGTGGCGATGGCCTCGACGCGGGTGGGGCCGTTGACGATCAGTTTGGCGACCATGGAATCGTAATTGGGCGGGATGCGGTAGCCGGCGTAGACGTGGGTGTCGAGGCGGACACCCGGGCCGCCCGGCAGGCGGAGCTGTTCGATGACGCCGGGGGAGGGGGCGAAGTTGCGGGCCGGGTCTTCGGCGTTGATCCGGCACTCGATCGAGTGGCCGCGTTGGCGGACCTGGTCCTGGGACATCGGCAGCTTTTCGCCCGCGGCGATGCGGATCTGCTGTTTGATCAGGTCGATGCCGGTTACGGTTTCGGTGACGGGATGCTCAACCTGGATGCGGGCGTTGACTTCGAGCAGATAAAAACTCTGTTCGCGATCGACGAGGAATTCGACGGTCCCTGCGTTGGTGTAGTTCGCGGCCTTGATCAGGCGCACGGCTGATGCGCACAAAGCTTCGCGCGTCTTGGTCTTGAGCAACGGGCTGGGGGATTCTTCGACCAGCTTTTGATGGCGGCGCTGCATCGAGCAGTCGCGTTCCCAGAGGTGCAGGGCGTTGCCGTGCCGATCGGCGAGGATCTGGACTTCGACATGCCGGCCATACTCAACATATTTTTCGATGTAAACCGTCGAGTTCTTAAACGCGTTTTCGGCTTCGGCTTGGGCCTGGCGAAAACCACCCTGGAGGGAGACATCGTTGTGGGCGACGCGCATGCCTCGTCCACCGCCCCCCGCGGCGGCTTTGATGATGACGGGGTACCCGATCTCGCGGGCGACTTTGAGAGCGGCCTTTTCGTCTTCGACTTCGCCTTCGCTGCCGGGAACGGTCGGCACTTTGGCTTTGCGGGCGAGGCGCTTGCACTGAACCTTATCGCCGACGGACGCCATCGCCTCTGGCGATGGGCCGATGAATTCGATTTTGCACTCGCGGCAGATTTCCGCGAAGTGGGAATTTTCGGATAGGAAGCCGTAACCAGGATGAATCGCCTGCACATCGGCCACCTCAGCGGCGGCGATGATGCGATCCATCTTCAGGTAGCTTTCCTTCGGGGCGGCATTGCCGATGCAAATCGCCTGATCGGCAAGCTTGAGATACGCGGCATCGGCGTCGGCAGTGGAATAGACCACCGCGGTCTGGACGCCCAGCTCCCGGCACGCGCGAATGATTCGCAGTGCGATTTCGCCGCGGTTGGCTATGAGGATCTTTGAGAACATGGTTCAGTGGGCAGTCGGCAGTGGGCGGTCGGCAGAAATGCGGTAGGGGAAGGACATTTGGCGTTTGACTCTGCCTACTGCCCGCCGCCTACCGCCTACTCATGAATCATCCAGGCTTCACAAGGAAAAGGACTGTTCCGAATTCAACGGGTTGGCCGTCCTGGACGAGGACTCGGGCGATGGTGCCATTGCATTCGGCTTTAATGTTGTTGAAGGTCTTCATCGCCTCGATGATGCAGACATCGGTGTCATCCCCGACCCGGCTGCCAACCGAGACGAAAGGCTTTTCACCCGGTTTGGCGGCGGCGTAGAACGTGCCCACCATCGGGCTGGAGATGCGCGTGAGGCCCGCGTCGGAATCGACGGGTGCAGCCTCGACGGGTGATGTGCCGGCGGCGCGCGGTGCGGCAGGTTGAGGAGCGGCCTGGGGCGCAGCCATGATCTGAACCGGGCCGGTCACGGCGCCGCGCTTGAGGATAACCCGGCGATCTCCGTCGCGGACATCGACGGTGTTCAAGTCGGCCGCGGCCATCAGCTCGACGATTTGAGACAGCAGCCGGACGTCCATCGGGCTACCGGTCGCGGCGGCGGGGGCCGGCGCCGTGGGCCGCTTCTTGTTTTTTTGTTTTTCACTCAATGTGGCAACCCTCGAAGCTTCGGTCGAGATTGGAAAGCACCTCGCACCCGGAATGCGTAATCAGTACATCATCCTCGATCCGCACGCCTCCCTCGCCCGGCAAATAGATGCCGGGCTCCACCGTCACAACCATACCTGGACGAAGCTCTTCTTCCCCGCCAATTTTTCGCATGGACGGAAGCTCATGAATTTCGCGCCCGATGCCGTGACCGAGCCCGTGACCGAATTCCTTCGCGAAGCCAGCGCGATCAATCACATCGCGGGCCACCTGATCGGCTTGCCGGGTTGTTACGCCGGGCCGCAGGAAGGCGATTGCAGCCAGCTGCGCTTCCAATACGACTTTGTAAATCTGCTTAATGCGGTTGTTCACCCGGCCCACCATGAGGGTGCGGGTGAGGTCGCTGCAATATCCTTTGTACAGTGCGCCCCAGTCGATCAAAAGGGGCTGATCGCGCTCGATCAGCTTTTCGCCGGGCCGGTAATGGGGCAATGAGCTGTTCGAGCCGGCCGCGACGATCACCGGGAAACTGCTGTTGCTCGCCCCGCGCGATCGCAACTCGAACACGAGCAGGCCGGCGAGATAATTTTCAGCCTGGCCTTCCTTGATCTCCGAGCGGATGGCATCGAATGCTTCCTCGGCGATACCCACCGATTTACGGATGAGGTCGATCTCGTTGTCGTCTTTCACCTTGCGAATCGAGGTCATCACATCTTCGAGAGGAACCAACTCGACCGGCTTGGCGCATTCGGTCGCGGCGACGGCTTTATCGACGGCATGCACCTGTCCGAAGGTTGTGAAGTTGGCTTCAAAGCCGACGCGATGGACTTTGGCATTGATCAGGATCTTGGCCAGGGCATCGGCCATTTTGCCTTCGCGCATCGCTAGCTTCAGCCAGCCCGCTTCCTGACCGGCTTGTTCATGATAGCGGAAATCGGTGACAAGGATAAAGCCTTTTTCGGTCAGGAGGCCGACCGAGTCTTCGCCGCTGAAGTTGCTGAGGTAGGCAAGATCAGGCGGATGGGTCAGGAGCAGCCCATCGAGCTTGAGCTCTTTCATCGCATCACGGACATTTTTTTGCCGTGCCTTGAGATACGCTTTGGCCCGCGACACGACTGGCTTGGTTTGCATATTCTTCCGTGGGGTTCTCTACCGCGGGCCGAAAAGTAATGGAGCGCATCGGGCGCTGTCAACCGTGCTGCGGGATCAGCCTTTTGTCCGTTGCGCCTTCCAGGGGCTCCCGTTACGATCGAATGCAGGAATATTTCCGATGGCTCGCTCGCCCCGATCGCTTAAAGAGTATCAGGCCAAGCGCGACTTTAAAAAGTCGCCCGAGCCCAGCGGCAAGGGCAAAACCAAGGCTGCGTCGGTTTCCAAGGGCAAGCCGGGGCGACATTACTTCTGCGTCCAAAAGCACTTGGCCAGCCACCTGCATTACGATTTTCGATTGGAACACAATGGGGTTTTGCTGTCGTGGGCGGTTCCGAAGGGGCCATCGCTCGACCCCGCACACAAGCGCCTGGCGATGCGTGTGGAAGACCACCCGCTTGAGTATGGGGATTTTGAGGGGGTTATTCCGGAGGGATACGGCGCCGGAATTGTCATGCTATGGGATCGCGGCCAATGGACGCCGGAGGTGGAAGATATCGACGCAGCGCTGGAAAAGGGCGATCTGAAATTCAACCTGGACGGGGTGAAGCTGAAGGGTTCGTGGGTTGTCGTCCGAACGCGGAGCGGACGCTCGGATGCACAAGGGCAATCGCGATCGTGGCTGCTGATTAAGCATCGGGATGACTGGGCCGGGAAAGTGGATTTGGCAAAGCTGGATAGGAGCGTAAAAAGCTTCGGCGATTTTGTGGACATTCTGGCGGCGGACAACCCGAACGTGTGGGAATCGCATCGTCCAGCCGAGGGAGGCGCCGCGGGCACGATGCTGAAAGAGATCATTGAGAAGGCCGCGAAGAAAAAGCTTGCCAAGGGTAAAAAGCCCAAACCCACGAGGCCGGCCAAAGCGAAGCCAAAGTCCAACCGTTAAGCTGGGAACCACTTCCGCTTATCCCTGCTCAAGGGCACATGCAAATTATGGAAATTGTTAAGAATTTGGTGTGATTAGGTCAAGAATCTGCTCGTACTGGCGTTGAGGGGATGGTTTAATGTCTCGCCTGCAGAGTCTGTTTCACCACTGAACGACATCATGGGCCGTCCCAAAAACCGCCAATGCGATTTTGAATCGCTTGAGCAGCGATTGCTGCTCTCGGCAACGGCCCTCCGCGCTGCTCTGCAGGCCGACGCAGTTCCTGTTTCATCCTCGCATCACGCCGTGTTAACAAGTAGTCAGCAGGCTCGCCGACATCACAATGACCGCCCGGCGCCGCTGCCCGCCTTGGATGCGTCGCAGAGTGCCACTTCCGCCCTGACGGCCGCACCGGCGGTCGTGAGGAGATCGCTTTTTTACAACCAGAGCGTTTTTGACGGAAACAATTCCGCCCCGCAGGCTGCCGACGATGCCGCCATCGCCACTGATAAGGTTGCGCTTTTCCCGAATGGCGTTGCCCAGCCCGCCAACTTCACCAGCTACTCGAGGGGCATCAATGGCCTGATGATCGATCTCGTCGGCGTCGCTGGAAGCCTTACAACTTCCGATTTCGACTTTTCAGTTGGGAACAGCACTTCCGGCACACAATGGTCGGTCGCCCCGGCGCCGGCATCGAACGTGGTTCGAACCGATACCCCGGCGGTGGGAACAACTCGCATCGAATTCACCTGGGCGAATCGGGCAATCGTCAACCAATGGCTGCGAGTGACCGTAAAGTCCGACGTCAACACGGGCCTTGCTGCCCCCGACATCTTTTACTTCGGAAATCTTACCGGCGCGGCCAACCCGACACCGATCGATGGGTTATTCGTCGTCAGTGCCGCGGACGTTGCCGCGGCGGCCAACGATCTTCACACGTTTCTGAACCCCGCGGACATCACAAATTCCCACGACTACAACCGCGACGGCAAAGTCGACGCAACGGATGAGGTGATCGCCACAAATAGCGCTGCCTCGTACGCGGCGATCGCGCAATTCACCGCGCCATCGACCACGCCGGCGCCCACTGTTTCGGTTGTGAGTCGACTCATTTTTTATAATGGCAGTATCTGGGACGGAAACGATCAGGCCGCCAATGCCGCTGATGATTTGGCAATCGCCGCCGACAAGCATCCGCTTCTTCCGGGTGGGTTTGCCCAGTTTCCGAACATTACCAATTACACGCGCGGCATCGATGGATTGATGATTGATATTGCGGGGCTGAGCGGATCTCCCACGCTCGCGGATTTCGCTTTTGCAGTGGGCAACACAACGGACACGGCGCAATGGACCGCGACCCCGGCTCCAACCGGAATGTTGGTTCGCGGGGGATCTGGAGCGAGTGGGTCAACTCGGTTTGAGTTCACCTGGGCCAGCGGAACAATTACCAACGAATGGCTTCGCGTAACGACCCTCTCGAACGCGAATACCGGCCTGACATCGCCCGATGTGTTCTATTACGGGAACCTGATCGGGTTCAGCACAGGCGCGGCAAACGCGGCCAACACGCAGTTCGTCGTGACGACAAAAGACATTCAATATGCCGCGAACGATCTGCACACGTTCCTGAATCCCGCCACCCCGGCCAACGCCCACGATTACAACCGCGATGGCAAGGTGGACGCGACGGATGAAGTAATTGCCAGCATGAACGCCGCCAATGCGCCCGCGCCTTCTCTGATCAATCTGGACTTTACGGGGATGGTGTGGTCGCCGGCGATTGTGATTACCCAGGGTGGCACTTACAGCGGCAATTGGCAGAGCCTCAACGCGAGCGTTCCAGCAGTTGTGATTCAGACGACCGATCCGGTTGTGATTACCAATTCAAAAATCCGCGGCATGGGCGACTTGATCATGAGCGGTGTGCCGGGCGTTAATCTCACGGTGACCAACACGACCGGGACGGCGCTCAATCCGAACCGATTGCGAAGAGCGCCGGGTCGGTTCATCAGCCTTATTTCGTACGCCAGTGCCGACATCGAAAACAATACGCTCACCGGCACTTCCGGAATCGAGCTGAATGGTTATGGCGGAAGGCCGACGTCGATTACGCCGGTGAAAGTGTTGAGAAATTCGGCGTTGAATATTGATGGCCGGTACAGCGATGGGGCGGGCGGGTTCATGACCGGGGCGAACGACAATGACCTGGTGCAGTTCGTTCAGATTAACGATTCGATCGGCCTGCCCGGTGCGGATATCGGTTGGAACCAGGTGATCAATCTCCCCGACCAGAGCCGTGTGGAAGACAATATCAGCATCCACCTGAGCAGCGGCACGGCCACTACGCCGATCCTGATTCACGACAATTATATTCAAGGGGCGTATCCGGTTGACCCGGCACACAACAACAACTTCTCTGGCGGGGGGATCATGCTTGCCGATGGGGACGGGGCGCTGCCGACCACCGAGCCGGCCTTTGTGCAGGCGTTTAACAATATCGTGATCAGCACCAGCAATTATGGGCTGGCGATTGCCGCGGGACATGACAATTCGATTCACGATAACATTGTTGTTTCATCCGGTCTGCTGCCCGATGGCACGCCCATTAAGTTCCTTAATGTAGGGATCTACATCTGGAATT
Organism: Tepidisphaeraceae bacterium; assembly: GCA_036794395.1. GTDB lineage: Bacteria > Planctomycetota > Phycisphaerae > Tepidisphaerales > Tepidisphaeraceae > DASXMX01. Next base: position 9,715 of record DAIRGS010000119.1, on the reverse strand, counting down.
CGCACGCCGATCTGGCATTTGCCAACAACACCATCGGCAACAATGTGGTCGGCTTTGCCATTCCCCATGGCCGCAATGACTACTGGCTTCCAGATGCCACCACCCAGACCAACAACACCGCTCTGCCTGATCCGGTGACGCTCCAGACCGAACATAATTACCTGGTGGTATGGCTTCAGAAGCTCGCCACCGGCTCCGTTCTTATCGGTGCTGCTTGAAATCTGACCCCATTCTTTCGAACCGATCCGAGAATGTGTGGGGCGGAATCCATTCAAGGTGTAGAATGATGCAGCAGTGCGTCCGTACGGGCGGACGTGCGATGCCAATTCGGTTTGAGGTGATTCATGACGCAGGAACAGTTACGTGAGTTTTTTCGCGCCAAACGCGAGCATGCCCAACCCGCTGCCCTCGACTTGGAAGCAAGGCGCGATACATGGATTGGGTCGGTGGAAGCGCTTTATCAATCAATTGAGCAGGACTACCTCAGTGGTGTAAGGTCCGAGCTTCAATTCGAGCGCTCCGACAAGGAAGTCACCGAACCCGGCCTTGGACGGTACGCCATCGCCGAACTGACCCTTAAAGTGGGGGATGAACAGGTGATCTTTTCACCCAAGGGTGCGAACATTGTCGGCGCCCAGGGCAGAATTGACGTGCGCGGTGAGCGGGGCGACGCCACGCTTGTATGGCAGGGTGATAATCAATGGAGCCTGGTCGTATCACGCACCCCCAAGTTGAGGCTCATTGATCTTAATGCCGAGTCATTGGGGGAGATGCTCCGCGGCATTATGCGCCCATGAGCCGCCGGTCGCTTCTGAACATACTTTCTGAAGATGAGCAAAGCCTGGAAAGAGTCTGGGACTGGTTCGAGTTTCAGCGCGCTCTCATTGGTGAAGAGAAAAGCCGCGTCTTTGGGGCAATCGCCTGGGGCGGTCATCTGGATGCACCTCGATACCAGTTTAAGACTCGCGAGGAACTGGACGCCGAGTTCACGATGCACCTCTCCGAACTCGAATGGGTCACGATGCTCAGTCTTCTGTCTTCCGCCGAAGCCACGCTTCGAGTGGATTTCGTGGTCCGCGTGCGTGAAAAACTCAAGGACAACGTTTCGCGACGCTTTCACGACATTTTTAAGAGGCGGGGGATCAACAAAATCCGGCTCGAAGAGGATATTCTGGATTGCTGGCGTGACTGCGGCTCTAAGATCGGTGTGAAGACCGCGGTCAGCGCATTCAAGGGAGCACTAAACTTGCGGAACTGGCTGGCGCACGGACGATGGTGGCGCCCCAAGCTCGGGCAGGCCGATGGCTATGATCCGATCGATGTCTTTGAGATCTGTCAGGAACTCCTCCGAACGACTGAGCAAGTCGCGTAATGCCGTGAAATTGTCCAATCGCTGGTCGATGCGGAAAGACTCCGCTGCGCGGGAAAACTAACTTCCGATGGAGAGGTGACATGGCATCATTATTTAGCGCAAGCCTCTGCTTGATCTTCGTGCTCGGGACTCGAGTAGCGCAGGCTCAGAATGTGATCTATCATCTCCCGGATCCTCAGCTAAAACTCGTCCATATCGATTCAGATGAAAAGGAATCTTTCCTCGGCATTCGGGCTGACTCGGCCGGGCGGCTTTTTGTGGGCGGCCGGCAGGGATTGTTTGTCTATGAGCCTGATGGCAAGGGCGGATTCGGCACCCGGCAAATGCTCGTGCGCTTTCCTGAAAGTGCCTGGGTTTACGACATCGCCATCCGTGGCAACGATCTTTATGTCAGCACGGTCAGCGCGATCTACCTGATTCCAAACGGAGTGACGCAGCGCACGGATCTGAAGCCCAAGCGGATTATCTGGGGCATGCCGCTCGGGCATGTTCACCAGTGCATTCACAATATGGACTGGGGGCCGGAAGGCGATCTTTATTTTTCGTGCGGCGACCCACTGTGGGGTTATGGCGATTTCCAGAAGCGTCCCGATCATTGGGGGCATTGGACGTGGTTCGTGCAGCCGGAAGGGACGAAGGTTGAGTATAACGGGGTGGGCGGGGTATTTCGCGTTCATCCCGATGGATCGAACTTTCAGGTGGTCGCGCGCGGGTTGCGAAACAGCATCGGCCTGACGTTTGATTCGCAGTGGAATTTGTTTACCAACGACAATGATCACGAATCCCTCCCGGCCGAGTACGTGCCCGGCCGGTTGATTCACGTGACGCCGCACGCGTATTTTTCCTGGCCGCGCGGATGGATGCCGGAAAAGCAGCCGCACCGGCCCGATCTTCTGGAGACAATGAACGATCACCTGGGAAGGTATGTTCCGGTTGGGCAGGCGGATTATGAGGACGCTTATCTGCCCGAGAAGTACCGCCACAGTCTGATTGTCGATCGATGGGGTGAGCACAAATTGGTTTACTATCCGATCGAGCAACGCGGCGCGAGCTTTAAGGCCGAAGAGCACGATTTGCTGCTTTGCAAGGGCGACGCCCGGCCAGTTGGCGTGGCGGTGGGGAACGGTGGATGTGTGTTTGTCACCGTTTGCTATATGGCGGCTAACGACACTTCGCCGACCTATCGAAGCGATGTGTTGATGATTCGGCGGGCGGATGCAACGCCTGATTTCAGAGCTTTCGACATCACGGACGCCCCCACCATTCGGCTCGCAAACGAATTGACATCCTCCGATTGGTCGCGCCGTCACGCGGCACACGAGGAGATCCTCCGCCGAAAGGTTCGGCCAGTAGTGAACGCTGCACTCGGCCCCGAGCACTATATCTGGCTCTACGAGAAAGACGCGGCGGAATTGACCCAACTCGCCGCGAAAATGACGCCGAGCGTCCAAGCCCTTCGCGCGCTGGCCGAACACCCCGCCGCGGCTGCCGGACAGGCCCGGGCCACCTTCGTCACCGCCGTGGTAGACGCCGACCCACGCGTCCAGCTAGCCGCACTTCACGGACTCTTCGCCTCGCCGCCTGGCGCGGTGCCCCAACAGGTCATCGACGGCCCAGCCCGGAGCGCCGACACGTACCTCCGCCACACCGCCGCGATGCTCATTGCCGAAAAGGCGCCGATCTCCCAACTTCAATCAATACTCCAATCCGACGATGCCACAACGCGCATGGCCGGCATCCTTGCCACCGGCTTCCGGCTGACGATTCCACCCGCAACGGGTCCACTTCCCGAAGGCCTTACGCCTGATTCCAAAGCTCAGGCCAACAGTTACATCGTCCCGAATTATTTCGACAGCCCGAAAGTCGATCTGCGCACCCTCGGCCCGATCGGGAACTTTACGATGGCGCAGTGGTGGAAAGGCGTGAAGCATTCATCGGAGCAGGAGGCGCTTTTTGCCGCGCTGGAGAAGTCTCTTTCCGATCCGGACAAGCAAAACCGCTATGAGGCTGCGTTCTTTTTGAACATTCTTAACGATTCGCGGGTGGCGCCCAGAGTGGCTGAGGTATTAACCGAGTTCGCCCCGAAATCTCTTGGGCCGAAGCACGCAATTGCCGAGGCCTGGTCGGTGGGCCCCTTCGCCGATTCGCGCAAGGGCTTTAATCTTTCGCATGCTCCAGAGGAAGGGCCAATCAATCTTTCCCTTACCTATCCATCGACTTCCGAATCGCTGAAATGGAATCGTGTCGCGGCGGTCAACAAGGTTTTCGATTTCGATAAGCTGCTGGCGCGAAAGTTGGACAGCTCGGATTACGCGTATTTTCGGATCGAATCGGCCAAGTCGCAGCCGATTGTGTTGTGGGTGGGTTCGCAGCAGCAGGTTCGGGTTTATCACAATGGGCGGGTTCTGTGGGAGAACTCGGCGGGCCGGGCGTTTAAGGCTGATGAAGATCGCATCCCGCTGACGCTCCAGACCGGGAGCAATGATTTCCTCATTCGCGTACATACCTCCGCCCGTGCGTTGCTGAGTGTTTCGTACGAAGCGGCCGACCCGGTTCGCGTTTTCCTTCCCGATCCAATGGATACCCAACAACTTGCCGAGCGACTTTCCCAGGCGAAGGACGCCAAAGATCTGGAAGCCATCCCGCCGGAATTTGCCAAGATCAATTGGGAGACGGAATGGAAGACTGGGGATGCTGCTCATGGCCGCCAGTTGTTTGATTCCCTCGGATGCAGCAAGTGCCACGCGGCCACCAGCGATTCGCCCGGCGGCGGAGCGCCCAGCCTGGCCGAGGCGGGTAAGCGATTCACGATCGCGTATGTCACCGAATCCATTTTGCTTCCAAATAAAGTGGTCTCTCCGCTGTTCCGGTCCACCGTTGTCCGGCTCAACAGCGGCGATTTGTTCGGGGGTTTAATCGTCAACGAAACCCCTGATAAACTCGACATGCGCCTCCAGGACACGACGCTCAAGACGTTTAACAAGTCCGACATCAATGCCCGGAAGCAGGAAGAGAAGTCGCCGATGCCCCAGGGCTTGGTTCGAACGCCAACGGAGTTAAAAGATCTGCTCGCGTATGTGATGCGCGATGCCGTTCAGTAACTGAAATGCGTCGACGTGATTTAATGTCATCCTGAGCGGTAGCGAAGGATCTGCTTGACGAACAGCGTTGCTTGCTTCGATGGGTCCTTCGAATTAGCTCAGGATAACGGCGTGTGGTTTTTCAAGGCGTCTCTTATGCCAATTCAGATTCAACATCGTGTAAGCATTTGCGGCCTGTTCGCGCTGGTCGCGTTTTTCGCTAAGCCGGCACTCGCGGCGCCCACCGCTCCCGATTACCACTTCGATGGTCCCATTCCCCGGCAGGTGCTTGAGAACTACCTCGACCGGTCGATCACCATGGAAGGGATGCTGCATGGTCGCAGCGACATTGATGACGATATTCGCATGCTCAAATCGATGGGGGCCAAATTCATCGGCCGGGGGATCTGCTTCTGGTCGGGCGAGGGCAGCTTTCTGAAGCGGATGGAAATGGTGCGGACGAACATGCCGAAGGTCCATGCCGCCGACCCGGACATGATCGTGCAGGCATGTATTTTTGAGATCGTCGGTCAGCAGGTGGAGCAAATCCCCGTGCCCGAGTGGGCGTTCACGGCGTTGGGCATGCCTGTCGAAAAGCGCAATTTTCGCTACGCCGACATGATCTATCAAAACGGCGCGTCAACCCGGCAGTGGGGCCGGAACTCCTCGGTCCCGGATGTCAGCCGTCCCGAGACGCAGCTCTGGTTCTACTTCCAGGCCGTGTCCTACATCGACGCCGGCGCCGAAGCCATTCACTTCGGGCAGGTCGAGTTGATGAACCGCAACGACAAGGATCTCACGCACTATGCCAGCGTCTTCGATCTCGTGCGGAATTACGCGAGCAAGCACGCTCGGCGTCATTGGGTGATCTGCGACGCTCACGTGCCGCACGGCGGCCTTGTCAAAGACGGCAAGCTCCTGCTGGACGTTCACGCCTTTCCCCTGCGAATCAAAGAAGTTCCCGACAAGCCGCAGGAAGCGATTCTCGATGTCGGGTTCTCCGATGGCATTTATCACCGCAGCAAAGGCGGCATCGCACCCAGCGGATATACCTGCGAGCACCTGCCTTTCCTGGTGGAGTTCGATAACTTTGGCGTGAGCCGTACGCCCGGAAAGGCCGGGGCTGGGACGATCTGGGTGTGGGGGTACGACGAGATTACCTGGTTCGCGGTTCAGCCCAGGGCCTATCGCGCCAAGTGGTTGGAGTATGCCTGGAAATGGCTTCGCGAAACCGATCCCGATGGGCATCTTGAAATGCCGGGTAGCCGGACGATGCGCTCGCCGGTCGATGGGCGGCGCTGGTACTACGCCAATAACAAAAGCGCAATCATGCCTGAGGGTAATGGGGACGAAGACGCGATTCGCGCCGTCTGGGAAGCGAATCGGATGCGGTGAGGTGTATAGGAAGCTTGCGACTACGTGACGTGACCCTGAGGAACGCCGATAAATCCGCCACGCGCGTCCTGCGTGATTGCGGCATCATTATTGGAAACCATCTAACGCTTTCATTGCGTTGGGGGTTTTCTGCCCAGAATCAAATTAAGATCCCCGGCAAAAAATCCGTTGATAACATCTGAGTGCCGTGCTTTGGGGGCCGCGTGTCGTTTCGCGACTCTCCATATGGAAGTGCCTTAGCACGCGACCGCGAAAAGTGGAGATCACGGATGTTTGGCCTGTTCGCAAAAAAGGGTCGTCCCGCTGAGGCGCGACCGGAGAATTTCGGCGCGATTGATGGGTTTCTCACTCAGCACGCCGCGATTCAGGTGATGCCGGAAAACACCACGCGGATTCTCCGGTTGGTGAACGATCCCGAATGCAATCTTTCGACGCTTTCGAAGCTGATCACCCAGGACGCGGCGCTGGCCGGCGCGATCATGCGTGCGGTGAACAGCGCGTATTACGCGCTGCAAGACAAGATGACCCGGCTCGATCGTGCCGTGAATTACCTGGGCCTGCGAACGGTGAAAGAGCTTACGTTATCGGCCGCGGTGGGACCGATGTTCAAGCCGACCAAGCTGGGCAAGTACGATGGCCGATCGCTATGGGACCACAGTGTGGGCGTGGCGATCCTGGCGCGCGAGCTGGCGGTGGCATCTAAATGTTGCGATGCCGAAGAGGCGTTTTTGGCCGGTGTGATGCACGATATCGCGCTGCCTTTGCTCGCGCAATCCGATCCGGCCAAACTCACTTCGGTCTTTGCGAAAGCGGCTGATGGGGGATCATTCTCCGATCTCGAATTTGAAGCATTTGGTTTCGACCACAGCCAGCTTGGAGGTCGTCTGGCCAGCCGCTGGTCGCTGGCCGATGCGCTATCGGCGGTCATCCGCTGGCATCATTCCCCGGCCGAAGCGCCTGAGAAACACAGGTCGCTGTGCGCCTGCGTGTTCCTTGCCGACACGCTTTGTGCCCGCGCCGCAGTGGGCTGCCCGCTTTCTTCGATCGGTCAGGACCTGACTGACGAAGATTTCTCGTCGCTTAAAATTGCGCGTGAATCGGCCGAAGCCACCGCCGCCAAGCTCCCGCTGCTGCTGCGGCTTTACCTTTCATTCTGATCACGCAGAACACGGGCATCCGACAGACGATCCGCTGTTCGCGTTCCGCGCACAGTCAAGGGTTTACCGCCGCTCACCCGCCGGAGGGGAAACCTCGGCATTGACGACTTCCAGAATGAACGCGGGGCCGGGCTCGGTTGGAATCCAACCCCGTGAAAGCGACAGTGTGAAAAAATTGAGAATGTGGCGCGGTTCAAGCATCGGAGGTGGGGCGGCGAGGGACGAAGCCTAGTTTGCGGAGGGCGCGGTGGAAGGCGGCGTCGTCCCTGGAGGCAACGACGAGGCGGTCGGGGGAGGCCAAGGAGCAGAGCTTTGCGGTGGTGGGATGATTGGCGATGAAGGTTGCCAGGCCGGGGTCGGCGCAGCCGATCAGGCGGGCCGGGCCGAGGTCTTGCGTGGCATTGGCGCGGGCGGTGAGTTCGGCGAAGAAGGTTTCGACCGGCTCGGGGAATTCGGCCCCGCTGGCCGATTCGAGGAAGGCGATGAGTTCATTCATGCCGCGGCCGGCGGCTTCGGCGTCAAGAATCCGGGGAGGGTCCAATCGCCAGACTTGATCGCCGGTGTTCTCGGCGAAGGTATCAAGTAGTAAGACATCCGCCGAAGACAGAGGGCCGATCGCGGTCACTTCGAGGTTTGGATTTACGCGAATAACTTGCCGGGCTTGAACGGGGGGCGGTGAATAGGAATCTTTGAGCCCCAGGACGTATGCGCCCAGGGGATTGAGTCGGAAGAACAGGAGGCCATCATACCGGCTGAAAAAAGGGAGGTCATCGGTCCCCCACAGGCCGCCGTAATCCGATCGAGCGCCGGAGGGCGGAATAAAAGCGATGTCGATCAGGCCGAGCGTTGAGGCGTATTCCATGAGCAGGGAGAGCAGATAGCGGAACTGAAGAATGTTCCAGCCCCCATAGCCTTCATAGCCCAGCGAGCCATATTGCGCGTCGAATATGTACAGGGTCCAAGGGTCGGAACTGACTTGAAATTCGTGTCCGCCGGCGCGCATGTGCCGGGAGAATTCGTTGAGCAGGGCCCATTGTCCGAGCGGGGATTCGCGCAGTGCCGCGGCGATGGCATCGCGACGTAAGGCTGGGTCGGTCAGGTTGCGTTGGCCCTTTCCGGTCTGCCCGCGAATGACGTTGATCCGGCGGAGTTCATCGAGCAAATCGCTTTTGACCCAGTGTTCCCAGAGGGCGCGGAGGGTTTCGTGGGAAGGAGCGACCAGGGCGGCTCGTCCGGTTTTTGTGAGTTCCAGGCGGGAGCCCCGCACCTGGGCCAGTTTGCCGGCTTGTAGTAGCAGCGGCCATGCGAAGGCGCGGATGGGGCCGGGCGGTTCTTCGTCGGGATCGTCGGATTGTTTCGCGTCGGATTTCTCGTCGGGATAATAATCGCCGCCTTCGAGGATCTGGCCGATCTGGCGAAGTGCGGCGGGCGTGGGCCAGTGGTTTTTCTCACTGACTGCGACTTTGCCTGCGTCGACCAGGCGCAGGACCGCCATTACATCATTCAGTGCGGCGCGTTCCATTTCGCGAATGACAACCGGCACCGCTTCGGTGCCGCGATCGTATGATCGTGTCTTGGAGTTGTAGCTGTAACTCGGCAATTCGACGGTAGCGGGCGGCGCGTCCTGGGCGGCGATGGCGGAGGGCGGGGGCTTTGGGACAAACTTGCGCAGGCGCTGCTGGATCTCGCGCGGCATGACGCCGTGCGGCATGATCAATTTGAGGAGTGAAGGTTTTTTCTTGCGATCGGTGCCGCGGTCGAAACCAAAAGCGACGTCATCATCGTCGTCGGGTTCGTCTTCGTCATCACTGGCGTCGCCGCGAAGTGTGGGCTTTTCCCGCATTGCGTCGAACTTCTCGCGATCGAAGAATCCTGTGTCGGACCAGACCGTTTGCGCGGCCTTCGCCTTGTCGGTCGGATCGAGCTTTTCCCATGCAAGTCGAAGGTGGTCGCCTTCCAGCAATCCCGCCAGTACCGCCAGCATGTCCTCCTTGCGCTTGGGCGGGTTGGGGCCGATGAAGCTGCTCACAAATCGTGTAAGATCGGGATTGGTGTAGGTTTCCCGCAAAGCTTCGAGGGCGGTTTCGGGTTGGATTCCTTCGCGTTGGTAATCTCGCATGGTGCCTCCTTCGGCTATCGTAGATTCCACGGAGCGCCGGGCCAATCCACGTCATACAACTTTGCCGATACAAAGGGGGCCGGGCTGGCGGCGGGTTCTGGTCTTGGGGAGTGAGGTATGTCGAAAGGCAGGATTCTCATGACGCTCGAGAACTGTGAGGTAGTGGCGTTTTTGGCGACGACGCGGGCCGAGGACGCTCACGGTTTTTATTGCGGGGTGCTCGGGTTGGAGTTGGAGGAAGACGGCCCCTTCGCGCTGGTTTTGAGAACGGCAAATGCGACGCTGCGGATTCAGAAGGTGCGGGAATTTACGCCGTTGCCGTTCACGGCGATGGGATGGAAAGTCGGGGACGTAAGAGCGATGGCAGAGGCGCTGGGGCGCAAGGGTGTGAAGTTCGAACGATTTGAAGGGATGGGGCAGGACGATCTGGGGATCTGGGTTTCGCCAAGTGGTGCGAAGGTGTGCTGGTTCAAAGATCCGGATGGGAATTTGCTTTCGTTGACCCAATTTGGGTGACATGACGTGGGTCGTGATGAGGGGTCCGTGACACTTTAGGCGCGCCTCTTCTCCCTCCACCGGTACGCCCAACATT
>DAIRGS010000436.1:0-4513 GCA_036794395.1 Tepidisphaeraceae bacterium | reverse complement strand
GGGTAGGGAGGGGGCCGTCTTTCACCGCCGATAAGGGCACACTCCTTTTATCATGTAATCACATGCGCCAAGCATGCGCTCTTCGTGGCCCAGCGTTCATGCGGTATCCGCCATATACTGCGGATATCGATGATGCCAGAAACTTTCTGGATCAGATTAAGGAACTCAAGACATGGCTAACGTGAACACCAAAAGTTCTCCACCTTTTCTGACGCGCCTGAAGAACGCGCTGGTCAGCACACTGGCGGCCAACGGAATTGAGGCCGACGTCGATTCCGAGCCCGTTCCAACAACGCGGCTTTACCGTGTCGCCGTGCGCGCGCCCAAGTTTAAAATGCTGAAGCATTCCGAGCGTCAAAATCTGGTCTGGCGGATCGCTGATCACGCGATTTCGCCCGATGAACAGATGAGAGTCAGCATGATCCTCACTCTCACGCCGGATGAGGCCGGGGTTAAATGAGGCCAGTTGCGAAATGCGTTTGCGTATCCGGAACACGCCATCAGCCACTGTCTCGACGCAATTTCAGGCAAAGTTTGGCAAGCCGCACCTGATGGCCGCGTGGAGCGGAGTCATATATCTGATTTTTCTGACGATTGATCGCTGTACTCCCAGCCGTACTAACTCCGCCACTCAGATTCGGGGATTTGGGATTCCTGTAAGATTGTATGAAGCGTGCCGAGCGGGATGTCGCGGCCTTTGTGTTCTGGAACAATGACCTGAATGCGAAGCTGGGGTTGGCGCCACTTGCGGTGGCTGCCCTTCTGTGAAATCAATTCGAAACCGTATTGGCGAAGCAACGACTCCAATTGCCGGGCATTCATCCGCCTGATGCGCTGGCTCACCCCGCCACCACCTCTCGGATCAGCGCATCGGGAGGCAATTCCAGCTCATCTTGATCCAGATACAATTCAATGGCTTCCCGAATGTTTTCAAGAGCTTCCTGCTCAGTTTCCCCGGCGGAGGCACACCCTGGCAGTTCGGGGCACCAGACGGCCCAATCACCGGTTTCTGCATCTGGCTCCAGTATCACCCGCCATTTCATGGGCACCTCCGGCAAGAACACTCAATTATTCCCAAGACCCTTTTTCCGTCGCTTACCTCTTCCCCTTCTGCTGCTCCTTCGTCCAGCTCTCCTTCAACGACACCGCCCGATTGAACACCAGTTTCTCCACGGTCGACTCGCGATCCGCATTGAAATACCCCGTGCGCTCGAACTGGTAACTCTGCCCGATCGGGGCGGACGTGAGGCTGGCTTCCAGCTTCGCGTCTTTGATTACCTCCAGCGAATTGGGATTGAGGTTGACCTTCCAATCCTGCCCTTCGGGAACATCCTCAGGATCGGGGGTTTTGAACAGGTGATCGTACAGCCGTACTTCGGCTTTCACCGCGGTCGCGGCGTCGACCCAGTGAATCGTCCCCTTCACCTTCCGCCCATCGGGCGGGGTGTTGCCGCCACGGGTGGCCGGGTCGTAGGTGCAGTGGATTTCCGTGACATTGCCCGCGGCGTCCTTCACTACATTCGTACACTTCACAAAGTACGCGTATCGCAGCCGGACTTCGTTTCCGGGGAACAAGCGGAAATACTTCGGCGGCGGAACTTCCTGAAAATCCTCGCGCTCGATGTACAGCTCGCGCGAGAAATGAACTTTCCGCGTCCCGGCAGATGGATCTTCTGGATTATTCACCGCCTCCAGTTCCTCAACCTGACCCTCCGGATAGTTGGTGATAATCACCTTGAGCGGCCGCAGCACGGCCATCGCACGCGGCGCCCGCTTGTTCAGATCTTCGCGCAGGAAGTTTTCGAGTACGCCGATCTCAACGGCGCTGTTGAATTTATTGATGCCGATGTGTTTGCAGAACGCCCGCACCGATTCAGGGGTGTAGCCCCGGCGACGGTAGCCGGAGATGGTCGGCATGCGCGGATCATCCCAACCGGATACGATTTTCTCCTGCACGAGCTGAAGCAGCTTGCGCTTGGAGAGCATCGTGTAGGTGAGGTTCAATCGGGCAAACTCGATCTGCTGCGGGTGCCAGATCTGCTTTTCCTTCGGGCGGCCCTCATTGAGTGCATCGATAAACCAATCATAGAGCGGCCGATGGTTTTCGAACTCCAGAGTGCAGATCGAGTGGGTGATTTTTTCCAGCGAATCTTCAAACCCGTGTGCCCAGTCATACATGGGGTAGATGCACCATTTGTCGCCGGTGTTGTGGTGCGACTCGTGAAGGATGCGGTACATGACCGGGTCGCGCAGATTCATATTGGGCGAGGCCATGTCGATCTTGGCCCGCAGCACCTTGGATCCATCGGGAAACTCTCCCTTGCGCATGCGATCGAGCAGATCCAAGTTCTCCTCCGGCGTGCGATTGCGATGCGGGCTATCCTGTCCCGGGCGCGTCAGCGTCCCGCGATGCTGGCGGATCTGCACGGCGGTCAGGTCATCCACATACGCCTTGCCCTTGCGAATCAGTTCCAGGGCGTACTCGTACATCGTGTCGAAATAATCCGAAGCCCAAAGCTTGCCGCCCCACTGAAAGCCAAGCCATCGCACATCTTCTTCAATCGAGCGAACGTACTCATCTTCTTCCTTGGCCGGATTGGTATCGTCGTAGCGCAGATTGCACGCGCCGTTGTATTCCTGCGCGATACCGAAGTTCAGGCAGATCGACTTGGCATGTCCAATGTGCAAATAGCCATTGGGCTCCGGCGGAAACCGCGTCGCCACCCGCCCGGCCCATTTACCAGTCCGTAAATCCTCTTCAACAATGCGTCGAATAAAGTCGAGGCTTTCCTTTTCCTCAGGAGCCGGGGGAGTCATGGGATCTTTCCTTTAGGGTTGAATCGACGGTGATTGCTGATTGCTGAATTCGGGATGCGGCTGGTTTGTCTTGTATTTCAATCAGCATTCAGCAATCCTCAATCAGCTACTCACCGCTTGTGGCTCATCGCCTTCCGAAGTTCGCGGTCCATTTCGCGCTTTTTGATGGACTGACGTTTGTCGTGTTGCTGTTTTCCGTGGGCTACGCCGATTTCAACCTTCGCCCGGCCATCCTTGAAGTAGATGGCCAGCGGGATCAGCGTGGAACTTCGCTCGTTGGTTTCAAGGGCGAGCTTTTTGATCTCGCGCTTATGCGCCAGCAAACGCCGCTCGCGAAGGGGCTCGTGGCTGTACGGCCCGCCATTCTCATAGGGGTCGATATGGCACTGATGAAGGACCAGCTGGCCGTTCTCAATCCGCGCAAAGGCTTCCTGGAGCTGGGCCTTGCCTGCGCGCAGGCTCTTCACTTCACTGCCCAGCAGCGCGATTCCGCACTCCAGCCGGGCAGAGATAAAATATTCGTGCAGCGCCCGGCGGTTGTTAATCCGGGGTGCGACGTTGACCTTGGGCTTTCCCGCCATGGTGACACAATGCTACGAGAGCAACCTCGGATCGCAAAGCCGGGCGAAGCAGTTTGCCTTGGGTGAATGCGCGAATTAGGCTTTGCAGCGTGCGGATGCTCACGTTCGCCAGACCCAGTTCATTTCACCGAGATCGAGAGTCATGTTTTACTGGTTGACGCCGGATCAAACCCCCAAGCTTCATCAGGCGCTCAAGTCGCTCAGCGAACTGTACCAGGGGAGCATGTTCGCCTCGGATATGACGATCGCGCTGGGCAAGAATCTGTCCTTCTTGCAGGATCAGCGGTTCGTGGAGAGTTGCCGCGCGATCGCGGAGACCGATCAGGAGAAGAGCCTGGTTTGGCGGCTTCACGTGCTGGCCTGGGCGGCTACCTGCGCGCTGCGCGTTCCCGGCGATTTTGTAGAATGCGGGGTGTTGCGCGGGTTTTCCTCAGCGGTGTTGTGCCGGTATCTGGATTTCGGCTCTGTTCCCAAAACGTTTTACCTTTACGACACCTTTTCGGGCCCCTCGGAGGAAGGGTCCACGCCCGAAGAGCGCCAGAAGTGGGGAAAGCATGCAGCACTTGCAAACCCGGAGGCGTTGGTGGCGCGAGTCAAGGCGACGTTTGCACCTTATCCCAACGTCCGGATTGTTCAGGGCGCGGTGCCCGCATCGTTCGCGCAGGAGGCCCCGCAGGCTATTTCATACCTCCACATCGATATGAATTCGGAGAAGGCCGAGGTGGAGGCGCTTGAGTCCCTCTACGATCGCGTCTCGCCCGGCGGAATGATCATATTGGATGATTTTGGGTGGATCTGTAATCGAGGCCAAATGATCGCCGAGTTGGCGTTCATGAAATTGAGAGGTCAGCCAATCCTCGAATTGCCCACGGGACAGGGCCTCATCCTCAAAGGTCCGCAACGAGCGTAAGTCCCAATTGAGAAAGCCGCCTGATTATGTCAGACGACATCCATCCGCCCATCTCAAATGCCAGTCAAATAAATGCGGCGCGGGTGCATTGCGCTTTAGATGCCCTCTTCTCCCTCTCTCGGTGCTCCGCTTGTCATTGCCCACAAGTGCAAATCACGCGTCCTTTTCTCCCTCCACCGGTACTCCGGGGGAAGCGAGCGGAATT
>DAIRGS010000435.1:0-4534 GCA_036794395.1 Tepidisphaeraceae bacterium | reverse complement strand
ACGCCGGGGTATAGCGGTACCCCGCGCCACCCCGGCTTCTCAGACCGCTGCAACTCGCCGCAAAAACCACCGCGATACCGATTTCACCAACCAAGATGCCGGATCAGCCCCAAATCACGCGCGATCATTTAGCAGGCGGTGGACTGTGGGTAATATGGAGGAGAACACCAGCGGCTATTTGTGGAGATAGGGCCACCAGACCATCAGCAGCAAACTGAAGACGCATAGCACGGTGAAGACCACTAGGACCGCCCCTCCCACGCAACCCACCTGCACTCCTCGGAAAGTGCCGGCGCCGATGCCGAGCGTCCCTCCGCCCAGAGTGGGGTGAGCGCGTCGGTTCGAAGCGGATGATGATCCATCCGCATCCGTTTGATCAGGATTCCCGTCATCTTCGCTGGGATGCAAATAATCCCAGCACCGGGTGGCAATCATCAAACACACAATGACAACCAGAAGTGCGGGCCTCACATATCCAATCCAACTGTTTACCGTTCGCGAGCGAAATGTGATCAGGGCAGCAACGAGCAGGAGGACTGGAAAGATAAGCGATCCAACAAACTTCCGCGGTGGACGTGGGGGCGGCGTGCTTTTCCCGTAGTCGAGCTGGATGGGCTCCTTTTTAACCATCGGAACCAGGTACTGGTTTAGTTTGAAATGCGCTGTGTTACGGCCTCTTATTGCGATGGACTTCCACCGAGCCGTTCTAACGCCATACAAGCCGATTTGAATAGGTCCGCTCCACAGTAATCGCCAATGACGATTATCTTTTGACCATCGCTCGAACGATGGATGCTTAAACTGTCCCGGCCCTTACTCAGCCGCAAAAACTCCGGTGCAAAGGCGAAACTTCGTGGTTCTTTCGCTCTTTTGGATTGACGTTTCGCCTGTTTCGCCAATAGCTCATTGATGTATGCCCGCTCCCCTGTCGTCAAATGCCGTGGCGGCGCCTCCTTTGGACGGATGACTTCCATCGAAACTCTGTCCCTCTCTTTCCCCTCGACGGTCTGGAAGATCTCTTCATAGGACGGAGCCAAGACGCGGAAGTCGTAAATTTGTGCAGGCAATCCCATGTTGGATTCAAACTGAACCAGCACCCGGAACCACATCATAACACGATCAAGAATCGCCGGTGCACTCTCAGCTTTTAAGCCGATTCAGTACCACCCCATACGCCACCGGCGGATTCGCATCATCCGACAGAAACAGCGATTTATGATCCCCCGGCAAGATCACTACATCTTTCACACCCTTCAACGTCGCGCTCTTCAATGAAACCGGCCCATCCCCATCGCTGGTCTTCTCCCGCAGATGAGCCGCCACGGCCTGCAACGCGCGGTAGCAATGCCCAATGCCCCACCACGTCCGCGCCCTCACCGGCACAATGTTGGAAACCGAATCCACAACGTCCGCTTCCACCTGATCCACCCCGCTCTTGTTTCCCGAGACAATGGTGTATTTCACCCCGTCCCGTCGCGGTAGATTGTTAAGTTGCTTAAGGAACTCCGAGCCCGGCAACAAATCATCCCCCGCCTCGCCCATGCCTTCGGTAATCAGCCACGTCCACGCCCAATCGGGGTCGGCGCGCAGGTAGTAATGTTCCTGCACGCTCAGCGCCGTTCGCATGCGCGCCCAGTTCGAACCATGATTAGGCGTGGCAACCATAATCAGACGATCCACTCCCCCGGCGTATTGCGGGCCTTCGATATACTGCCGCGCCACCAGTCCGCCCATGCTGTGGCAGACCACGTTCACGCGGATTTTCGGAAAGCGTTCATGCAGAAGTTGAAAGCTGCGGGCGCACATCGCCGCACTGTCTTCGATGGGCTGATCCCCAGGATAGCTGAAGTAAGCGACCTGATAACCCGCGTTGCGCAGCAGGTTCCCCATCGGGATGCAATCATTTCGATCGGCATCGAGTCCATGGATCAGCAGCACCAGCGGGCGGTTCGGATCGATCCGCTCCGGAATCGAAATCCCCCATCGCCGTGCCTGTACCGCCGTCGCGGCGGGGGACCGCTCGGCGGCGATGATGCGGGTCATCCGCCGCATCGCCATGCACGTGCCATTGGCCGGCGGCTCCAGATGCAGCACTGCGCTGGTCGGGGTTGTTTGCAGCGAGCAACCCTTCCACAGGCATGCATTGACCGCGCACAAAAAATCCGCGCCGTTTGGGCCATTCAAATCGATCTCGCTGGACGTCGGGAAATTGATCAGGTGCAATTCGCTGGAAATCGCGGCGTTGATCTCGCGAACACGGACTTTGCCATCCCGCATCGGCAGGACGTATTCCTTGGCACCCGCCGACCCGGTGGCGAGCACCAAGGCGGCAACAAACGGCAGTATCAGCCCATGCAACGACTTCAAACGCATTGATACAACTCCAATCGGCCATCCGGCCGAATACTATTCATACCGTGGCAATGCTGCGTTCTTACATGGTAAATCGGGCAAGGATTATAAGCCCGCGCCCAACTCCGGCCCTTTTCCTGCTCTCACCGGCCCGGTACATTGCCGCGGACGGTTGCAAGTTCGCCGGACATCAGGAGAAGCGATGAGGTTGTGGCTTTGGGTATTGATCGCGGGCGGTATGTCGTGCTGCGCTGCCACCGACCTTCATGCCCAGGTGCGTTCACCCATCGCCCTGCTCGATGAGCAGCCGCTGAGTGTTTACGTCCCCCAGGAAACCCCCACCCTCGAACAGCTCACCAACCAGGGCGGCGTCCATTTTTCGCTCGATACGTCGTATTTCAGCCACTACATCTTTCGTGGCGTTGATCAAACCACCGCCCCACTCAGAAACGAAAAAGCCCTCCAGTTCAACGCCCGGCTCGATTTTGATCTCGGCAAGCTTCCTCACCCGTTCCTGGGCGTGTTCGCCAATGTCTTTAATAACGATCCCATCTCCCGATTTGAGGAAGTCCGCCCTTATTTCGGCTTGGATTGGACGATTCGGCCGATCACGATCGGGGCGGGGTACAACAGCTATGTTTTCCCCAACCGCGAGGGCCGCGATACCCAGGAAGTCTTCATGACCCTTGGGATTGATGACGCGGCCATTTTCCACACCGCCCACCCGTTTATTTCCCCATACGTTTACGGCTCATACGACTACGACAAATACGACGGCTTTTATCTCGAAGCCGGCGTCCATCACGATTTTGACATCGCCAACACAGGATTGGTACTCCGAGGCGTAGCCGACGCGGCCTGGGTGGCTCACAACCGTTATTTTCTGGACACCAACGTCCATCCCCAATCGACTGGCTTTCAGCATTACGACGTTGGATTGGAAGCGACCTACGACCTGAAATCGGTTCTGGGCATTCCCCGCCGATATGGAACCTGGGAACTAAAGGGGTACCTGTACTACACCGATTCGATCCAGACCCGCCTGCGAGCCAATTCGCGCGTGTGGGGCGGGGTGGGGCTGAGCTTCAAGTATTGAGGCGCGGTAAGCGTGGTAGCCGTGGGCGGAAGCCCCGGCGCTTCCGCCGACCACTATTAAAACGATCGACCCACCGCTCCAAATGACCGTGCGCGATTCAGCGCCATTGCATTTACGTGGCACGGCTTTTTAAGCCGTGGTTGGGTGAGCCGCGGGTCCGGCGCCGGGTGAGATGTGGGAAAACCAACTTGCCGAATTAGGCATTTCCTTCCGAAGACTCAGAAGGTTGTCCGAATGTCGAAACTTGGTTTTCCCAAATCGCACCCGGCGTCGATGGTCATCCCCCTCGATCATGGCTTACAAAGCCATGTCACGAAAATGCGCGGAATCGCGCACGGTCATTTAGCTCTTCTTGCCAGTCGCGAGTTCTTGTTGAACACGGGCGCGCTGCATCTGGTGAGCGCGGTCGTCGCGCGTTTTGTTGTCGGTTGGGATTCGGGCCTCGGCTTCCGCGTACTGCGCGCGGGCCGACTCCGCATCGATATCTTCCGCGGCCATGGCCTCGTTGGTCAGAATGGTCAGGCGGTTACTCTTCATCTGCGCGATCCCGCCGTCAATCATGAACTTGCGGGAAGGACCCGAAGCCGGATCTACGCGCAGAACGCCGGTGCCCAGCTTCACCAGAAGCGGGGCCCGATCGGTCAGGATGCCGGTTTCTCCATCCCATGCCGGGAGGATGACCTGCGAAACGGATTCATCGAGCGCCTGACGCTCGGGGGTGACAACCACGCATTGAAAGGACATTGAACCACTCCAAAATACTGGGCTTGGGAGTCTATAAGCTGCCTGAAGGGGCGTCAATTCACGAAGCAAGGGACACAGTCGGCCGGGTGCATGTCAGTTTCGGTGGGCGCTCCTTATCCCCTCCCCTCACTCCAGGACACTCTCCTTTTTCCCTCCACCGGTACGCCCTTGTCATTACCCACAAGTCCAAATCACGCGCCCTTTTCTCCCTCCACCGGTACGGGGGCTGTCGATTTAATCCGGAAAATGCACCGTCCGGATCGGAAAATAAGGAGTTATGTTCCGAACGTTTGTCGTAAGTCCAGTAACCCAAATTCCGTGCCAAATAAATCGACAGCCCCT
>DAIRGS010000118.1:0-19904 GCA_036794395.1 Tepidisphaeraceae bacterium | reverse complement strand
ACTGGCTCAGCCGCGTCGAGGCAGATGGATTGGTCGGGCGGGGCTGATCGCTTTTCTTATCCTTTTGGTGACGATTCTCGCAGTGCTAGTGTAGTGTCTCATAAATAAGCTAACTTATTTCAACCTTGCGTGTCTTATTGCTCAACTGGAGGATAAGACCGTGCGTGTCGCACCGACTATTCTTATCGCGGACGACGATCGCAAGACACTGGAAAGCTGGTCGCGAGGGCGCAGTACGCCTTCACGCCTGGTTCTCCGATCGCAGATCATTTTGCGAGCGGCCGACGGTGCCGCCAACAACGTCATCGCCGAGCAGTTGGGGACCGATCGCTTGCTGGTCGGCAAGTGGCGGAATCGTTTTGCCAAAAACGGTGTGGCGGGTATCGAGAAGGATGCTCCGCGAGGCGGGCGTCCGCCACGAGCCCGCGACGGCATCACCGCCGGCATCATCCAATTCACGACACAACGCAAGCCAACGAACGCAACGCACTGGAGTTGTCGAACATTGGCAAAGGAATTGGGAACCAGCCGAGCGATGGTCAACCGCGTCTGGCGCGCCAACGGCCTCAAGCCGCACCTGATCCGCACGTTCAAGCTGAGCAATGACAAGCGTTTTATCGAAAAGATGACGGATGTCGTGGGCCTGTATCTGAATCCGCCGGAGCATGCTTTGGTCCTGTGCGTGGATGAGAAGACTCAAATCCAGGCGTTGGACCGGACGCAACCCGGCCTGCCTCGGAAAAAGGGCCGTTGCGGGACGATGACACACGACTACAAACGCAACGGAACGACGACGTTGTTCGCGGCGTTGAACGTGGCGGAGGGCAAGTTGATCGGCACGTGCATGCCGCGGCACCGGCATCAGGAGTGGATCAAATTCCTCAAACAGATCGATGAGCAGACGCCGGATGGATTGGACCTTCACCTGATTGCCGACAACTACAGCACACATAAGCATCCCAAGGTGCAAAACTGGCTGAAACGGCACCGACGGTTTCACATGCACTTCATCCCGACCAGCAGTTCATGGCTGAACCTCGTGGAACGATGGTTCCGGGAGATCACCGACAAGCGAATCCGCCGGGGTGCTTTCCGCAGCGTGCCGGCACTGATCGAGGCGATCACGGCCTATATTGAAGCGCACAACCAGAACCCCAATTCCTTCCAATGGACGGCAAAGGCCGAGGAGATCATCGAGAAAGTTCGCCGAGCCCGGAACGCACTGAATAAGAGTGCATTAGCTTGAGACACTACACTAGCTGTTCCCGGTCTTCCCTCGCAGACGTGATCGATCGCGATATCCAAATCCATCACGCCGAAGAGAGAGCCCAGGTTTGCAACCTCGATCGATTTGGCCGAGAGCTGAACACGCCGGTGCCCTACGCATCTTCGTCAGATCGGCGGCGCGATGAATAGATTGTTGGACAAGGGCCAAGCCCCTGAGACACGGCGATATATATGCCCGAAGATTGTTGTAATACCCCTTCGTGGTGGACACCACCATGGGGTATTCCACGAAATCCGTGCATTGAATAAGTGCTGACTGCTTCAATGCTTGCGATCGGCTCACCTAAGCCCACCCTTGGGCCTCAATGTAGTTGCTGTGCGAGTTCAAAGTCAAAGAGTCTCCCATAAATGACGTCTAACCCCAATCCCAAATTGCGAGTCCCATTGAATCGCCTAACAAGGTAGGGTTCAAATCCCGATGGCTCCATTGCATTCCCCGTATTGCCTTTCGCCGGTAATTTCACGTTTATAAATAGGTCGTGCAGCAAATTTTAAAACCATGCGCGATTTCACATGACCAATCGCGGTGGAACGAAAAAACGCGACTTACATGAGGAAGGAGCGGGCTTGGAACTGTCCTCGCTTCGGCAATCGTTTTAGTTCGCCGCACTTCGAAGATCGCGAACCCTAACGTAGACCCCCACTGTATTGAGTGCCTACTTGCAGTTTGCAGCTGGAAATGAGCGCATTTTCACGTGCTGACCGCGTGTCATAATCCCATTGATGTCCGTTTTTTGCAAAAATTTGGCCGCCGCGCTCAAGATCGTATCGATTTTCGCACTGCACTTTGGGATTATGGCGGCATCGCGTGTAAATCGGTTGATGTCTATTACAGTGACGTGCTGCGCTATGCTTTCACTAAGCGGCTCCCCGCTGGTTGGGGGTACGCCTGCCCCTGAAGATGCCGCAGCCGTGCTGGGACCGCGTTTTGCCGAGACTGTACGCCCATTCCTGCAACAATACTGCGTAAAATGCCACGGTGCGGATAGTCCGGAAGCCGACCTGAACTTGGACAGCTACTCAACGATGGCGCTGGCTGCCAAGGATAGCGCGCACTGGTCCACGATCCTCGACAGGCTTCAGTCCGGCCAGATGCCGCCCAAAAAAGCGAAGACACGCCCAAGCGATAATTCACGTCGCCTGGTGGTCGAGTGGTTTCACATTGCCCGCGATGATGACGCCCACCGCCACGCCGGCGACCCTGGGATCGTGCTGGCCCGGCGACTGAGCACCTCGGAATTCGATTACTCGATCCGCGACCTTGCCGGTGTGGATATCCAGCCGACGCGTGAGTTTCCGGCAGAGCCTGCCAATACGGCCGGCTTTGACAACTCTGGCGAAACGCTCGTGATGTCGTCGACCCTGTTGAACAAATACCTGCAGGCCGCTCACGAAGTCGCCAACCATATGTTCCTGACGCCGGATGGGATTGATTTTTGCTTCAACGTCGATGCTGGCCGAGACGGACCGCGATCAGTATTGCGTGCAGCAGATCATCGGTTTGAACCACCGCCAGATCATCCGAGGCGTTTATCAAAATCGCGATGATTCAGCTGATGCTCAACCGATTGCGACCCAAGTACCAGGAGCAGGCATTCGCCTACCGTGCAGCCGCATAACTGAACTTATGGGACAGCCTCTCAGTTTGCGCGATAAGACGGTTTGCTTTGGGAAGACAAGTGAGCCGGCTTCAACGCAAGCGACTACCCGATGGTCATTTCGAATCCATCAGGCTCATTCCCATCAGCCCAATGATGACTTCCTGTGAGAACGTTTCAAGAGTAACCGAGTTAAGGGTCACATCGGTGCGAAGTCGGTGGTTGAGTATGACGGCACGACAATTCCTCCCGAGCCGCACCGTAGAGGGGGGAACCGTCGGCAGGCAGAACCCGTCGCGCTTGTAGTCGTAATCCGAGCCGCCGAAACCGCACATCGACCAGAAGTTCAACGGCGGGATCAGTTCGATCCTTTCCACGATGCCGTCAGAATAAGTCAATCGAAGCTCAGCATTGGCGATTCGGCCCTGCATGGGATTGGTAAAGCCGCACAGCAGGAACGAGATTCCCTCCGCCTTTCGGTTCACCGGGACCGAAGCCTGGCGCGGCCAGTTGTCCCACATGGACGTGAAGGCGATGTTGCGATCACCGCCAACCCATGCGAAAGGGATCCCGACAGGCGTCAGCAGGTGGTTCTGCCGATCGAGCAACGCCGGTACATCGGACAGGTCGATCGTCGGCGGCTTATTATCTTTACTCAGCATCATCTGCCAAGTCGAATAACCATCCGTCGCCAGCCGTAGCGAACAGGTGGGCGGACGGGGTGAGAGGTACTGCTGCTGGAAGATGGCGCGAACGTCGCCGTTAAATTGGTGCGAAAGGTCCACAGGTACCCAGCGCGCGCCGGCCGGCGGTTTATCGAACCCCTGCGCCGCTCGTGCCGCATCGGCCGCGGGGTCCGTGACCTTAATCTTAAACAACCGACGCTGCGGCGCGTCACCCGCCTGCACAAGTGATTCCGCCAAATGATAGCCGGCGGTCGTCGGCGGCGATGCCGTCTTAATTATCTTGGTTGCATCGCGTGCCGATAAATCAGGCTTCTCGCCGACACGCATTTCGACCGCAACCGGAGCATACTGAGGCAGTGGCTGCTCGCAGCTCAGTTCAACCAGCGCGGACTTCGACTTTGGAACGGCAATCTTCGCGACGCTGCAACCGAACCCCGGAACAAGTTCCCAATTGACGGGCCTGCCATTCAGGGTCACGGCCACGAGCTTGCGTGCGCGGACGGGCAGACGAAGATCCATCTCCGCCGGCTGTGTGAGCTCGATCTGGTATTTGCCCTGACGGACGTCGAGCGAGACGTCCGGCGTCCTGATCGACGCGTGGTCCCACGCCGACGGCAATTGCGGCGCGATCGTCACGACGCCGTTGGGGTAGTCAGGTCGATACCCGAACAGGCCTTCGACAACCGTCCGGCAAAACATGCTTGCGCAGTCGTTGAAATCGGTGCCGCCACTGGGGTAACCCATGTCGCCCGGGACCGGGCCGTAGAGCGCCATGCAGGGGAAAGTCCCGCGCAGCAGTTCCCAGCCATCGTCGGCAAGGCCGGTCTGGAAATACGACAGCGCCAGGTGGTAGTTGTCGCCGGGCCACATCTCGCGCAGCGACCACTTGGATGGCACCCAGTTGGAAGTCCAGCATCGCTGCCCGCCGTAGGGCATGTGCTCGCGTTCCAAGTCCCATTCGGTTCGGTAAAGTGCGGAAGCCGCTTGGCCGCTATCGAGCAGCCCGGCGTCGATGGGGCAGAAAGTCGCGTACAACCACCCGTCCTCGTGAACGCGCTCGTGACCACCCTGTTCGACCCAGCCGCCGACGTAACCTTTGGCGGGCATCCAAAGTTTGTCCATGAACGCTTTGCGGATTTTCGCCAGCCGCATCTCATGCCGCTGAACCGCCGCCGCGTCGCCCGCGCGGCGAGCCATTTCCAGTGCGGCCTTATGACCGGTGTAGGCGTAGGCGGTTTCCTCGGCGGTGCCGCCACCGTTGTACCACTGGTCATCCGTCGGCCAGGTGTTGGCATAGCTTTCGTACAGGCCGGTGTCCGTCGGATCGAAACAGTCGTGGATGTATTCCAGGTGAAGCTCGAGCGCGGGACGAAGTATTTTTTCCAGCTCGGGATCTCCGGTCCAACGCCACGCGTGGATGAGTTGATCGAAGAACTGAGTCTGCATGTCGTAATGCGAGGGATGGTGGAAATCGATGCGACCCTTCCCAAACAATCGCGAGTCCGGCGCCTGTGAAGACAGGCCGTAGCGTGGGTCGGCCTTCGCTTGGGTTTTATCGGATTGGGTGATTTGCCTGGCGATCGATAAGCGCGCCTGGTTTTTCACGCGGTCGTGCCAGCCGTAGGCAGTTCCGCCGAAAATCGTGCGCCAGCCGAGCAGGGGCACGCCCCAGCGCATGCCGGAGTGGGTGAAGATCCCGTCGCGGAAGACCCCGTCGGTCACCGCGTTGGAGGCGGCCACCATGGCATTCAGGTCCGCGTCAGGTGTATCGACGACTACGCGATTCTCGATTTCTTCGGCGCGATGCTTTCCCGCCGCGAAGATCTCCGGCGCGGAGCCCATTCCAGACGCCTTCTTGTCGGTAGTCAGCATCGCCCAACTGATCTCCGGCTGATTGTCGAGCGGAATCGCTGCGCAGGCCAACGGCTTGTCCTTGCCGGCACTATCGAGAAGCTTCACAGGCTCGCCCCACGCGTTGGCGTCGGCCACGACGATCTTTGCTGCGACGCTGCATTCTCCAAGGGTGTCGTGTTCCGCCCTATTGCCGCCGACGTGGAGCAGGAATCGCCCACCTTCCGCTTGTATTTGATTGCCCGCGCAATCGTCGGAGTTGAATCCCTGCATCATTTTCTTCTGGCGACCTTCGGTCGATGCGCTCCAGGCGCTGGTGGTCAGGTCCCAGGCGCCCAGCATCGCTTCTTTCTGCCGGACCATGCCGCCGCAGGCCCAGATGAGCCGGTCGCCCGGCCGGGCATTTTCGATTTGGAGGTGCAACGCCATCCCGGCGCCCTCGGCCGGCGGCACGGCTTCCAACACAAGCTTCGTAGCGCCAAACGCGCCGTCCTTCAGCGTCCATTCCATCCGGTCCGGCCGGTACTTCGAGGTGATGTCCGAGAAGTCGTGAAGCCACTTGGCGTTGTTTCCGCGGACCAGCGCGAGCATGAAGGTCCCGCCCAGCACGGAACCACTTCCGAAGCGGACCAGTGGCCTATCGCCGGCCAGGACGATCGCACTGATCTGATTGCAATACAACGGGCGATTGCTGAAGCGGTCTCCGTTGTGGCGAACAAATGCGTCGCCCTCACAGCTGTACAGCGGCGCGCTCAGCAACACGGGGTCCAGCCGTCCGGTCCCGGCGCCGGCCCTGCTGATCGCCGCAAGAGTCGCCGCTAGTACCAGAAGGGTAGGGATGCCGCGATATCTCATGTGTTCCTTCCTTGCAGTCACCGCCGTCGATGCTGAGTCATGCCTTGCGCGTCGTCGGCTCCGCCGAGAATTCCTTCGCCAATTGCATCGTTGTGATCACGTTGATCGCCCATTGTGCCGCCCCCGGCGTATTGATGCCGGGGTGTTCCTCCACCGGCTCCGGGACGATCGGCGGCTCGACGACGCGGGCCGGCGATGTGGGCACGTCGCGAGAAGCTGTGGGCCCTATGCTGGCCTTGAGAAGGCCCCATGCCTGCGTCTTGAGGGCCGGGTCGCGCTTCACGTTGGCGACGTAACCCGAGACGCGCATCTTCGTGTAGCCCTTCCACCTGGGGTCGGTGGCCCATTTATCGCAGAGAAGGTTCCACGCCTTCTCGAATTCTGGGCAGGGAATGAGGGAGATTAGATCCATCACGATCTGGTCGCCGCCAAAGAGGTCCAGGAACTCGCTGGCGGCGTTGTTGGGCTTTCCGATATCGAAGAGCTCCTTGGACTTCGAGTCGTAACGGAACGCCTGAAGGGTGACGAACTTGTCGGGCATCGCGCCGATGCATTTCATGCCGGTCAGGACGTAGTCCCGGTAGCGCGCGTCTCCGGTGCGTTCCCACTCGGTCATCCAGTTGCTGGCGAAGGCGAGCCAATCCGGGCCGACGCGTACGATGGGAGTATTGCCGCGGGTCACTTGCTTTCGAAGGGGCTGAATCCGATCGACGGTGTGATCGACGTCGAGGGTTTCGCGCATCAAATCGCCGGTTCGCTCGTCGGCGGTGAGGTAATAGTAGAATCGCTTTAGATACGATTCGCTGATGCGCGCCTCTTTGGCGCCGCACCCCCAGTGGCTCACGTTGTGGCGCGAGCCCAATCCCGCGAACCGCCCGAGGTGGTAGACGTCCACCTCGCTGGTATTCCGCGTCATGGCCTCGGCGAAGCGGAATGCGTCGGCCCGTCCCGTCCGCAGAAACGTGAACCAGAGCCACGCATCGGGCATCAGCTCCGTGTTGTTCCAGGCGTGTCCGCCGATGTCGTACATCCAGGTGTGGCGGACGTCGTCGTAGGTCCGCATGACATCGCCAAAATCCCAGAACCCGTACCAGCGACGACGTTCGACTTCCCCGTGGAAAAAATCCCAGGCCTTGTCGAGCTGGTTTTCGACGGCGGCGGTGTCGGGAGTGGATCGATCCACTAGGCTCCACACGCCCAGCGTGCGAGTGGAATGATAATACTCGGGCCGGCAGACGATCAGCGGCGGCTCGTTGGCCGTCTTTGCGAGAGATGCAAGGGTTGCGTTCAGGGGCGTCTCGGGCAGCGCCCAGAGCGTCAGTTCGTTGGTGTTGGCCACGCCCGTTGGGGTGCTGAAGCCTTCGGTGTAGTCCTCGTAGGAGATCCTTCCGTCGTGCCCGATGGTGTCGTAGTGGCGTAGATCCATCGCCGGGGCGTCGGGAGACCAGAACCAGATGTTGAGTTCGCCCGCGGCCGTGCCCGCGCCGTTGATTTCGATCGCGGACGGATACTTCTCCCAGAACCGCTTCACGCCCACAGCCAGTCCGCCCGTGACGTCCCCTAGGAAAACACACCCCCGCGCGCGGCGGCCGTTGAACACCCCAAGCCACGAACTCTTCGAGCTCGTGCGTTTACGGACGCTGAAAGAATCCGGGGCCAGCTGCGCGAGCTTGAACCCGTCCCACACCGCGACGGATTCAAACGCCGCCTTGTTTGCATTGCCCAGAGCATCGAGATTAGGGATGCGCTTGCCCCGGAGCTGATCCTGATTCATGGCCCGCGCGCCCTTGACCAGGACTTCCCGATAGCCGGGGCTCATCACGACTGGCTCGCCCCACACGCCGTCGCCGTCGGACGCGAAACGGACGTGGCGGTTGTGCCGTTCCTCGCGGAAGGGCACGGTGAAG
Source organism: Tepidisphaeraceae bacterium (assembly GCA_036794395.1). Classification (GTDB taxonomy): domain Bacteria; phylum Planctomycetota; class Phycisphaerae; order Tepidisphaerales; family Tepidisphaeraceae; genus DASXMX01. The sequence goes on along the minus strand of DAIRGS010000118.1, from coordinate 11,720 downwards.
TTCACGCCCAGGCCGCGGATGAAATCGGCGTCGGCATCCCCGTCGAACACGAACGAATGCACGATGCGGATCGAGCCCACGCCGGCGGTGAAGTAGAGCCGGACGACGAACGGAAGCCATTCACGCACCGGCTCGGAGCCTACATGCATTCCCTCGATTCGGATTACCGCCCGAACCGGTCCGGCCTGCTCAACCGTTACCTTCTTGATCCGGCCCGCGTAATTCTCCAGGCGGAGCCAGCCCTTGCTTTCCTGGGAGCGGTCTTCACGAACCGCGACGAGGCGGCCGTTGCGTCCGACTTCGCGCCCTTCGACCGAAAGCGACGCGATCAAATCTTCCCCCGTTCGCGCGATGGTGCAACTGAGGGCGCCAGTGGAAACCTCGACGGTTTCGGCGGTCTCGCGGACGGTCACGGGAGATGAAGGGGCGGCAGACGGGCCCGGGATAACCGTGAACGGCCCCAAACGCCTTGAGTCCGCGGCGATCGCCAGCCCGGTCCATTTCAGCGACCCGTCCGGCCAATACGCCAGCGGCCAACTTTGGGTGGGGATGGCCTGACCGTCGGCTGTTTGGATGTGAAACGCCTGATTTCCCGGAACGGTTCCCCTCGCCCAGGGCATGCCCCAACTGACGCCATAGGGCGCCAGCGGCGGAGCGTCCCCCAGCCATCGCAATCCCTGCATCGGCCCGGCGTTTTGTGGCGGCGCTCCCGAGGTGGCAGCGGCGTTTGGGGGATCTGGGGTCGCCGCGGTGCCGACGGCTCCGGTAAGGGTCATCCCGACGCCGTACAAGCTGGCGTCTCTCAGAAATTGACGCCGCGTCGTTTCGCTGTTGGCTGGGTTCCTCTTCACAACAAGCCCTCTATGTTGGCGATCTTCATCGTGGCGTGAATGCCTTTTGTGAATCAAGTTCCAAGCGGAGGTAGTCGTAAAGCACGCCGTCGGTCCAGGCGCGGGCGTGCTTCCTAAGTGCGAAGACGTTTTCGCCCCGCTTCAGCAGCGAAGCGTCGAACGCGACGTCGCGCTCGGTCAGGGATGCCGATCGGATCCCGTCGCGATGCATGACGCCTGATTCGGGGAGTTCGCCGGTGCTCCCGATCGGCATTCCGTTGAGCGACACATCCACCGTGCCGCCGCGTGCGCCGCAGATGGCCAGTCGCAACGTCGCGGTGCCCCTGAGTGGGCGGTCGATATTGAAGCGAATGCGCCAGGTCGTGTCGGACCACCGGCCGTTGCCATCGGGCCGCGGCGGCTGGGCGTAGTTCCAGTCTCGCCGCCAGTCGCTTTTCCCGATCACGAAATCGACGTCGTCGGGAAATTCCTGCGGATACAGGTTGTAAAGTCCCCACTGCCAGTAATGATCGCCGTGGCGGAATTCCCCGGCGCTGCGGTCGGGAATGCCGATCTCCCAAAGCTGCCTGCCGTAGCGCACGGGAACCCAATTGAGCTCGCCCAGGTTGGTCGTCACTCCGGGCTCCACCCGCACGTCGGCCCGGCTGAAATCGCCCAGCACACCCTCGGTAAACGCGTATAGCGTATAGATTCCGGCACGGACGTGTGGAATAGTGAACCGCCCCGTGGCGTCGACGCGTGCCCAATACTGGTAGTGTTTGCCATCGGTCTGCCAGTCGATCATCGTCGGACCGGTCTTGCCAAGCTCCGCGGAATACGGCGCTGCCGCCAGCCCCACCCAGGCTCCAGCCGCGGTGGCGGTTGGAGCTTGCGGATCCTCGACCACAAGGTGGCCGCCAACGCTTCCCCGCTCGGCCGCCCTTTCATACCCACGGGCTTCGGCCCACGCGTAGGGCCACGCCTTCTTTTCCACCTCGGCGCGGGCCAGCGAATCTTTCCACATGGCCTCGGGGGTTTCGCCCGCGGTGCAATAGATCAGAAACGGCCCGACGATCTTCCGCCAATGCTCGTCGGCTTTGATCTGGATTTCACGTCCGCCGTAATGAGGGCTGTGCCAGATGAACAGCAGGGTTGGATCGGCCGGCAGCGACGGCTTCACGTCGATGTGGCCTCCGTAGTCCAGCGACACGACCGAGCCTCCCAGGTACTCGATGCTCGGATTAACAACGAAAATTCCGACGCGGCTTTTGGTGCCGCTCCAGCCCCAAGCGGGCGTCTCCGCGAAGCGCATCGTGTAATCGTATTTGTGTTCGACCTCACCCTTTCGAATGCCGGTATTGAGACGCCGCGCCTCCGGGAGGTTCAACTGCGTGCCGCTGACCCAATCCTGGGCGCTGGCCATCAAGCGCTGCCGGCGGGCGTCGATCGACAGGAAATTAAAGACTTGCGGGTTCAGCTTCAGGCAGACCGTGCTGACTTCGATGTTGAACGGCGGATACTTCGACGCGTGCTCGGCAATCGTCCATCCGTATATCCCCGAGTCCCCGCGTCGCAACGTGTACCGAATCTCAATGTCCAGCGGTACCGCCTTATCCTGCCCCGTGTACGGGAACAGCAGCGCGATCTCACCGATGTCGCCGCCATTTCGCGCAGGATCCTGAGTGACGCGGTAAACCGACGGTGTGCCCTTCTGCTGCGTGCTCGGTTGGCCGGGCGTCCTGCCGTAAATGTTCCAGTACCCGCCGCCCCGGCTCAGCATTTCTACGCCGTCGTGCTTGAGCGAAAGCATGTTCCCGTTCAGCTTGTTGATGACCACTGCAACCCTGCCGTTGGCTAACGTGGCCGAATCGGCAGCGTCGGTGACAGTAACCCCCGAATCAGCGGCCGAAGCGCTGACCCCCATCGAGCACACTGAATAAAACAGGGCCGCCGCCCACAACGTGCGGCCGAAACCCGATTCGCTACTCCGATGAAATCCCATGAACGGCTCCGCCTGGAAACAGACTCCGTGCCCCCCGACTCCTTTGCAACCGCAAGCAATACATCCTTGCTCGATCATACGTTGTGGTGACTGTCTGGCAGCGAGTCGTTCCGGCGGTTTCGTCGTGCCAGCCAGGATCGCTGGTTGCGACGTTCCAACGCGTATTGATTTGTCGGCCTTAATAATGGGTGGTCTCGCCGGTGGTTCCCCGAACCTGATAGGCTCCCGCATGCCGGTCGGTGCCACGCGACAGATGGGGGTAAATTTGGGCCGAAAACGCGTCAGAATGAATAGGATTGTATGCGGCGTGCCCGCACAAACTTTCGATTTGAGGGGGGCGTGCCGGTACGCCGTATACGATCGATTGGACTGAACCGCCCGGGGGACGTTGCTATGGCGATTGAATCGAGTTGCCCTGGCTTCTCGGTGTGGTGGAGTAGCCAAACGGCACGGCGGAAGCGTGTTGGCGGTCGCGGAAGTGCGGAATCGATGGTGCCATCGCACGGGATTTTGGGGCGTTTTCGGTCTGTCGATGGAGAATCAGCCGCGCGCTTGGTTGAAGTGCGTTGTGCCGCGATGAAGTTGTGGTTTGTCGGGCCGGTCTCATGATGTGTCGGGGCAAACGGGCGGGGGAACGCCGGGCTGCTGCGTTGAAGAAGGGCGTTGCCGCTCCAACTGACCGACAATTCGCATGTGCCCTTGCCTGCACGCCGGGCAGCAAACGAGTGATGAGTCCCCGTTCGGCTCAAAAGCTAACCGTACTTTCGGATCGATCTCGACAGCCGGAGTTTCCCGTTCAGTGAGCAGTTGCCGGCACCGCCGAAGACTCTCGGCGCGGCAGCGGTTGGCCATGAATCCGTAGTACCGAATGCGGACGAAACTGGGCGGCACGACGTGCATCAGGAAACGGCGAATGAACTCCGCGGCCTCCAGTCTCATGACGCCGGGCTTGTTCTTATGAGCATAGTCCTTCCACCGAAACGTAACTTTGCCGTCTTGCAATGCCAGCAGCCGGCTGTTCGAGATCGCCACACGGTGTGTATAACGGGCCAGGTACTTGAGGACCTGCGCCGGACCGCCAAACGGCGGCTTGGCGTAAACGACCCAGTCGCTCCTGACCGACTGATTCAACAGCCGGTTCATTGCCGCAGGCGTGCCCATCGCGCTGAGATTTCCGTGGAACTGGAGTTGCCCGCGCCCGAAGGCCGCTTTGAGCAAGCTGATGAACTTCCCCCGGAAGACGCGGCTCAGGACCCGCACTGGCAGGAAAAACTTGGCCGTTCCGCAAACCCACCTCGTGCCGTCGGCAGACAGCCCGCCCGAGGGGACGACACAGTGCAGGTGTGGGTGGTGCATCAGGTTCTGGCCCCAGGTGTGCAGTACGGCCAGGAAGCCAATCTTCGCCCCCAATCGGTCGGGATTGGCTGCGACCGCCAGCAACGTGGTCGCCGTGGCCTGGAAGAGCAGGTCGTAAAGTACCCGGGGATTTTGCAGGGCGAGCGGACTGAAAATCGCCGGGAGCGTGAAGACGACGTGGAAGTACGGAACCGGCAAGAGCTCACTCGCCCTGGATTCCAGCCAGCGGGCGCGGGCCGGCCCCTGACACTTGGGACAGTGGCGGTTACGGCAGGAGTTGTACGAGATCACCTGGTGGCCGCACCGATTGCATTGCTCCGCGTGACCGCCCAGCGCTGCGGTACGACAGGACTCGATGTCCCGCAACACCCGCCGCTGATGCGCGGAGGCGCCATGCTCTTTGAGGTACGGATCTGCGTATTGCCGGAAAATGTCGGCGACCTCGAGGGCAGGTCGCTGGCTCATCTCTGACCCGTGTCCTTGGTGGGCTTGCCCAGCAGGTCCAGCGGACTTCGCGTGCTGCCCGATCAGCTTCGTGGAGACGCGCGTGTACAGGGCGGTGGTTTGGGGATTGGAATGCCCCAGCAACGCCTGGATCACGCGCAGATCAGTGCCTGCCTCCAGCAGGTGCGTTGCGAAGCTGTGGCGAAACGTGTGCGGCGAGATCTCCTTTTCGATTCCCGCCCTGACCTGCGCCTCCTTGCACGAACGCTGCACTTGGCTGTCGCTGATCGGCTTGTCCAGCGACCGCCCGGGGAACAGGTAGCTGACCGGACGGACGGCCCAGCAGTAATGGCGCAGCATGTCCAACAGCACCGGCGAGAGAACGGTGTAGCGATCCTTGCCCCGCTTGCCCTCGCGCACGTGAATCAACATCCGCGCGCTATCGATGTCCTTGATCTGTAGATTGACCACCTCGGAGATGCGCAGTCCGGCCGAGTAGGCGGTCATCAAGGCCATCCGGTGCTTGTAGGAGACTACCGCGGCGAAGAAATGGCTGACCTCCTCCAGGCTAAGCACCACCGGAAGGTGTCGTACGCGCTTGGGGCCACGGATATCCGCGACGACCTCGCCTCGCTTGAGCACCCAGCGGTACAGATAACGCAGGGCCGCCAGCGCCTGATTGTATGTGCCCCAGGCCAGTTTCCTTTCTTCCACCAGATGCACGAGATATTGCCGCACCTGCTCGTGGCCCAGGAGTTCGGGACTTTTGCCAAAGTGCCCGGCGAACCTGGCTACGTTGTCAACATAGAGCGCGACCGTCTTCGGGGCGAAGTTCCGCAACTTCATGTCTTCGATCATGCGTTTCCGCAGCGGGGTCATGAGGCTCCTTTCGAAGGGTGAAATGGGATCGAAAACCCCATGTTCCCCGAACCTGATAGGCTCCCGCATGCCGGTCGGTGCCACGCGACAGATGGGGGTAAATTTGGGCCGAAAACGCGTCAGAATAGATAGGGAATCTTAGGTTTTGACTCGCTCAAAATGTGCCCCGGTGAGCTGCATCTGCGGTGCTGCCCTCGGTTCACGCACGGAATGTCCCCACCGCGAAGCGGTTTAGTCCAATAGGTGAGAGTGCTTAGAGTGTCTTGTGAACTCTTCCCCAAGATCCAAGATTCCGTTGTACAGGCTGGATGGCAAGTAAGCGTTACAACGACATGCTAGATGCCGAGTCGTACTTGGTTCCATGCCCGACATTGATGGATGCCCAAGCGAGGCAGCGTGTACACGACCTGCGCAAGATGTTCAACGGCATTTGCCTGGTTGTAGGCACCGGTTCGCCGTTGCGGTAATGCACAACGATTTGCCGCTGTAGGGGACGGCGTATCAGCAGACGGAGCGCTGGCTTGCGGCGGGCGTCCTCGACGCGATGGCCCGACAACTCATGCGGATGGTGTACGGCGCCGACCCCAGGGCCCTCTGCGGCTATCCTCGACAGCGGCACGCTGTAGTCTACGCCCGGGAGCGGCAAGCGGTCCGCTATGCCTGGCGGCGTGGACAGGTGAATTAGGATCAAAGTTAAGAACACGCGTCAAGTCTTGCGAACGTCGAAAGGTCACCGCGACGAGATGTACGTAACAAAGGGGCGCTTGGTCCCATCGGCGTCGTCACCAGCGGCAGACCCTTAAGTGCATAAGGTATGCGCACTAACCAGGGCGATTCCGCCATACGTCACTTCTTCCCGGGATGCTTCAATCCCCAAACCCCTTTGAATCGCAGCAGATTGCTGGTCAGCATCAATCCCGAAAGGATAGTTATCATGTCAAAAACGAAGAATGAATCCACTTCCAGAGAAACGGCACCTGACACTCAAGGCCTGCAAAAAGTTCGGGTTAACGTGGTAGAAGACTTGGGATACCTCCTTGCCCGCCACTGGCTAGGTCAAAGATCCCGCCTGCCCTCTCCCGAAGGCGCAACGGACAGATTCCATTCCCTTCCTATAGGTATCAATTCAGATCTAGTGCGCTAGCGCACCAGGTGATGAACGGTTTCACCGTCGCTCGCCACTACATGCAGTCGCGATTACAATGCAGTCGATGTCCTCGCTGTCAATAAAGGCTAAACAGCTGCGCGATCGGATCATTAGCCGTCTAAACGCGGGAGCGCCCTCAAATGCTGAAACCACCCGATGGTCGGAATCGGTTGCTGGCTTGGTCTTGACGGCGCTGGAGGATAAAACCCATCCGGTTTCCACGGATCTTCTCAATTTGCAAGCATTCATCGAAGAGCAACGCCGCCTTTGCGCCACCCAGAATGCGCCATCCCAGAAACAAGATAAGACGAATGTTGCCTCCGAATCGGGATTAGCGCCTCTCGCTGAGATTCCTTCAGAACGGAATTTGTTCCTTCCCTTGCCCGGTACGCAGATGCGCCAGTTGCAGGAGTTCTGGCCGCTGCAGCTGCTGCTTTATTCCACCGCTAACTCATCTCGCTCAGAGACACTTGCAGAACGCCTGGGTCTGACGCACCAGAAGCTCCGCGGTGCCGTGGAGAAGGCAGGAGCGATCAGCGTCAAATTCTGGGGGCCGTTGCAGTATGCCAACTACTTGGCCCAGGCGTTGGGGTCACTGGAGGCGGAGGTCGCGGAGACGGTCCCGCGAATTGAGGGTCGGGTGTTGACCTACAACGGGAACGGTGTGCGACTGTCCGCCCAACAGGCGATGTTAGCCAAACTTCTCATCGACCGCGCTGGACAACGGGTATCGTTCGAAAAGTTCGTTTCCGCAGGCGTCCCGCATCCCGCTCGTATCAAGCTCACGCTAGTCCAAAAGCTTGCCAAAGTAGGCATTGAGCTGAACATCCAAATGGCAACAAGCAGTTACACCCTTCATCCGCGTGATTGAACAGCACGCTCCCATGGGCCCACGTCGTCTGATCAGCGTTGGTATTCACCATACTCGCTCGGCTCAGCACAATCATATTCAAATCTTGCTATCCCGGTCATTTCGGTCATCGCGATTACCAAAACAACTGCTATCAGCGTGCCCAAGATCTGTCGCGAGCCCAGGTATGGGGTGAGGACCTCATGCCGGCGCGTCGCCGACAACCATGGGCCTCAAGCTAACAGCCAGTGAGATTCAAGCCGCGTTCAACACTGAAGCGCTGCGCCTGCGATTTCCACCCATCCTGAATACCGAGGACGCCGTGGAACTGTTGCGGCTCAAATCCCGCAAGACCCTCTACGTCTGGATTGCGGAAGGTCGGCTAACGGGATCGTTTCGGAAAAGGGGGAAGCATCACTTTTTCTGGCGCGACAAGTTGATCGACCTGATTTTTAACAGTTCAAATTGGAGTGATGAATGCAAAAAAACAACGACACGAGTGAACATGAATCGACCAACGGCAGCGGCCCAGCTCGGATCCGCATCGGCAACCATGTGACGGTTTATCAGCGTGGTGGGCGCGGAAACTGGACCGCCGACTTTCACTTCGTTGATCAAAACGGCAAGCGTCAGCATGGTCGCCGATCGATGAAGACGCGTCACCGCCGGATCGCCGAACAGCGAGCCAGCAAGCTAGATCAACAACTTGAGAAAGGCGAAGTGACGGCGACGGCAGTGCCGGCCATGAGCATCAATGATGCATCCACGGCGTTCCTGGAATCCAAACGTACCGACGGACGATCTCGCAAAACCCTCCTGAAATATGGCGGGGAACTGAAACTCTTCGCCCAGTATTTGACGGAAAAAGGTGTCACAACCCTGAAGGGGATCACGGCCCACCACTGCGACACATACAAAGCCCACCGAAAGGATCACGACCAACTCGAAGACTACACACTCTACACCATGATGATTGTTCTGAAGACCTTTTTGCGATGGTGCAAGGGTCGCGACTTTCTAACGAACAATCCACTAGCGGAGTTGCGCGTAAGCAAACCCCGCCGCCGTAAGCATCCGGCGGCGACATTGCCGCAGGTGAACGCGGTGCTGTACTTGGCAGTGACGACTGCCTCGACATGGTTCGCGGTATTCGCCACCCTGGCCATGGCAGGACTTCGAATTGGGGAGTTGGTGGCGCTCCGCCGCGAAGATGTCAACCTGGTTGAAGGGCTGATTCATGTGCGCCACCGGGCAGGCTGGCAGCCTAAAACCGAGGGGTCCGAACGCGATGCCCCGATCCATCCACGGCTGCTGGCGATCCTGAAGGCAATGTCGAAATCCAAGGGAGAATACTTCTTCAACGCCGTTGCGAGTGCCAAGTTTCCCATGGGAGACAACCACGTGAATCCACGCGATGCCAACGAGGTGTTTCAGAAGTTGGCAGTGCTGTGCAACTTCGCTGTGGGCCGGAAGGACAAAGGCCTGACGCTCCATGCGCTCCGCCGATTCTTTAAAACGTTCTGTTTAGACAGTGGCGTGCCCGCCGCGATGGTGAACTATTGGATGGGACACACCGATCAGGACTCAATGGATTTCTTTTATTACGACCCGCGAAAATCCAAGGAATGGATGCAGCGGATGCCGTTCGGCGAACCGAGCGACAAGGAAATCGAAAGCACGAAAGGAATCGTGGGCGATGCAAAGTAAACTCGATCGATTGATCGTCGGTATTCTGTCGGCCGGCACCGTCGCCATGGTGTTGTTAATGGTGGTGTCGGCCGGCTCTCCAGGACCCTGTTGTGCATCTGTTGGAACATCTGACAGTGTGGTGGGCGGAGAATATTTTGGGGACAAAGCCGTGGTAGCGATTGGGGACAATTCGGGGACAATGCGTGGCTTGTCAACGACAGGGGCTCCGCAACCCGTGGCATTAGCAGTGGTTGCAGAGCCCGTGACAATTGATACGGAGAGGGGGAGATTCGAACTCCCGCTACCCTTGCGGGCAGACCGGTTTTCGAAACCGGCGCATTCAACCACTCTGCCACCTCTCCCGGTGGAGGCGGGAGTATACGCGCGCGTCGGGTGAGCGTCAAAGACCGGGAAACATCTTCCGACCAAGCCGTATTGATGGGTCGTAGACGGATCGATGACGGCGCAGGAGCAGTGCCGCCGTCGAGGCGATCATGATGGCCAGGGCATGGGGTTCGGGGACGGATAAATCCTGTGATGAATTGATGGTTGAGCCGGGAATTGCCGGCAGTCCCATCACGGAGAGGGAGAGGTTTCCGATGTCGCCGTTACGGATGGGCTGAAGGGGGTGCGGCGTAATCGGGCCGGTCGGTGTGCGGATCGAGACGGGTGCCGGAATTTATTGCAGCGAATCTCACTATATGACTGTGCGAAATCGTGCGCTCTCCAAAGGCTCCTTCTCAGGCCCTTCAATAGCCCCGCCCCACGCAGAACAACCCCCACGCCGGGGCACAGTTGTACTCAGCGCCGCCCCGGTCCCGCCCGGCGCTGCAATTCATCTCAGCGGCCGCCCGCCGATACCGCCATCCCCGCCACCAATCCATCGGGTTAGCGCCGAATCGCGCGCCGTCTTTTAGGCTATACAATCTGTCCATAGTGCTCTTTGGCAATGCTGAGTTTTTGGGGGATGGACGAATCGTGTTCGAGAGGCAGGTTTTCCAGGTCGATTGCCCCCTCGGCCAGGCGGGCGGCAATGAAAAGAGATTCGGCGCGCTCGGTGTAGCCACTCAAGGCTCCCCAGTGCGTTTCATAGGGAGGCTGCGTCGCCCACGGGAAAACTTCTTCGCAAAGGCGGTGCAGCCACGCGGCGAGATCTTCGAATATCGCATTCGGCAGCAGATACGTTTGCCAGAGCGTCAAAGGCTTGTCGATCAGCATTCGCGCGTCCCACTTCTGGCCGAAGAACCGATTGTAACTTTCCAACAGAAACGGCCAGTTGCGAAGTTGCGCAAATGCGAGCGGATGAAATTGCGCGGCGGTGTCCATAAGCCTCCCGCAGACCATTCCATAGACTGTGCGTGAGCTGACTAAGGGTTGCTCAGACAGGATTCGGAGAATCGCTGCCGCCGAATCGGGCCAACGCATGTCGTATTGGGCAACGCCGATATAATCCAATGATTCGTGCAGGCGATTCTTGAGCAGGTGAACGTAGCACGAAGTTTCCATGAAACCGCGCGATTGAATCGCAGGGTCGTACCAATCCAGTTGAAATTCAAGCAGCGAATTCGAATCGGCTGCCCCCGCAATGAACGTGCGTCCATCCCGCCTGATTACACGCTTACGCGGATGCGATTCGTTAACGCCGTAGTGGGTGAAATATCGATCGATTTCGGAAGGCTGAAAGGCATCGAAGATGAGGCGCTCATCAACAGCGCGGTGAAAGACAGTGAAGATTTTGATCTTCATGAAGACTCGCGATAACCAGTCCGGGTCGTGCCTTCCAGATCATAACCAAGGCGTGGGCGAATCAGCCAATTGGGTCGTTCCCACGGCAAGTGGGGTTTGTCCCGCGAACCGAGCAAGCGTAAAGTGCCGTCGCATGGTCATCGGAATTCTCAGCGACTCGCACGATCGGCCTGAAGCAATGGCCGCAGCCGTGAAAACCCTCACGGCCAACGGCGCCGAATTCCTCATTCACTGCGGGGACGTAGGCGGCGAAGCAATTCTCGATTACCTGGCCGGGGGGGCCGGGGTGCCTTCGGCCTTTGTGTGGGGCAACAACGATTTCGATCGGCGTGGACTGCAGCGCTATGCCGAGGAACTTGGAATCAATTGCCTGGGCAACCTGGGCGAGCTCGAACTGGGCGGCAAGCGATTCGTCGTACTGCACGGCGATGATGAACGCACAAAGCAGCGGCTGATCGCCGAGCAGCGCCACGATTATCTGCTTCAGGGCCACACGCACATTCCGCTCGATCAGAGAATCGGAAAAATGCGATGCATCAATCCCGGCGCGCTGCATCGGGCGCGGGAGAAAACAGTCGCATTACTCAATACCGAAACGGATGAACTTACTTTTCTGATCTTAAGGAATGTCGCCGGCAGGTAAGTGATCGCGAGCAACTCAATCCGCCTTGCCCACCGAAAAACGGGCCTTCTACGCCGGATTCTCCTTCAGCCCACAGGCGGATTGGGTAGAGTCGAGACGTGGCGCGGTGGCGTAGGAGCGGCCTATCCGTTTCC
>DAIRGS010000006.1:0-56689 GCA_036794395.1 Tepidisphaeraceae bacterium | reverse complement strand
ACGCTTCCGCCCACCCCGCTCAAGACGGCGGGGGATTCGCTTGTTTAAGGTCTAGGACGGATGAGCAATCGTGTGGTTAGGAGGGGGATCGGTTTAGAAAATGTCAAAGGTCAAGCGCCGACCCTATCTGTTCGCTCTATCTGTTCGTCGGCCCCATCTGTTCATTACACCCACTCTGTTCGACAAATAGAACTAAAGGCTCGCGTCACCTTTAATTCGCCCCGTCACCTTTAATTCGCCCCCCTTTAATTCGCCCCTTGGCCGGCCTCCTTGAGGGCGTTGGCGAGGTTGTTGAGGGCGGGTTTGAAGTCTGGCCGGAGGGTGTGGCGTGGCGGTAGCCGTCGACGGCTTTCTGGAAATCGCCGAGGTCTTTGTGGACGTTGCCGAGGTTGAAATGCAGCTCGGGTAATTCGGGTCGGAGTGCGATTGCGCGTTGGTAGAGGTCGATTGCTTCGGGCAAATTGCCCTGCTGCTGGGCGAGAATGGCGAGGGTGTTGAGGACTTCGGGATGGTTGGGGTGATGCTTAAGAATCTGGCGGCAGATGGATTCTGCTTCGTGCAAGCGGCCCTGGCGCTGAAGCTGGATGGCCAGGTCGTGGGCTTGAACGAGGGTCATCTCGGGCATGGCGAGATTGTACCGCGTGAGGACGATTGTCCGGAGAGCGTCAAAAGCTGCGAGCGGGTGCGGCGCGGAGGGGGGGCACGCAGGGCGAATGGGCGCGGTTGAGGGAATGTCAAGTCGACCCCCGTTAGGAGACCCCCCATTAGGACTCATTATGACAGTATACGATCAAAGACTCCCGACCTCCCGACCCCTTATCGATTTCTTTTGTCAACGGGCCGTAAAAAGTAACTGTTTAGCATCCACATGACTCAACCTGCCCTATGGGCGGTGGGCGGACCTGGCGATTATGCGCCCGGCAAGAATAGTACATCGACCCAATAATCCGGCTCCTGACCGTTGTATATGTTGGGAAATCCACTGGATCCGTATTTATACACGCCGTTGCTACCGTGAACTCCGTTGGCGAAAACGTGCAGCAGGCCGTTGCCGATCGTGCTCGCCAGGCCGTTGCGGGTGTAGGCGATGTACGCCGCGTTGGTATGGTAGGAAACGATGTAAACGGTGTTAGCGCTGATCGCGACGGGATTGGAGAACGTGACTGTCTGCCAGCCGCTGGCAGTTTCGTTAGTAAACGTGGCGGTGGCGAGCAGGTTTCCGGCGCTATCCCACAATTCTCCGGTGTGTGCGCCGGTGTCGAGCGTACCTTTGTAGAACCTGACGCCGACAACCCAGCCGGCCGCGTCGCTGCTGAACTTCATGCCGACCTCAGCGCCGCCGTTCTGGACGATCAGCGGGTCGTTGACGTTCTGCTGGTCGCCGGGCGGCGCATTGGTGCCGAGAATGTTGCTGGGCGTAACGGGATTAAAGACCACGTCAACCCAATAGTTTGGAGCCTGGTTGTTGTAGACGGTCGGGAAAGCGCTGGGGCCATATTTGTAGACGCCATTGTGGTCGGAGGAACTGTTCATCAGCACGTGCAAGGGAGGCGTGTCAACTCCCGCGTTGGCCAGTCCAGAGCGCGTATATGCGATGTACGCGGCGTTTGTGTGATAAGAAACCAGATAGGTCGAATGCGGCTCGATCACCACGGAATGCGAAAGCGTGATGGTCTGCCAGCCGCTGGCGGTTTCGTTGGTGAACGTGGCGGTGGCGAGTAGTGTTCCGCCGGAAGTCCACAGTTCCCCGGTATGCACGCCAGTATCGAGGTTGCCCTTAAAAAATCGGATGGCGGTGATGACGCCTACGACATCGCTCTGGAACTTGAGGCCGACCTCGGCGCCGCCAGAGGCGGGGATCAGTGGGTCGTTGACGTTCTGCTGCGGTGGGGTGGTGTTACCGAAGATAGTAAGTCCGGCTGCTGATGATGTTACGGTCAGGGTCGCGGCCGCTGTCGTGGATGAGCCCTGGCTGTTGGTGAAAACGGCCCGGTACTGGTTCTGATCCTGGTTCTGGGCGGCGGTGAAATTCAAAGTCGCGCTGGTTGCACCGGTGATGTTGTTGAAAGTCTTTCCGCCATCTGTGCTCACCTGCCACTGCACCGTGGGAGTCGGGTTGCCGGTAGCGGCGGCGGTGAAGGTCGCGGTGCCGCCGCTGCTGAGGTTCTGGTTTGAGGGATTGGTTGTGACGGTTGGAAGGTTCAACACACTCAGTGTTGCCGCTGTCGTCGTGGCCGAGCCCTGGCTGTTGGTGAAAACGGCCTGGTACTGGTTCTGATCCTGGTTCTGAGCGGCGGTGAAACTCAAAGTCGCGCTGGTTGCGCCGGTGATGTTGTTGAAAGTCTTCCCGCCATCTGTGCTCACCCGCCACTGGACCGTGGGAGTGGGGTTGCCGGTCGCGGCGGCGGTGAAGGTCGCGGTCTGCCCGGCATTCACCGACTGATTGCCCGGCGACGATACGATATTGGGGCTGCTGAGCTGATCGATATGACCCTCGACTGCCCCGATATCCACGGTTGCGTTAACGATCCGGGGAAGTCCGCGCTGGTCAGTCGTCAAGGGCTGGCCGTTGGCATCGACTGCCAGTGCATTGGAGCCGGCATCGATGGCGGGGCTGCCTGTCAAAGGCGGCATGGTCTGCGTCGGGCCGCCATAATTGCCCAGTACAGCCAGCATTGGGTTGGCAACACCAACGATGTTTCCCTGCACACCGTTGCTCAGCCCACCGGCGCCTCCGGTACCGAGCAGATTGTTTGAACCGCTAACGGTGCCGAATACGTCGCTGGCCCCGCCGGCGCTCAGCATATTGCCGGCGACGATCGTGTTATTAATCGTTGTGCTGGTTGTGCTGTTGGACCAGATGCCGCCGCCGGAAGCACCGGCGGTGTTGCCATAGATGGTGCAGTTTGTCAGCGTGTTTGGGCCGCCCAGGGCCAAAGCCCCTCCGCGAGTCAGCGTCGAATTGCCGTAGAAGGTGCAATTAAAGGCGGTTAAGTCCCCGAACAAGGAGCCCACGGCACCCCCGATCGCGCCGCTGTTTCCGGAAAACGTGCTGCCCGAAATCGTCGTGAACCCCGCGCTGTCGATTGCGCCTGCCCCGCCCCCGGTCAGCCCCGTCCCCTCGTGGTTGCCAGTAAAGGTGCTGTCGGCGATGGTCGCGTGGCTGCTTAGGCCAACATAGACGGCGCCGGCGGCGCTGGACGCCGAAGAGTTCCCCGTGAACGTGCACCCGGTGGCGATCAAGCTATTGGAGCTGAACACGGCGCCGCCACCGTATGTGTTCGTTGCGACGGCAATCGCGTTATTGGAAAAAGTGCTCGAAGTCAGGGTGAGCGTCCCAGGGCTAAAAATCGCTCCGCCGCTTGCGGCGTTGGTCGTGCCAAAACCCCCCGACACCGTATTATTCGAAAAATCGCAGCCGGTCATGGATGCAACCGTGCTGGCGGTCGTCGCAATCGCCCCGCCCGAGCCACCGGTCGCCCCGACGCCGGTTGCGGTGTTTGAGCTGAAGCTGCTTTGCCCCACGGTCAGACTGCCGCCGTTGCTATAAATGCCGCCGCCGACCAACGCGGCGTGATTCCCTTGAATGTTCACGGTGGTCAATTGAAGCGTGCCGCCGTTGATATAAATGCCTCCTCCGTCGGTCTCGTTTCCACCGGTCACCGTCATACCGGAGAGCGAGACATTCACGCCCGGGTCCACCTGAAACACCCGGCTGGCGCTATTGCCGCTGACCGCCAAAACACCTGTTCCCGGACCATCAAGAGTCAGGTTGTGGTTGATCTCAAGCTGAGTCCCACCAAGGGTGATGGTGTGCAACGTTCCGGGGGCGAACACGTTGGGATCGAATGTAATCGTCGCCGGAACATTGGCGGGAAGGGCGTTGGCCTGGGCGATTGCCTCGCGGAGAGAAAGGGTGGCGTCGTTGGCGACGGTTTCGTCGGCCGTCGTGTTGACGACAAAATTCGGCGCCTGCGTCCATTCGACGGCGTGATAGCTTCCTGAGCTGTCCTGCGCCTCCCCGAATATGTTGCCATTGGCGTCGATGCTGTAGGCGCGGGAGGCGGTGAAATTCGCCGGCAGGTATTGCTGGAGGTCGGTGATGGAGGCGGCCGTGCCCGACCAGAGCAACGCGTGAACTTGAGACATGGGTGCATTCGAACTGCCCCAGCCAACTTCCTGTGTGCCATTGGTTCCGAACGCCTGAGTCACGGTCAATCCGATGCTGGCCGCGTCCGTGCCGAGATTGACGGCAGACGCGGCTGTTCCGTGCCAGAGAAAGGCCGTGGTGGCTGTGGCATTGGCGTATCCCGCCTGTTCATTGCCGGCCACCGCCATCGCGTAAGATTCGTAAAAGCTCCCGCCGGGCGCGAGATTCACCGCCGAGGCCGCGGTGCCGCTCCACAGGACCGCCTGCACATGTCCCGATACACCATCAGAAAATCCGACTTGATGGACGCCATCAGTGGCTCGCGCTTGTGAAACATTCGAGGCAAATGACGGTTGCAAGCTCACGGCCGATGCCGCGGTGCCGTTCCACAGCACGGCATGCTCCTGATTGCCAGGCCCGGGATTGAAGTAACCCACCTGCTGGTTGCCGCTCACGGCCATGGCAATAGATTCGATGGAACCAAGCTGAGAGGGGTTCAGGTTCACGGCTGACGCGGCAGTGCCCGTCCAGAGAAAAGCGTGCGAATTGGGCCCAACCGCACCACCATACCCCATGCCCACCTGCTGGTTGCCGCTCACGCCGTACGCAAAGGAATTGGTCACCGTGGCCGGCTGTAAAATCGACAGGCTTTGCGGGCCCGTCCACAGCGCCGCCTCCGAGTTGGCCGGAAGAAACGCTTCTCCCACGACCTGCTGAGCCGCGGCAAATTCCGGTGAAATCGTAGCGCTGGAGGGCGTCGTCAGCGGGTACAAGTCGATCGCCGCATACGCCCCGGATAGCAGTGTTCGCTGCTCGAGGGCGCTGACTGTGGTCGCCCCGAAGCGACGCCGAAGCGATTTGTTTTTCCTGCCGCGCATGAACCCTCCAAGTATGGGAACGCAACGATCTGACCGATATGAATTGAACCCAATTCCCGTTCGAACCGCTCGCCGCGACGGGTAGAGACGACGAACGCGGAACGGCTTATCGCATATCGGCGTTCCGCGTTCAAGGAAAAACATGGATTAGCCGGGATTTCGGGTCTGCGCCTGGCTTCGTAGGTCGATTCTCAAGCCGCGTGTTTTTGGCGCACGGCCAGTCGCTTTGAGGTCTGACTTGAACGGTGCCCGGAAGGAATGAAACTGCGGGTAGCACGGATGCCACGGATGGGAAAGACGATTTTTCTGTATCCGTCATACCGGGTTAATCCGTGGTCTTCGGGGCTTGTTGGGACTGCAGAGGAACTGGCTCGCGAAGCCGCAAGGGGGGGTGGTAGACTGATGTGATGCGAACGATTCTGATCCTGGCGGCGGCAGTGTTTTTGGTTGGGTGCTCGAATAAGGATGAGGCTTACAAGAAGGCGATTCGGCCGTTGTATGACTCGCTGGTGAGGGTGCGGGACGATGTGAAGGACGGGGTGATTTCTCCGCGGTTCAGTGCGGATTGTGATAGTGCCAAGGCGCTTTTGGATAAGGCGCATCAGGATCTTTCGGGGGAGGATGCGGCCCGGCCCTCTTTTGTGAACATGGAAGGGGCGCTGGAGGGGTACATCATGTTGCGAAGCATGAGCAGTGCGCCGCCGGACAAGATTAAAGTGATGGCGGATGGCGCGGCGGGGGATTTGGAGAAGGGGAGGGTGGCGATGGAGAAGGGGGATTGAGGGAATGGAGAATTGAAAATGGGAAATGGGAAATGGAGGCACTGAGGGAATTGGCCGTTGCGGGTGGCAATTATGGCAAGAAGACGAGCTTCGAAGTGAAGATATGAAGGGCGTACTTGTCGGCGCGGGGTTTTTCGCGCACTTTCATGCCGATGCCTGGAAGCGCATGGCCGGGGTGGAGTTGGCGGCGGTTGGCGACACGGTATCGGGCCGGGCGGTGGAATTTGCGGCGAAGCACGGACTGGCGCGGGCGTACGAGTCGGTCGAAACGATGCTGGATGCGGAGAGGCCCGACTTTGTGGATATCGCCACGCCGCCGGACGCGCATCTCGCGCTCACGCGAACGGCTGCACGGCGCGGGATCCACGTCATCTGCCAAAAGCCGATGGCCCCGACGTTGGCCGATTGCCAGGCCATGTGCGACTCGTGCGAGCAGGCTAACGTGCGATTGCTCGTCCACGAGAACTGGCGCTGGCAACCCTGGTATCGAGAGGCGAAGCGGATCATTTCTGCCGGCGAGCTCGGAACGCTACGCAGGTTATCATTCGACTGGCGCACGGGCGACGGCGACGGATCGGAGCCGTACCCAGAGCAGCCTTACTTCCGCGAAATGCCGCGACTCATGATCTATGAGAGCCTTAGCCACATCCTCGACACGTTTCGTTTCCTCGCGGGCGAGCTGCGCGTGACGTCTTGCGAGACGCGCCGCGTGAATCCCGTCATCGCGGGCGAGGACTGGGCCGAGATTCAGTGTGCGTTTGACGAAGGCGCGGAGGGATTCATCCATGGCGACCGCCAGAGCGGTCCAGTCCCCTCGCCGTTGGCGATGGGCAGCATGGTGATTGCCGGAGACAGCGCCACCGTGCGTATCGCCGGCACTGGACATTTGTTTCTAACGGGGTCGGGCGTGGCGGAGAGACGGCTTTCGTTCACTCCCTGCACCGACGGTTACAGAGGGGACAGCGTCCGTGCCGCACAGCAACACTTGCACGACTCTCTTCGGACAGGCGAGCCAAGCGAGAGCGACGGGCGCACGTATCTCAAGACGGTGGCGCTCGTCGAAGCCTGCTACACGCTGAACGCATTAACCCATGCCGGGCACCCATTGAAACCTTCACGATCCTGAAAGCAGACGCGCCCATGAAAACACAAGTGCTCCACTTTTTGATCGCACTCGGCTTTACCGCGATGGTTCAACTCCTGGCGCCGCAGGCCGCGGGTGCTTTGGACGTTCCATGCTGGCAGCCGCACGACGTTGGCTTTACCGCGAACGCGGGGGCGGCGAATCCATTTATGGTGGCATTTGGCGCGACGCTGAAAGGCCCGGGCGGCGTGGTGTTGAAGGTGCCCGGTTTCTTTGATGGAGATGGGAGGTGGAAAATCCGAGTGTCGCCGACGGCCGAAGGCGCGTGGTCGCTCGTGACCACGTCCGACGTGAAGGAACTTGACGGCAAGACCGCCGAATTGAATTGCGTGAAGAACGCGAACCCCAATGTCCACGGCGTGCTCCGCGTGGACAAGTCGCATCCGCACCATTTCATCTTTGACGACGGAACGCGGTTCTTCATGCAGGGCTACGAATACGACTGGCTCTGGGCACTCGACATGGACAAGCGGGGCGTTCCAACCGTGGAGAAGTCGCTCGATCTCATCGCGAAGTACGGTTTCAACTATGTCATCCTCAATTCCTACGCGCACGACACCAGCTGGCGCAAAGGCAAGAGCGGTCCCGACGATTACGGCCCGTCGCTTCTTTATCCCTGGGAAGGCACGAACGAAAACCCTGACCAGAGCCGGATGAATCTCGCCTTTTGGCAGCACTACGATCGCGTGATGTCGGCGCTGGCCGAGCGCGGCATCGAGGCCCACATGCTGATGAAGGTCTATAACAAGCAGGTGAAGTGGCCCGCGCGTGGCAGTGAGGAGGAAAAGCTCTTCTTCCGCTGGCTGATTGCTCGTTACGCGGCGTATCCGAATATCATCTGGGATTTCTCCAAAGAGGCGCACAACGAAACGGACCTCTCCTATAAGCAGGACTGGTTGAAGTGGGTGCGCGAGAACGATGCCTGGCATCACCTGGTCACCGTGCACGACGACGACAAGGCGAACGATTCGGGTGCTTACGACGACCTCACTGACTTTCGGGCTGACCAGCAGCACACGAAATGGCACGAAACCGTCCTGCGGCAGCGCGAGCGCCGCGCGTGGCCGGTGGCCAATGTCGAATCCGACTACGAGCACGGCCCGCTGGGTCCGCAGGACAAGACCTACGACAAAGCCGAGTCGCCCGAAGAAACTCTGCGCACTGCGTGGGAGATCCAGATGGCGGGCGGCTACACGGCCTACTACTACACCTATACCGCATGGGATGTGATTCGCCCCCTTGACGTGCCCCCCGGCTACGCCTACTTCAAACACTTCAGCGACTTCTGGCGCGCGACCGAATACTGGACGCTGGAACCGTCCGACAAACTCGTGAGCCAAGGTTGGTGCCTGGCCAATCCCGGCCATGAATACGTCGTTTTCCAAAATGAAGCGAAGCCCTTTACGCTCGAAGTGGCCGGGGGGCAAACCAGCCTGATTGCCGAATGGTTCAACCCGCACACGGGGCAGCGCACCCCTGCCGGTTTGATTGGCAACGGCACGGCGAAGCTCACGCCGGCGGCCGATTGGGGAACGACGCCCCTGATCCTGCATGTACATTTGAAATGACGAGTATTGGACGCGAGTGTGTCTCGATTGCGTGCCAAGGCGAAAGCATGGCATTGACCATCAACAGCATCCTGGAAGCGCATTGCTGCGCCCCTCGCGGCAATCTTTGCAACGAAAGGCGTTTGCGGCAATCATCCCGGCAGTGAGATACGGGATGTCATGTTTCGCCTCGGCCGCTCGCCACTCCACGATCAATTTGCTCTGTCTGGCGATGCTCCTGCCATTCGGGTGCGCAAAAGCCCCCGTGCCGGAGGTGACCCGTCCGTTTGTCGGACAGGATGATGCGGTGCCCGCGCAGCCGGGCGAGGATCGTTGGCGGTTTATTGAGGACCTCAAGGCGCCGATGTGGGATCGGCTTGTTTGGGGATCGAATCAGCCCGATGTGCCGCATGCCGATCTGTCCGGCGGCGTGCGGATCCAGGCGGGATTCGCCGACCCTGGGGGAAGGCTCGCAACCGCGTACGAGGATCTGAAAAGCTTCCTGGCCGCGGGCAATGTGGCGACCGCGGAGGGCGGCTACACAATCGAAACCGCCACGGCACGGGACCTGGGCCCCGAGGCATTTCGCTTGGAGGTTGGCCCGCGGGCATGCCGCCTTCTTGCCGCCGATGCTGAGGGGCTTCGGCGGGCGATCTTCCATCTTGAGGACACTCTGCTCCGAGCACGCGGCCCTTATCTGATGCTTGGCTCCGTGGAGCAGCGCCCCATTATCCACCGGCGGATTTCACGCTGCTTCTTCGGGCCCATCAAGCGGCCGCCCAGGCTGCGCGACGAGTTGATGGATGATGTGGATTATTATCCCGGGCAATACCTCAACCGCCTCGCTCACGAGGGGATCAATGGGCTGTGGTTGACCGTCGAGTTTCGCGATCTGGTTTCCACGAGCCTCACTCCCGACGCAGGTCGCGACGCCGCCAGGCGCCTGGCCAAGCTGCGCAAGACGGTAAACGCGTGCCTGCGCTATGGAATTCGCATCTACTTATTGTGCATCGAGCCGCACGCATGGGCTCCTGACGATCCGATTCTTAAGGACCATCCCGAATTAGCCGGCGCGACCGTCGGCGGCGGGCGTCATGCCTTCTGCCCGTTTAGCGACGCCGCCCGGCAATACCTCTACGAATCGGTCAACACGATCTTCAAGGGCGTGCCCGAGCTTGGAGGCCTGATTAACATCTCGCACGGCGAGCGACCCACGACCTGCCTCAGCGCCCTCACCGCCATGGGTGAAGGGCATATCGATTGCCCCCGGTGCTCGGGGAAAGCGCCGTGGGAAATCCTTCACGAGTCGCTCTCGGCGATGCAGCGCGGCATGCACGATGCCGCCCCCGAGGCCGAATTGATCAGTTGGCTCTATATGCCGCAGTCCACGGGCCGGCGGGGCAGCGACCTGGCCGACTGGGTGTATGAAATCCCCGCTCATACTCCGGCCGGCGTGATTCTTCAGTTCAACTTCGAATCGGGCGTTCGACGGACCGAGTTTGGGAAGGAACTGGTCGGCGGCGATTATTGGATCTCGAATCCGGGCCCGAGTCCCCGTTTTGACCGAATCGCCACACTCGCGAAGGTGGCCGGCACTGCGATTTCCGCGAAGATTCAGACCGCGTCCTCACATGAAGTGGCCACTGTTCCCGAAGTTCCCGTTCCGTCACTGCTGTATCGTAAGTTCTCAGAAATGAGGCGTCTGGGAGTTTCCCACACGATGCTGTGCTGGTACTTCGGCAACTACCCCGGCCTCATGAACAAAGCCGCCGGGATGCTCTCGATGGAACCCTTTCCCAATGATGAGAACACCTTCCTCCAAACCCTCGCCGCCATTGACTGGGGAGAGAAGGAAGCGCCCACCGTGGTCCGGGCCTGGAAGCGCTTCAGCGAAGGCTATGAGAACTATCCCCTTAGCATTCTCTTCCAGTACTACGGCCCGATGCACGACGGCCCGGTCTGGCCGCTTCACCTCCGGCCGCAGGATGCACCCCTGGCCCCGACCTGGCTCCTGGCTTCCACCGAGACGCGCATGCCCTGGCCGCCCAGCGGCGATCGTATCGGCGAATGCATCCTGGATGTACTGGCCCTCGACCAAGTCGTCGAGCTCACCCGGCGCATGAGCGCCTCCTGGGATCAGGGCGTCGAAATCCTTCGCCCGATCGAGCCGCGCTTCCAGAACGAACCCGCGCGGCTCCGGGACATCGGCGTGGCCCGCGCCCTGGGTATCCAGTTTCGCAGCGGCTACAACATCCTCCGCTTCTACCAGCTCCGCGAAAGGATGCTGCGGGCGGAAGGCCCCGACCGCCTTGACATGCTGGCCGGCCTCGCGGGCATCATCCGCGAGGAACTGGGCCTTGATGAGCAACTCCTGATACTTTGCGAGCGCGACTCGCGCCTCGGCTTCCATTCCGAGGCCGAAGGATACAAGTATTTTCCCGAGAAGATCCGCTGGCGCATGCGGCAGCTTCGAACGGTCATCGCCGATGACGTGCCGGCTCTTGAGCGGGTCATTCGCAGCGGCAAGCCGCTCTTTCCCGAGTACACGGGTCGCCAGCCGCAAGGGGCCATCGCGCGGGCCGTGCCCGGCGGCGCGGCACTCTGGTCGAGCCGCGAGTTGATCCCTCCGCCAGCTCTCGATTGGCAATCGTTGGGTCCCACCCGGCGCTGGGGCGCGACCTACGACGGCGACGCCCTGTTCATTATCATCTCCGGCCCGCCAGGCGGCGCACCTCCGGGCCATGTGCTGGTCAAGATCGAGCCCCGCCGTCTTTGGCCCAGCAAGCAGTTCCTCTACGTCCCCGGCGCCGAGCCGCTCGCCGAACTCCCAGACTCGGTGGCCACTCAGACTGTCGAAGGGCGCTCCGCCAGCGGCCCCGACGGGTGGCGTGTTGCCCTTCGAATTCCTTTCGCCCGCATCGGCCCCGACGCCGGACCACTACATCCGCTCCGAATCGACGTACAGGTCCAGGGAAAGGGAGCACGCGAAGCCTGGCGCCCATCCCATCCGTCGACGTACCGCTTGAATCTCGGAACAGACAATCCGGCGGACCTGGGATGGCTGCTTTTTGAGTCGTCGCGCGATTGAGGAATCACGACGATTCTGTCGCAGGCCGGTCGACAATTCTTTGGAAATATGTATTAACGCAATGTGGCAAAATCGGGCACGAAGGACTGGAATCAGGCTTGAGCGGATGGCAGGTGGCCGTCGCGCGCGAGCAGGTGGAGGGTCGGCGTGAATTATCTGATCAAACTGGTTGGCAGGGTTCTGGCGAGGCAGATCGAAAAGGGTTCGAAGCCGGGCGCGACGGTTGGCGCGGGGGTGGGAATATTCGTCGGGCTTGCGATAGCATTTGTCATTACTTTGAAGCATTGGGTGGGTCGGGATTATTTGGTGGCGATGTATCTGATTTGTCCGATTCCTCTGGCCATCGGTGGCGCACTGGTGGGGGCGGCCGTGGGTCCTTGATGAGTTTGATTCACGAGCCCCCCTTTAAACACCAGCGGCTTCGCGGTGGTTAGCGAGAAGGGGGACACTGCTGCTTATTCATCCGGGTCAAGAGTTCAACGCGGTGGCGGGGGGGGGGCAGCGATTTGGGTCGCCAGGGGTCTCGAATGGTGCTTTCCAGGCTGAGGCGCTTGGCAGTGCGCGCGACCCAGTTATTTTCGCCAAAGGGTCGGCCGCGGTTGATGCTCGTGCGGAGTTGGGCGAGATGCTCGTCGTTCAGGGACTGGTTTACGAGCGCCAGCCAGTTGCGTGGCCGGGGTACGGGCCAAGGCTCAAGTTGAACGCTCATTCCACCTGCGCCCGCGTGTCGGCCGAGGCTCGACCAAGGCCAGTCTTCCGCGCGGCGAACGATTCCCGCCCTCAGCGGATTGCCTTCGACATATCTCAACACGTTCAGAAGATGCCTGTCGGTTTGCACCGGAAAATCCTTGAAACGGCCCTGATACAGATGTCCCTCACCGCTGTTCCCGCGATATTCGCGCCACCGGCGGACATGCGTTGTGCAGATCCATCCCATAAACCGCGAGATGTCCGCGCCTCGACGCGGCCTGATGGCAAGGTGCCAGTGATTGTGCATCAGGCAATATGCCAGGATGCGCATCTCCGTTCGTTGGCGGCCTTCCTCCAGTAATTTGACGAACGCGGCGAAATCGCCTGACTTGGCGAAGATCTCCATCCGGCAATTACCGCGGTTGAGGACGTGGTAGACCCCGTTGTCCATCAACCGCCGTGGGCGTCTTGGCATGTACCACACCATAGGAAAATTGCTTGGACTTTCAATAAAGGTGCAGTGTCCCCCTTCAGTGCCCCCCTTCAATAAAGGTGCGGTGTCCCCCTTAGCCTCCGCACCATAAAGGTGCGGTGTCCCTCTTTTTCGACGCGATCGCGGTGCCGCACTTGGGGCAGACGCCGCTGGTGTTGCCGGTGAGGTTGTAGTGGCATTGGCGGCAAGTCGAGGCGAGCTTTCGGTGAATATGCATTGGGAAGAGCCGAAGGAACGTTGCCAAGGAAATCGCCAGGACAACCCAATCCGGAAGCAACAGAAAATACTCCAGGAATGATGGGTCCCACGACCTTGGTTTTTTGCCCCAGCCGAAGCCGAGGATCCGTTGTTTCCACGCGATATTGTCGTTATTGATATCTCGGACATCCTGAGATTCGATGCTCCATTCAGCAGGACGCCATGGTGATAGCGCTTTGTCACCAACGATCGCGAGGACAAAACTTCCCTTGGCGGACATGATGGTGATGCCGGTGGTGTCGGCGGTAGGGGAGCGATACAGGCCATCCCAATGGGAATAGCTTCTGACCCACAGCGCCACCGTTGCTACGTAGAGCAGCAGCGAAAGGGCGGAGATCGAGATGGATAGGAATCTCAACACGACTTGAGTCTGGACAGGGTTTAGTCGTGCAGGGGCGCGTCATTCTTACTTGCAAGGAAAAGTGGTGCGCCAGAAAACGCTTGCGGCTTCGCGGATTTTTGTTCGCGAAGCCGCAAGCGGCGTTGGACTGAAGTCGAAGTGAATTGTTACGAAAGAAGGCGGGCGTTGGCCCAGTCGCCATGGTCGTAATCAATGTTCCCTGGGGTGGTCGTAGTCACGAGGAGGGAAAGCTGTTGCACGCCGGCGACGCTGACCGACACGTGGGGCACGGCGCTGGCGCCGGTGATGGTGGGGCTGGTGTAGAGCGTTACGCCATCGCCGATGATCTTGAAGACGACGGAGCCCTGGCCGTTCACTTCATCGTCGATGCCGATGTCGGAGAGGAACGTGGTGTACTTGCCGGCCAGGTTGTAGATGATCGTCGAATCGGCGTGCGTGCCGATGCCCTTGGTGTAGGTTGTCCCGCGGAGCGTGATTGGGTTGCCCTTGATGCTCAGGTTTTTCTGGATCGTGCCCCAGCCAACGGTTGCGCTGGTCCAGGTCAGATCGCTGAGGTAGGTGGTTGTGGCATTGGCGGCGAGCGTCGCACCGCTGGCGGTGTTGGAGGCCGGGGACGTACCGAAGGAGTTCACCGCGAAGATGCGGTAGTAGTAGGTTGTTGATGCCGCCAGCCCGGTGTCTGAATAGCTGGTGGCGTTGCCGGCCACGGTCGTGGTGACGTTGGTGAAGTTGATGTTATCCGTCGACCGCTGGATCGTGATCGAACTCTGACCGGCCGAGGTATTGGCCCAGGTGAGATTGATCTGCGAAGAAGAAACCGGCGTGGAGATCAGCGTAGCGGGAGCGGTCGGCGGCACATTCGAAGGCACCTGGAGCTGCGCCCCGGCCCAATCCGCATGATCGTAGTCGATCGAGCCCGGAATCCCGTTGGTTGCCACAAGCGTGAGTGTCTGAACGCCGGTTACGTTCACGTTGATGTGAACGGCGGCGCTGGTTCCGGTGACGATTCCGCTGTCGAACAGCACTTTTCCATCGCCGATCACCTGGAAGTCGATCGAGCCGTTTCCGTTTACTTCGTCATCAACGCCGACATCGGAGACAAAGCCGATGTACTGGCCAGCCAGGTTGTAGACGATCTGCGAAACCGCGTGGGCTCCGATGCCGGTGGCGTAAGTTTGGCCGCGAAGCTTGAGCGGGTTTCCATTGACGGTCAGGTTTTTCTGGATGGTGCCATACCCTGTCGTGGCGCTGACCCAGGGGAGCGTGCTCAGGTTCACGGACGTGGAAGGCACGACCAGCGTGGTGGCGCTGGCAATGTTTGAGCTTAGTGAGGACCCAGCGGCGTTGGTCGCCTCGACGCGGTAGAAGTAGGTCGTGCTGGGGGAGAGGCCGGTGTCGCTGTAGGTTGTTACGTTGGCGGCGACGTTTTTCAGAAGCGTGAAGGTCACGCCATCGCTGGAACGATCGATTTCGAAACCGGTCTGATTGGTGGCGTTGTTGACCCAAGTCAGATTGATTTGCGAAGTTGAAGTCGGCGTTGCCGCGAGATTGCTCGGAGCGGCGGGGACGGGGGCGATCGAGGTATTGACGAGCTGGAACCAGTTCATGCTGCCGGCGCTGCCACTGCTGCCGTTGGTGTCGTAGGCGATGCGGAGGGTGTGGATTCCGGCGGTGAGATTGATGCCGGTCTTGGCGATGGTCTGCCAGGTCTGCCAGCCGCCGGTGGCGGGGATGGAGATAGCGCCGGTGGCGTTGGTTCCATCGACATTGACGTGGAAGGTGCCGGCGGTGGTTTGACCGTTGGCGACGCGGAAATCGAATTCGTAGGTGCCGGCGGCCGCGACATTCACCACATAATCAAGCCAGTCGGTTGCCTTGGAATTAGCAACGTCGAACCCTGTGCCGCCATCGGCGGTTTGTTCGATGTTGATGCCTTCGGCGTCGCGGTAGTACCCGGCGGTGTTTGTGCCGGTGGTGAAGTAGGCGTTGTTGATGCCGCCCTGGTTGTATTCCTCGGCCTGAATTTTTGCGCCGGTGACTGAAGGCGTTCCCCAGTAAGGCGTATCGAGAGAGCCATTGGGGGTGGTGCTCCAGGGTGAGAACAGGGCGTTTCCGCCGGCTTGAGTCACCCATTCGGCACCAGAAACGACGTGGCCGTTGCCCCAGACCGCATCGCCGGTGCCCGATCCATCACCGCTTGGGCCCGAGGCGCTGCCCCAGTAGTTGTTGCGCGCGTCAAGTGTGCCGGTGTAGTTGTTGTCGTTGACGATGACGGCGATCTTGTCGCTGTACGCGTAAGAGTTGCCGTAGAAGTTGTTGTTGGTGATAACGAAACCGGAGCTATCCCCGGGGACGCCCTTGGAGTCGATGGCGACCGCGGGGCCAGAGTTATCGTAGAACGTGTTGTTCTTGATCGTGACGGTGTGGTCGTCACCTTCGAACCGGAGGTGTCCGCTCCACTGGTCCTGCTGGTTGGTTATCACGTTGCCGGTGATGGTGACGCCGGTGGTATGGAAGAAAAGGGTGGCCTTTCCGTTGTTATCGAAGGTGTTGTTGGTGATGCGGAGATTGGTGGTTATTCCGACGCCGCTGGTTTCGATGGCGACGGCAGCTTCAAAGCCGGTTGTCCCATTTCCGCCTTGATTGCGCTGGAAGGAGTTGCCGTCGATGGTGACGTTGGTCAGCTTGGAGCCGAAAAACGATTCGTCGGTGTAGATGCCGCGGCCGCCGTTGGCGCCGTCATTGTTGTTATTGCGGAAGACGTTGTGCTGGATGACGGCGGCATCCGTGGTGCTGTTATTTGAAAGCACCATGCCCGCGACGTTGTTCTGAACGATGTTGTCGAGAATATGCGCGCCGGCGATATTCGGACCGAGGACGATGCCGCCGGTGGAGTTGGCGCTGGTCGTGCCCTGAACGGTGAATCCGTCAATCGTCACATCGTTGGCGATGATTTTGAAAGAGGAACTGACCGCCGTTCCCGAACCCTGTCCGGTGATGATCGATTCGGAGGCACCTGAAAGCCGCGTATTGCTGCGCGCGTCGACGCCGGCCTGAGCGCCACGAATCGTCAGCGTCTTACCGACGGTGACCAGTTCTTTGTAGTTACCGGCGTCTACATTGATAGTCGCACCGGGCGAGGCGGCATCGACTGCCGCTTGAATCGTCGCATAGACAGTCGAGCTGCCGGCGATATGCGCCGCGAGCATCCTGCGATTTTCGAGCGATTCGACCTCGTTGCGAATTATGCGGACTGTGCGCAAACCACCGCCGAGAGTAAGCCTGGGCATTTCACTTCCCTTTACATCACGGCAAACGCGTCTGTCATTAACGCTTCGCCGTATCTTTCCTGGTGTGGCCAACGACCCCTTCTCACTTCTGGCTAGAGAACAAGTAACTTACACCTGGTTTCGAGCCGAGGACGGAAAACGGGTCAGCAGGCCCATCCCAAACTTCTTGGAATATGACAATCAAGGTAACCTGGCGGGATTGTGCGGCCCGAGAGAAGCTGCCGCAATCCGCCTTCCCAATAGTTGCTAGGGTACATCCGATAACCACGTGGTACAATCAAAAATGGCAGTCCATTTTGGCCCGGCGAAAGGTGACTTTTGAAGCGACTCGTGCAGGCACTGTTCTCGCTGGTTCTGGCCTGGGCATTTCTGCCTTCTGGTCTAGCGCGCGGGGCAGGCGCAAGTGGCGGTGCATTAACGATTAGCGAGGCAGGCACTTATTCCGGCCAATGGACCAGCAACGACCCTGCGGTGCCCGTTATCGTCATCGCCACTGCTGAACCAGTGCTCATTGAGAACTCAACGTTAACAGGCCCAGGGCCGCTCATTGCAGCCTCGGTGGAACACGTCAAAGTAACCGTTCGAAATACGCACGGAACGGGCGTGAATCTGAATTTGGCCGGGAAGTCTACCGGGCGTTTTTTAACTGCCGAGTCGTTCGACAGCATTGTCATTGAAAACAACGACTTGGAGCAGACGGCCGGCATCTATTTGCTGACCTATTCCGGCAGCCCGAAGGCCGAGACTACCGTGCGTGTATTGGCCAACCGCGTACATAATATTGATGGCCGGCACAGCGATGGGGCGGGGGGTTTTCAGGCTGACGTTGATGCCGTGCAATTCGTGCAGCTTGATCAGGTACAGCACGTGCCGAATATCGAAATTGCCTGGAACCAGGTCACCAATGATCCGGGCAAAAGCGCGGTGGAAGACAACATCAGCATCTACAAAAGCAGCGGCACCAAGGCCAGCCCTATTCGCATCCACGATAATTTCATCAACGGCGCGTACCCGGCCAACCCGCTCTCGGCCGACTACTCGGGCGGGGGCATCATGCTGGGCGATGGGATGGCTGACACGCCGGATGGCGGAAGCGAATATGTGGTGGCATTTAATAACCAGGTGATTAATACCACCAACTACGGCATGGCCATTTCGGCCGGCTCGCATTGCACCATGCACCACAATCGTATTCTTTCCACAGGGGTGCTTCCCGATGGAACCCCACTACCGGCACAAAATGTGGGCATCTATGTATGGGACAGCAATAAAAAGCGGGCGAAGATTCCCAAGGGCTTTTCAGATAATGGCGGTTTCGCCAATCGCGTGGGCTGGATGCAGGCCGGCCAACGGCACGACTGGTGGACGCCGGATGCCGCGCGTTGGAAAGATAATATCCGCTGGCCTGGCCTGATCACCGCGAAAACGGTGGATGACGAACTGGCGCTTTGGACGAAGAAATTGGCCAAAGACCACGTGACCGTGGGGCCGGTTTCGCCATGAACGTGAGTTGTTGGCTTGCTCCCGGCGTCATTGGGGATGAAATTCAGCGGTACTTAGATCAATGCGATAGATATTGCCTTCGTATCCGACGGCGTAGAGCTCTCCTGTTTCGTCCATTGCGAAGCTGGAGATGGATTGGGGGCAGAGGGCGATCTGGTGGATGCTGGTGAGGGCGCGATCTTTTTGGGTGATGGCCCAGATACGTTTGGATGTGTAGTCGCCGCAGATGCTCTGGAGGAAGAGGTTTAGCCGCAGATTGCGCAGATGGCCGCAGATGAAGAAAGAAAAGGCCGTTGCTGGAGGGGGAGAAAGTTTTGCCTAAATGATCGTGCGTGATTCGGCCTGATCCGGCATCTTGGCGGCAGGCGAAATTGGTATCGCGGTGGTTTGGCGAGGCGAATTGCAGCGGTCTGAGAAGCCGGGGTGGCGCCGGGGTACCGCTATACCCCGGCGTGGGGGCTTTGCGCGATGGGATGCGGCTTTTGGGGTGGGCGCGGAGCAGGGTGAATTGAGTCGGTGGCGCGTGATTCCGCACAGTCCTTTAGTTATGGCTTTCGCAAAAAAAGCGGCTCGGCCGGAGCCTCGATCTCCCAGTTGATTGCACTATCGGAAGTTCTTGGCATTGTGTTTTATCCGCGGCCATCGGCGTCATCCGCGGCTAAACGCATTTGTCTTCATGAGCGCCGAAGCTTTAATGCCAGATCGACCTGAATCGATTCTCCAGGTTTGAGTGTTAGTTCTACGCTCGAATCGTTGTAGCGGAATCTCGCGTGGCCGCCTTTGGGGGCGGTGATTGTCGCCGAGGTTAGTTTTCCGTTGGACCAGGATTCGTCGATTTGGAAATTGCCTCGGGCGCGGAGGCCTTTGACTGAGCCGGTGGGCCAATCGCTTGGGAGGGCGGGGAGGAGGCGGATTTCGTTGGTTTGGGACTGGAGGAGCAGTTCGCAGATGGCGGCGGTGGCGCCGAAGTTGCCGTCGATCTGGAAAGGGGGATGGGCGTCCCAGAGGTTGGGGAAGGTGCCGCCGTTGGAGTCGAAGCCGGGGGCGATTTTTTCGAGCTTCGCGGCGTAGCCTGGGACGGCGAGTTGGCCGCGGAGCATTTTGTGGGCGTGATCGCCATCAAGGAGGCGTGCCCAGTAGGCGATTTTCCAGGCCATGGACCAGCCGGTGCCGGCGTCACCACGGGCTTTGAGGGTGAGCCTGGCGGCGTTGAGTAGTTCGGGGGTTTGGGTGGAGATCTGGTGGCCGGGGTAGAGGCCGAAGAGGTGGGAGACGTGGCGGTGGGTGTCTTTGGGGGTGTCGAGCTCGTTCTCGTGTTTTTCGTTCATCCATTCCAGGAGCTGACCCCAAGAGCCGATGCCGGGCATGGCGAGATGATCGCGCAGGGCGGCGATGTGGTCGCGGAATTCTTTGTCGATTCCGAGGGCGTCGGCGGCGTGAACGGTGTTGTCGAAAAGATCCCAGATGAGCTCCTGATCGTAGCTCACGCCATCTTCGATGGGGCCGTGCTCGGGTGACCAGCCGTTGGGGGCGACGAGACGGCCATCGGGTAGGGTTTTGAGATCGTCTTCCCAGAACTGGCAGACTTCTTTCATGACGGGGTAGGCGACGTTGTTTAGAAAATCCTTGTCTTGTGTGAAGGCGTAGTGTTCCCAGAAATGCTGGGCGTACCACGCGTTGCCGGTCTTGTTCCAGGTGTAGCTCATGAAGCCGTAGGGGTTGGATTCGGTGCGAACGGTCCAGCCGCGTACGGGCTTGCCGGTGGTGGGGGAGAGGAAGGTTTCGGTGGGCGTGGCATTCGCCCGGCCAGCGCGCGCGGGTCGTGTTGAAGGCGGCGGCGGCGCGGGCGCGGCGGCTTTGGCGAGGGCCAGCATTGCAGTGTCGGCGACGTTCTTGCGATAGGCGGGGATTTGCGCCTGCACGAAATTGAACAGCGGCTGCGTGCATTCCGAGAGATTGGCCGGCTCGGCGGGCCAGTAGTTCATCTGGATGTTGATGTTGGTGTGGTAGTCGGCGCCCCAGGGTGGGGAATTGTTGCCGGTCCAGAGGCCCTGGAGATTGGAGGGGAGAGAATCGCGCGAACTGGCGATGGTGAGGTACCGGCCATACTGGAAGAAGAGGGCTTCGAGGCCGGGATCGTTGCCTTGGGCGGTGTAGGATTCGAGGCGTTTGTCGGTGGGGAGAGCGAGGCGATCGGGTGCGGTTTGCCCGAGATTGAGATCGACGCGGGCAAAAAGTGATTGGTAATCCTTCAGATGCGCATCAAGCAGGCTTTGAGGGGACTTGGCCATGGCGGATTGGAGTTGAGCCGTGACCTTGGCGTGAGGCGGTTCGCCATGGAAGGATTTGGAATAGTCGGGGATGTAGTCTGTGCCGGCGGCCAGAAGGATCGTGAGAGAATCGCAGTTTTTGAAATCGACGGTGTTGCTGGATGCGGTCAGCGTTCCGCCCTCATTGATGACCGTGGCCTGGGATTCGTAGGCCGTTGTGGGGCTACTTGAAGGTTCGGGGGCGGGAGCGGGCGCTGCGCCGCGTCGGCCGCGAGCGGCTGGCGCCTGGGCGGCGGGGAGATGGCCGGCGGCGGTGAGGATGTTGTTGTTGGAAACCGAGGTGGCGGCGTTATGGAGATCGGCGAGTTTGATCGTGCCGGTGTATGAGCCGGGCTTGTCGGCGGTGAGGTGGATGACGACGACTTGATCGGGATGCGAGGCGAAGAATTCGCGGCGGTAGGTGACTCCGTCCTTTTTGTAGGAGATGCGGCCGGTTGCGGTTTGGAGGTCGAGTTCGCGGGAGTAGCCGGTGGCGTTGGCGTCGTGGCCGGGTAGGGAGATGTCGAGGTTGGCGAAGGCCTGGTAGTTGCCGTGAACGAATTCGCTTCCGGTCCAGAGTGTGATTTCGTTGATGAGCAGGCGTTCGGAGGCGAGGCCGCCGAAGAAGCTGCCGCCGAGCCGGCCGTTGCCGATGGGGAGAGATTGTTGTTCCCAGCCGGCCTGGGTTTGGGGGGCGGGGTGGTCGTAGCGGAGAGTGAGATCGGCGGCATACGTAGGGTGTGTGGAGAAGATGCAGAGAAAGGTGATGATCGCGGCGAGTTGTTTTTTCATTGTTGGCTCCGCAGAGAGTGAACTATTTGGGAACGATATCGTGGATTGGGAGTGGGTCCAAATGGACGGTGTTAAGTGGGTTGAGATCATTCCATTCGCTCTGGGACATTTTTCTTGTCATTGAGGAATGCAGAGAAGATTTGGGGAGATAGGACTGACGTTGAGCGTTACGGCGTGCCAGCTTTCCCCTGGAGTACCAGGGCCGCTGCTCACGGTGGTGTTTTGGCTGCCCTTGCTCTTGGGCGAAAGAGGATAAGGAAGCGCTTCGCGATGCGGTTGTGTTGGGCAGTATTGATCAGCGGGTTCCTTTGTTGGAGGCCGCTGCTCTCCGTCCTGCGTCGCGGGATCAACGGCCATGCCGCGGGCTTGGGATGACCTGGTATTTGGAGAGGGGTTTGCCTTGCCCGCGTCATGTCCATTGCTTCCGCTGCGCTAC
The DNA here is from genome assembly GCA_036794395.1 of Tepidisphaeraceae bacterium. Classification (GTDB taxonomy): domain Bacteria; phylum Planctomycetota; class Phycisphaerae; order Tepidisphaerales; family Tepidisphaeraceae; genus DASXMX01. The sequence goes on along the minus strand of DAIRGS010000006.1, from coordinate 34,968 downwards.
GGACTGCGATCCGCTCACGTGTGTGGTGTTTGTCGTTTCCCTTGCTCTCTGGGTGGAAGAGAGCAAGGGAAACTTGATGTTGGGGGATGTGGTGGAGCGGGAGCGGGAATTGGGCGAGGTGATCGCACGGTGAAAACGCTCGGCGTGGTCCTTGCTGCCGCGCAGACGGCCGGAGATTCGCGGGCGAATGTCATGGAACTTTCCTTGCAAATCCTCAGACAAGGGAGGGTACTTTCAATACCACCGTGAGCAGCGGCCCTTCGGTACTCCGAAGGGGAAAGCTGGCACGCCATAAATCTCACGTCAGTCCTATCTCCCCCCATTCGTTTGTGGATAGAGCGATTGCGCGATGAGTTCCATTAAGGCGATACGTAAATTGGGATAGGTCAAATCACCATTAAACAAACTTGGGGCGCTCCGATCGAAACGGGGACGCAGCTAGTTTTTAAAACTAGCTGCGTCCCCGTTTCGATCTGTCTCGTGCGTGAAACGCGGTTTGGCCGAATTGCGGAAATTGGAGAATTCCGAGTCGGCACGCCGCCAACACGGGCTGGAAGGCCGTGTCACGGCGGTCGCATCAGCATTAAACAAATCTCCAAGCTTGCCCGTTGATCGGACTGGCGTTTTTTCACTACCATAACATAATGCGAACATTAGAAAGGATGTGATCAATGCGTTGACGGTGGGGGGGAAAGAGGAGTTGTTGCGCGCGTTGGCGGCCAGGGGAGTGAAGGGGGAGGGGCGGTGTAAGAGCCGAGGGTTGCGGACGGGGCTGGAGGCGTTGGATGAAATGTCGCCGGGGGGTGAATTGCAGGGAGGGGCGGTGCATGAGCTGTTGTGGCGGAAGTCTTCGCCGTGTCCGACGACGTTTGCGTTGCTGCTGGCGCGGGCGGCGCAGAAGAGCAGTGGGAACGGAGGGGCCGGGGGGGGCGTCGGCGGGGCGGTGGTGTGGAGCGATCCAGATCGGGAACTGTATTTACCCGCACTTTCCGCGGCGGGGATCGATCTGCGACGGCTGCTGTTGCTGCGATGCGCGGGGCGGAAGGAACAACTGTGGGCGCTGGCCGAGTGCATGCGGTGTCGGGGGGTGAGCGCGACGGTGGCGGAGGTGGGCCGGCTTTCGCAGGTGGAGGCGCGGCGGCTGCAACTGGCGGCGGAGCGCGGGGGCGGGGTGGGGGTGTTGATGCGGGAATGGTCGCCGGGCAGCAGTGTGCCGTACGCGGCGGCGACGCGGTGGCTGGTTGAGCCGGTGGTGGGAGATGAGGGAGCGCAGCGCTGGCAGGTTGAACTTCTGCACGGTCACGGAGGACGGACCGGGAAAGTCCTTCTTCTTGAGGTGAGCCGTGAAACACGTGCTTTGCGTGCATCTGCGATGGTGGCCGATCGACCGAGTTTGCCGGCGGCGTCCCGAGCTACGGGGTAAGCCGGTGGTGTTGGTGGAAACCAGTGGGAATCGCCGGACGGTAATTCATGTCAGCCCCGAAACGCCAAAGGGGATTTGGCCGGGCATGCCGCTGGCGGCGGCGCGGGCTCGACACGCGGAATTAATCGATCTGCCGGCGACACCGGAGGCGGATCTTCGGTCGCTGGAGGCGCTGGGGCATTGGCTGATGCGATTCAGCCCGTTTGTGGCGGTGGAGCCGCCTTGTTCGGTGTTTTTGGATGCGACGGGATTGGAGAGATTGTTTGGGAGTTTGGAAGATTTTCGAAATCGGGTGAGGGAGGCGCTGGCGAGGTTGAGGATTCATGCTTTGGTGGCGATTGCGCCTACGGTGGGAGCGGCTTGGGCGCTGGCGGCGTTTGGGAAGGGAAAGATGGTGATCGATCGGAATCGCCTTCTTCCCCCTCTCCCTTCGGGAGAGGGCTGGGGTGAGGGGGAATTCAGAGAGACTTTCATTGGCCAATCCGAGCAACTTGGAATTCGCCCTCACCCTAACCCTCTCCCGGGGGGAGAGGGGACAAGGCCTCGCTCGTCGATAGGTTTATTACCGCGACAAGCCGCAAATCCTTTCGTGCAGGATCTTGAAAGCAGTGGCCTCGCCCTCCCGAAAAGCAAGACGCTCGGCGGGAGCCTCGCACTCCCAAATCCCAAATCGGGAGGGCGAGGCTCCCGCCGAGCCGAAACGTTTCGTTGCGATGAAACTCCGGCTCGGGGGGAGCTTCACACTCTCTGGGAGGAGCAAGGGTGTTTGATCGGTGCTTTGTCGGTGTTGCCTCCCGAGGCGTTGCGGCTGGAAGGAGCGACGGCGGAGTTGTTGCGCGGGTTAGGGGTGCGGACAATTGGGATGTTACTGGGGTTGCCGCGGGATCAGTTGGCGGTGCGGTTTGGGGCGGGGATTTTGTTGCGGATCGATCAGGCGCTGGGGAGGGTTGATGAGCCGGTGAAGTTCCTGGTGCCGCGATCGGCCATCAAGGCGACGCTGGAATTTGAGGGGGCGGTTGAATCGCTGGATGCGATCGGGCTGGCGGTGCGGGAGCTGGTGCGGGAAGTGGCGGGGCAATTGGCGGTGCGCGGGCTGGGGGCGCGGGAACTGCGGCTGCGGTTTTGGCCGCCTTATTCGCCGGTGGTTGAGAAGGTTGTGCGGCTGGTGAGGCCGAGCCGCGATGAAGCGGCAATCTTCAAGCTGGTGTCATGCGTGCTGGAGACGTTGGAATCCTCCGAAGGATTTATCGCGGCGGGCGTGGCGGTGACTTCGGCCGATCGATTGGGCGATGAGCAAGTTGCGCTGATCGGAGGGGATGAGGAGCGGGATGCGGCGGAGTTGGATCATCTGATGGAGCGATTGCGTGCGCGCATGGAGCGATGCGTGGAGTGGGGGGAATTGGTGGAATCGAATCTGCCGGAGTGTGCGTTTCGGTTTCGGGAGGACGTTGGCGGGGGGAGTGGGAATAGACAAGGAGACAAGGAGAGGGGGAGACAAGGAGAGGCAGGGATGGAGTTCATGGGCGGGGAGGTGCCTGGAAATCGCCCTCCCCCTAACCCTCTCACGTTCGGCGAGCTCAGTGCAGGCCCGGGGGGAGAGGGGGTAGGAGGATTGCGCGGCCGACGTGGGGGGGTGGAGGTGTTTCGGCCTTTGCGATTGTTGCGCGAGCCGCGGGAGATTGGGGTGATTGTCCGGCCATCGGAGAGTCGGGAGGGGGAGCCGGTTTCGTTTACGGATGAAGGGAGGGAAGTCCACCGGCTGGTTCATGTGCGCGGGCCGGAGCGGATTACCGGGCAGTGGTGGCAGGGGAGGTGGAAGGTGCGGGATTACTTTGATGTGCTGGATGTGGGGGGGAGGAGGTATTGGGTGTTTCGGGTGGCGCAGAGCGGGCGGTGGTTTTTGCATGGGGTGTTTGAGTGAAATCTGAACCAGACCATTCATGGTTCACCACGACACGGAGACATGCGGACGCGGAGACAAGGAGACAAGGAGACAAGGAGACACGGAGACGACATAGAATATTCGTTGTGGTTGTAATTTATATAATCACATTGTTATCTCCGTGTTCTCCGTGCCTCCGTGGCGAATAGTTTTTATTAAGGAAGTCGTTCATGGGCCCGAAGCCCATGCCACGGAATTAATCATGCCTGAAGCACCTGATCCCAAGATTCATCCGGCGGCGTCGATGCTGCCTTCTCCGCCTCGGGGAACTTCGGCGTGGGGGTATGCTGAATTGGATGTAACGTCGAATTTTTCGTTTTTGCGGGGGGCTTCGCATCCGGATGAGTTGGTGTATCGGGCAGCCGAGCTGGGGCATGTGGCGATTGCGGTGACGGATATTAACAGTGTCGCGGGGATTGTGCGGGCGCATCAGGCGGCGAAGGAATCGAAGATTAAATTGTGCGTGGGGGCCCGGCTGCGATTTGTCGATGCGCCGGATGTGCTGGTGTGGGTGGAGAATCGGGGCGGGTATGCCGGGCTTTGCCGGCTGCTGACTGCCGGGAAGCGCCGGGCGGAAAAGGGATCGTGTACGTTATATCTGGAGGATCTGCTGGGGGCCTCGAATGGGTTGCTGGCGGCGCTGGTTCCGCAGCGGATTGATCCACAGGATGCCGATGCCGGGGTTCAGGGAGTTGAAGCCGCGGCGCGGAAATTAAAAGATGCGTTTGGGAGAAGGGTGTCGATCGCGGTTTCGCGGCTGTATGGGCCGGGCGATGTGATCCGGCTGCGGGAGGCGGAAGCGGTTGGCCGGGCGCTGGGGATTCGGCTGCTGGCGACGAATCAGGTGCATTATCACGATGCACACAGGCACACGCTTCAGGACGTGCTGACATGCGTGCGGCATGGATGCACCATTCATGAGGCGGGGTTTCGGCTGTTTCCCAATGGCGAGCGGTTCATTAAGTCGCCGGAGGAAATGCACCGGCTTTTTTACGACCTGCCGGCGGCATTGCGACGAACGGTTGAGATAGCGGAGCAATGCACATTTTCGCTAAATGAACTGAAGTACGAATATCCGGATGAGATCGTGCCGGAGGGGAAAACGACGACATCGTATCTGGCCGAGCTGACGTGGGCGGGAGCGACCGAGCGGTATCCGCAGGGGCTTCCGGAAAAAGTCCGGGAGCAGGTCAGACATGAACTGGTGTTGATCGAGCAACTGAAGATCGAGCCCTATTTTTTGACGGTGTATGACCTGGTTCGGTTTGCACGGTCGCAGGACATTCTATGCCAGGGGCGCGGGTCGGCGGCTAATTCGGCGGTGTGTTATTGCCTGGGGGTGACATCGGTGGATCCGAATCGGATTGATGTATTGTTCGAGCGGTTTGTGAGCGCGGCGCGGGATGAGCCGCCGGACATTGATGTGGATTTTGAGCATGAGCGGCGGGAGGAAGTCCTCCAATACCTTTACGAGAAGTATGGCCGCGAGCGAGCGGGGATGACGGCGGAGGTGATCAGCTACCGAGGCCGCTCGGCGGTGCGCGATGTGGGCAAGGCGCTGGGCCTGGGGCTGGATGCGGTGGATTCGCTGGCCAAGCGGCTGGAAGGGTGGCACAGCGGGGCGCCGATGGAAGATCAGGTTCGGGAAGCGGGGCTCGACCCGACAGATCGGGCGGTGAGATTGACCGTTGAGCTGACGCGGCAAGTGCTCGGCTTCCCGCGACATCTCAGCCAGCACGTGGGGGGGATGGTGATGACGCGCGGGCCGCTGTGCGAATTGGTTCCCATTGAAAATGCTTCGATGGAGGATCGGACGGTGATTGAATGGGACAAGGATGATATTGATGCGGTGGGGATCTTGAAGGTGGATGTGTTGGCGCTGGGGATGCTGACGGCGCTGGGGAAGTGTTTGAAAATGGTGAATAGAAGGCACGAAGGCACGGAGGGGGAGCATTTGCCCCCTCTCCCTTTGGGAGAGGGCTGGGGTGAGGGAGAGTTAAAGGAGACGTTCATTGGCCAATCAGAGCAACCTGGAATTCGCCCTCACCCTAACCCTCTCCCGGAGGGAGAGGGGATAAGAGGGCGGACACGGGGGTCCGCTCCCTACGTGGGGGGAGAGGGAACAAAACCTATTCCTCTCCATTTATCTCCCATCCAACTCCACACTATCCCTGCCGAAGACCCCAGCGTTTACGAAATGATCAGCGATGCGGACACGATCGGCGTGTTTCAGATTGAGAGCCGGGCGCAGATGTCCATGCTTCCCCGCTTGAAACCTAAGAAGTTCTACGATCTTGTCATCGAAGTCGCGATCGTCCGGCCCGGGCCTATTCAGGGGGACATGGTGCATCCTTATCTGCGGCGGCGGGATGGGATTGAACCTGTTGTTTTCCCTAAGCCGGAGCTGGAAGAAGTGCTGGGCAAGACGTTGGGCGTGCCGCTGTTTCAGGAACAGGCGATGAAGGTGGCGATGGTGGCAGGGGGTTTTACTGCCGGGGAGGCGGATCAGTTGCGGCGGGCGATGGCGGCGTGGCGCCATAGCGGGAGCATCGACAAATTCGAGCGGAAAATGATCGATGGGATGCTGGCCAATGGGTACACGCAGGAGTTCGCCGAGCGGTGCTTCAATCAGATCAAGGGGTTTGGCGAGTATGGTTTTCCCGAGAGCCACGCGGCCAGCTTCGCGCTATTGGTTTACGCCAGCTGCTGGATGAAGCGGTATTACCCCGCGGCGTTTTGCTGTGCGCTGTTGAACAGCCAGCCCATGGGCTTTTATGCGCCAGCGCAACTGGTGCGCGATGCGCGGGAGCACGGCGTGGAAATTCGGGCGGTGGATGTGAATTACAGCCATTGGGATTGCACCCTGGAAGAAGGGCGCGCGACAAAAGCAAAGGCAGACGGCGGGAAGAAAACCTGGGGACTGGGTGGGCCGGCGGTGCGGTTGGGGTTGAGGATGATTAAGGGATTGGCCGAGGCATTTGGGCAGAAGATTGTTCAGGCGCGGGGCGAGCCGGGCGCGTATGAGTCGATTGATGAATTTCATGCGCTGACGGAGTTGCCGGTGGCGGCGATTTCGAGGTTGTCGGGGGCGGATGCGTTTGGGTCGATTCCGCGATCGCGCCGGATGGCGTTGTGGGAAACGTTGGCGCTGCCGGAGGAACGCCGGCCGCTTTCGAATCCGAAGCGGTCAAAGCGGGAGGCCGAGCCGATGCTGCCCGGCATGAGCATGGGGGAGGAGATTCAGGCCGATTACACGTCGGCTGGGTTATCGCTGAAGGGGCATCCGGTGGAATTGGTTCGAAAGGAGCTGGCCCAGCGCGGCGTGACGCCCGCCGCGGAGGTGCGCCAGCGGCGGCATGGGAGCTGGATCAAGGTGGCCGGGCTGGTGATTATCCGCCAGCGGCCGGGGACGGCCAAGGGCATTGTGTTCGAAACGATCGAGGATGAAACGGGGATTGCGAATCTGATCATCCGGCCCGATGTGTATGCGCTGTATCGACAAGCGGCGCGGAATGCGTCGATGGTGCAAGCCGATGGATACGTCGAACGCCAGGGAAAAGTGCAGCACGTGATGGTGGTGCGGCTGCATGATCTGAGTGAGTGGTTCGCGGAATATGCGTTGCGGTCGAGGGATTTTCACTGATCGTCGTGCGAACATTCTGTCGCGACCGATCGGGAGAGGGCGACTATCCGATGACCCGACCGACGATGGCGCGGGCTTCGTCCATGATTTGAGTGAGGTGGTTCTGGCTCTTGAAGCTTTCGGCGTAGATTTTGTAGACGTTTTCCGTGCCGGACGGGCGGGCGGCGAACCAGCCGTTAGGGGCGACTACTTTGAGGCCTCCGATGGGGGCGTTGTTGCCGGGGGCGTTGGTGAGTTTGGCGGTGATGGTTTCGCCCGCCAGTTCTTTTTCTTTGACCTGGTCGGGCGAGAGTTTCTTGAGGATTGCTTTTTGGGCGGGGGTGGCGGCCTGGTCGGCGCGGGTGTAGTAGGGGGTGCCGAATTGGGCGGCGATGGCGCGGAAATGTTCGCCGGGGTCTTTGGCCGTGCGGGCGGTGATTTCGGCGGCTAAGAGGTCGAGGAGGATCCCGTCTTTGTCGGTGCTCCACACGCTGCCATCGCGGCGGAGGAAGCTCGCACCGGCGCTTTCTTCGCCGCCGAAACCGAGTGAGCCGGTGAAGAGGCCATCGACAAACCATTTGAAGCCGACGGGGACCTCCACAACTTTTCGGCCGAGCGCCGCGGCGACGCGATCGATGATGCCGCTGCTGACCAGCGTCTTTCCAACGGCGGTCGTTTTCGCCCATTGTGGGCGATTGACGAAGAGGTATTGGACGGCAACCGCGAGGTAGTGATTGGGATTGAGCAAGCCGGCGGAAGGGGTGACGATCCCGTGACGATCGGAGTCGGGGTCGTTGCCGAAGGCGACGCGGTAATCGTTCTTGAGGGCGATGAGCTTGGCCATGGCGTACGGGCTGGAGCAGTCCATGCGGATCTGGCCATCGTGATCGAGGGTCATGAAGGAGAAGGTGGGGTCGACGGATTTGTTGACGACGGTGATGTCGAGGTCGTAGCGCTCGCGAATGGGGTCCCAATAGGCGAGGCTTGCGCCGCCGAGGGGATCGACGCCGATCTTTAGTTTGGCGTCGCGGATGGAGTCCATGTCGATGGCGGCGGCGAGGTCGTCAATATACGGCTGGGCGAGATCGCAGGAGTGGGTGGTCGGGGACTTAAGGCCTTGAAGGTAGGGGACGCGTTTGACGCCGGTGTTATTGGCTTTGAGCAGTTCGTTCGCTCGGTCCTGGACCCACTGGGTGATATCGACGTCTGCGGGGCCGCCGTTGGTGGCGTTGTATTTGAAGCCGCCGTCTTTGGGGGGATTGTGGGAGGGGGTGATGACGATGCCGTCGGCGAGGTTGTCTTTGCGGTTGCGGTTGTAGGCGAGGATGGCGTGGGAGATGACCGGTGTGGGGGTGAAGCCGTCGTTTTGCTGAATGATGGTTTCGACGCAGTTGGCGGCGAGCACTTCGAGGGCGGTTTGCTGCGCGGGGGCAGAGGCGGCGTGGGTGTCCTTGCCCATGTAGAGCGGGCCGGTGATGTTGTTGGATTTACGATAATCGCATAGGGCCTGGGTGATGGCGAGGATGTGGGATTCGGTGAAGGAGCCGTCGAGGGGTGTACCGCGGTGGCCGCTCGTGCCGAAGCTGACGCGCTGCTGGGGGTCGGAGAGGTCGGGTTTGCGGGTCGTGTATTCGGAGAGGAGGTGGGGGACGTTGATGAGGGATTCTTTGGGTGCGGGTTGGCCGGCTAATGGGGAGATGGGCATGCGACTTCCTCGTTATTTTGCTGGCGCGGATGGTAGCGGGTGGAGAGGATTGTTTGAATCATGGTGGTTTTACAAATCGGTTCGGGGGGCAGGAATGCCCCCACTCACCGATTTGGGCCGACACGAATGTCCGCCCCACTAAAGATGGCGAATGTTCTGCCAATAGGAAGGGCACGTGCGCTGGCACGTGCCCTTTGTCAGGCGAATACGATTGACCAAAACGTTAGCGTTGGGCGGTTTGGCCGTAGTGTTGGAGGAAGACGAAGGATTCTTTAATGGCGGGGTAGCTCTTGGGGGCGTTGGTTTCTTTATCGCGGTCCATGTCGGATTCGTATTCGATGCTGATGTTGCCGACAAAGCCCTGGGCTTTCAGTTCGTCGAGGACTTCCTTGACCTGCCCAACGCCTTTGCCCCAGGCGACGTCGTGGTGTTGCATGCCTTTCTGGTTGCGGTCCTTGAGGTGGCTGCTCATGACGCGGCCTTTGAGGATTTTCAGGGCTTCGATGGGATCGACGCCGGAGCTGAGCCAGTGGCCGGTATCGGCGCAGGAGCCCATACGCGGGTCGCGGTCTTTGACGAGGGAGAGCACGTAATTGGGGTCCCAGAACTTGTAGTTGGGGTTGTTGGCTTGTTTGGGGTGGTCGTGAATACAGAAGTGGATGTCGAATTCCTTGACGAGCTTTTCGATCTCGTCCATGTCTTCGGCGGCGGGCTCGGAGGTGACGCCGTACAGATCCATTTTCTTGGCGAATTCGAAGACTTTGCGCCACTCGGCTTTGCGTTTAGTGGCATCGCGGCCGCCGGGCGTGACGACGCCATAGTTGACGGCGAGGACGTGGTTCTTGGCCAGTTCGGCTTTGACCTGGTCAAGCTCGGTCTCGGTGGTTGCGGTATGATTTAGGGGTTTCTTGTCGTCGTCGCTGATGAGCTGGCCCGGGAAGAGCTCGATGACTTTCCCTCCGGCTTCTTTGGTGAGACGGATGGCCTCGAAAACGGTGAAGCCTTTGCTGTAGCTGTAGGCCTGGCAGCCGGCGGCGAAGCCGTTGGTTTTGTATTCGTCGGGGATCTTGTCCATCGCCCGTGCGGACGTGGACACGAGCATCAGAACAATGGCCGCGAGCGCACCGGCTCCGCGTTTCGAGAAATTCTTCATCCGCTTCCTCCTCAAAAAAAGGTGTGCGGATGATCTTACGGGATGGGGTGGATTCCGCAAACGGGGATAGACGGATAGACGTGATTGAAAAAAGTTAAAGGACCGCTTGCGAAGAACGGTGCTCGGCATTGGCCCTCACCCAGCCCTCTCCGTAAGGAGAGAGGGCAAGCGGGCCGCGCGTTTGTTGAGAGATTTAGCGGCCGAAGAAGGATTTAATTGTGTTGACGAAATGGCGTCGGGCTTCGCGGGCACCGGAGGTGTCCATGAACTTGGTTTTCCGGCAGCGGGGGCAGAGCTGTTGGCCACCGATGACCAAGAGCTGGGATTTGCTGAAGGATTCGCCGCAGCCTCCACAAATGCCACCCTTCACGTGCAGGCGCTGGATTTCCTCGGCCTGTCCGCAGGGCACGCAGAAGTAATTGCCGGCTTCGTCCTTCACGCGTGGCGCATGAGTGACTTCCTGGGAACACTTGAAGCAGAACTTTTTTCCCATTGTGGTTACCGGCGCAGACATACAGTACGCTCCAATCGATTTCCCACCCGTTTTAACCAGTCCCGCCTTTTTCGGACGAAATCCCGCAGTTGGTTCAGGCAGTCCCAGTAGACGTGGTGCCGCACGAATGCGGTACACAAACCATTATATATCTAAGACGACGATGTTGACCATAAGTTGACGAAAAAATTGAGTGGGATGCAGGAGAATCGAAACTCCGTTGCTCCGCAAGTGCGGCAAATCTGGATTTGGCTTGAAGTTGAGCGCGAGATGAACAAATCCGATAAATCGCAAATAGATATGCGCATCCCCTCCCGGACGCGTATCCGCTACAATGTGACAAGATGGTGGCTAATCATGACAACCCCGCAACGATCCGCAGCTTTGGGGTTGCGGACCAGGCGGCGTGTCAGGAGCTTTATGAGCAGGGATTGATCGGGGGAAAGCTTTCCGAGAATGATACCGCCGCGGACATCGACAATATCATCGGCGAGTACATGAAGAGCGGGAATCATTTCTGGGTTGCCGAGGCGGATGGGCCGATCGTCGGGATGATCGGCGTGCAGCACCACGATGAGGGCGTGGGCGAGATCCGGCGACTGCGGGTTCATCCCGATTATCGACGGCGCGGCATCGGGACGGCGCTGGTGGAGACAGCGGTGCGGTTTTGCCGGGAGCAAAATTATTTAAAGGTGACGCTCGATACGTTTATGGAACGCGATCCAGCGTTGAAACTTTTCGAGCAATTCAAGTTTCGCCACTACCGGACGAAGACGTTCGGGGATAAGGAACTGGTTTATTTTTATCTGGACCTATATGCGGGGGACGCGCGGGAGCCGCACGCGCCGCAGGCGGGGTGAGGGGTGCGGTCAGAGCATATTCACGCCTCGGGCCGCGAGAATCACAATGACCGTAAGTGAGATGACGGCCTGGACGATGGTCAGGGCCTTGGCCCAGCGTGATAGGACGGGTGTGTCGGTTGGGGAAAATGCGGTGCTCGTGTTGAAGGCGAGGAACAAGTAGTCCATAAAGACGGGGGACCATGTTTTGGCATCTTCCGAATCTTCCGGAAGAGTCATCTGCGGGAAGAGAAAGGCGCTGGGGTTTTCGGGGGAGCGCTTGTGACGGACGTGAGGGCCGCCGGCATCTACGCGCCAGTACCACAAGGCAAAGACCAGAATATTGGTGATCCACAAAGCGACGGCAGACCGCAGCAGGAGCACGGGTTGCTCCTTGTGGGAGGGGAGCGCTTTGACCAGAAGGGCCAGGGACCAGACCATGAACAGCGTCATCGCGCCGGTGGCGAGATAGCCGAAGAGTGTATTGAACGCATGATACCCGGTTCGATGGCTGATGATGCCGGGAATGACGAGCCCGCCGATGATCAAAGGCTGGAGCCAGCGGGGGCCGACTGCCAGCTGTGAAGGCAGGGTGGCGTAGAGGCCGACCGCGGCAAACGCCGCGATGATGGCGGGCCAGCGCGGCTCGGGGCCGGGCGCGGGAGGGGCCGGCAACTTAGACGCTTCGTCGTTCATCGGCCGACACCATACACAAAAACGCGAGTGCAGTGATTCGCGGATTTCTCGGGGATTGGGGGAAAAGCATGCATGTGGGGTATGCTGTTCGCGTCGTTGGCGTTGCGGCGGAAGGTATATGGCGAAATCTGGAATTTGGGGGATGGAGAGACCATGAATCGACGTGAATTCTTGCAGCAGGCGGGTTTGGCGGCGAGGTGTGTGGCGGGAGGGGCGGTTGTGGCGGGGTGCGCCGACCGACCAGCCGGTGAGGGCGGCGAACTCAAAGACGGGGTGAAGTTCAAGAGTGTTGCGATTGTGAGCGACCCAGCCGATGCGGTTGCCTCGGCCCCGGCGGCGCAATGGGCGGTGAGGCAGTTGCGCAATGCGCTGGCGGCGCGAAATGTTCCCGTGGGGACGGCTCATCGACTTGAAGATGTGCCGGAAGGATCGATCTGTCTGATCGTTGCCGGCAAATCAAACGCGATGGCGGGGAAGCTGGCTGGTGCGGCGGGCGTTACGCTTCCGGAGTCGGCGGACTCGCTTGCGGTCGTGCCGGGGAGCGATGGCGGGCGTAAGCTGTTGCTGGTGTATGGGGCCGATGCGCGGGGATTGGGTTATGCATTGACGGATCTGGCGGATGGAGTGGCTCGAGGGGAATTGGCGCTGGCGGCGTTGAACGGGACGCATCCCGTGATCGAGCAGCCGGCGAATGTGGTGCGCGGGATTGGACGGCTGTTTTGCAGCGATGTGGAGGATAAGCCCTGGTACAACGACCGCGGATTCTGGACGCGGTATCTGGACATGCTGGCGACGCAGCGGTTTAACCGGTTTCACCTGGCGCTGGGGCTGGGGTATGACACTTCGAATCGGATCAAGGATTCGTACTTTTATTTTCCATATCCGTTTTTGCTGACCGTGCCGGGCTATGAGGTTCGGGCAAAGGGATTGCCGGACGCCGAGCGCGATAACAATCTGGTGATGATGCGATTTATCGGGGATGAGTGTGCGGCGCGCGGGATTGATTTTCAGTTGGGATTGTGGGGGCATCAGTATGTGTTCGCCGACAGCCCGGATGTGAACTATCCGATTGAAGGGCTCTCTTCGGACAATCACGCGAGCTACTGCCGGGATGCGCTGGCGGCGCTGCTGAAGGCGTGTCCGAATGTGTCTGGGCTGACATTTCGGATTCATGGGGAAAGCGGGATTGCCGAGGGAAGCTACGACTTCTGGAAAACTGTGTTTGAAGGAGTCGTGCAAGCGGGACGGAAGATTCCAATTGAGATGCACGCCAAGGGGAGCGACCAGAAGATTATCGATATCGCCTTGGCGACGGGCATGCCGGTGACGCTGGCGCCGAAGTACTGGGCGGAGCACATGGGCCTGCCTTATGCGCAGACAGCGATTCGCACGCTGGAACTGCCGAAGGCGGATCGAACGGATAAGGGATTCTTCGCCCAGAGCAATGGGTCGCGCAGCTTTACCCGGTATGGGTATGCGGATTTGCTGACGGAAGACCGGAAGATCCATGTCGTGCATCGCATGTGGCCAGGCACGCAGCGGATGCTGCTGTGGGGTGATCCGGTGTTCGCGGCGGCGTATGGGCGGACATCGAGCTTCTGTGGAAGCGATGGGGCGGAGTTATTCGAGCCGATGTCATTCAAAGGTCGAATGGGGTCGGGGCTGGCGGGCGGGCGGCAGGGGTATGAGGATGAATCGTTGAAGACGAAGGACGACTGGGAGAAGTATCGCTACGGCTACGTGCTGTGGGGGAGGATGCTTTACAACCCCCAGACGCAGCCGGAGGTTTGGCGGCGGGTTTTGCGGAGTGATTTCGGCAAGGCGGCGCCGGCGGTGGAGGCGGCGCTGGGGAGTGCGAGCCGGATTCTGCCGCTGGTTACGACGGCGCATGCGCAGTCGGCGTCGTACACGGCATGGTGGGTGGAGCTTTCTTATAACATGCCGATCGTGAATCCGGCCCGGAAGCATCCGTTTGCCGATACGCCCAGCCCGAAGCGATTTGGGAATGTAAGCCCGCTCGATCCGCAGCTTTTTGCACGGATCAGTGATTTTGCGGACCTGCTGATCAAGGGCGAGCGGAGCGCCAAATATACGCCGGCCGAGGCGGCGTCATGGTTGGAAGGTTTGGCGCGGGATGCGACGGTGCAGCTCGCGGCGGCGACAAAGGCCGCGGGGACAGACGATCGCACGCCGGCGTTTCGGCGAATGGCAGTGGATGTGTTCATTGTCGCGCAGATGGGGTTGTTTTTTGCTCAGAAGCTTCGGGCGGGGATTCTCTGGGAACTGCATGAAAAGACGGGGGATGAGGTTGCCGGGGCCGAGGCGCTGATGCAGTACAAGGCGGCGCGGCAGGCGTGGGCGGATTTGGCGGATCGGGCGACGGGTGTTTATCGCGCGGAGATCACTTATGGCCCGGGCTATTTTCAGCATGGGCATTGGAAGGATCGGTTGCCGGCGATCGATGGAGATCTCGCGGACATGGAAACGCGGCTGAAGGAAAAGCAGCCCGCCGCGTCGGCAGCGGTTGGATCGGACAAAGTCGCGGTAATGATCGAGGTGGTGTTGAAGCCTGCTAAGCGGGCGGACTTCAAAGTGGAGCATGTCGCTCCGGGTTCGTTTGAGCGTGGGAAGGCGATTGCAATCTCGCTGAGCCTTGGCGCGGCTGGCGGTAAGGCGCCGGCGCCTCGGCTTTACTTTCGGCATGTGGATCAGGCGGAGACGTTTCAGTCGACTGAAATGACGGCGGGCGAGAAGGGCGAGTATCGGGCGATCATCCCTGCGGAATACACCCAGTCGCCATTTGCGATGCAATATTATTTTGAACTGCGGGATGCGGAGGCCAAGGCAGGCTTGTACCCAGGGCTTAAGAGTGAGTGGAACAATCAGCCGTACTTTGTGATCCGCCAGATGCGGGCGACGGCGGCCAAAGTGTAGGAATGGTTGCGCCGACGCGATGATACGCGGATAGATGATGCGGGCGATTCGGATCAAGGACACTTTCGACCAAATCCCCGGCGGGATGATGGTGGTGCCGCTGCTGGTCGGGTGCGCGCTTGCGAATCTGTTTCCAGGTGCGCCTAAATTGCTGGGGTCATTTTCCGGGGCTTTGTTCGGGAATCCGCTACCGATTCTGGCGGTTTTTTACGTGTGCGTTGGAGCTACCGTTGCGTTTGAAGCAACGCCATATGTTTTGAAGAAGGGCGGCTTGCTGTTGGCGACCAAGATTGGATGCGGGATCGTCTGTGCAGTGATGCTTGGAAGAATACTTGGGAACGGCAGCGTGAGCGGCGGATTCTTTGGTGGACTTTCGGCGCTGGCGGTTGTGGCGGCGGTGAACGATACGAACGGTGGACTCTACATGGCGCTGACGGGGCAGTATGGGCGCACACGCGACTCGGCGGCGTACTCGGTGATGTCGGTGGAATCGGGGCCGTTTCTGACGATGGTCACACTGGGCGTCGCGGGATTGTCGAGCTTCCCGTGGCCGGCCATGGTGGGCGCGGTATTGCCGCTTGTGGCGGGGATGGTGCTGGGAAATCTTGATCCGAAAATGCGCGAGTTTCTTGGGCGCGGCGTTCCGGTGTTGATTCCGTTTTTCTCGTTCACACTGGGAACGACGATCGACGCCTCAAATGTCTGGCATGCGGGAATTCTTGGGTTGTTGCTCGGCGTCTTTACGGTAGCGTTCACGGGAAGCGCGCTGTGGGTGGTCGATCGCTTGAGTGGGGGGAGTGGCGTTGCGGGCGTGGCGGCGGCATCGACCGCGGGAAACGCGGCGGCGGTGCCGGCGATCGTGGCGGCGGCGAACCCCGCGTATGCCGAGGCGGCAAAATCCGCGGCAATTCTGGTGTCGGCGAGTGTTGTGGTAACCGCGATTCTTGTGCCTCTATTGACGGCGTGGGTTGCACGTCGGGCGGGCGCAGCGGCGGCGATTACCGTGGATGAGTCGGTGCCTCAGCCAGGAAAGCTTGTATCGGAGGCCCGGCCATGAGCGTTGCAACGAAGAGGCCGCGCGTGGCGATTACCATGGGCGATCCGGCAGGCATCGGGCCGGAGATTTGTGTTCGAGCGCTGGCTGAAGCACGCGTGAATGAGATGTGCGTGCCGATTGTGTTCGGGGATGCTTCGGTGCTGGCACGAGTGGGGCGGCAACTTAATCTTCCGGTGAATGCGCGGGTGATTGAGGCGGATGAATTCTCGGTCGAGTGTGAGACTCTTGCGACACCGGCCATTCTCGATCTTCGTGCGATCGCGGATGCCGGGAAGATTCGGCCGGGACATGTGGATGGGGTGACGGGGCAAGCGGCGTTTGCGTACATCGAGCGATCGATTACGGCGGCGATGGCACATGAAGTGGACGCGGTGGTTACCGGGCCGATTCATAAGGAGGCGCTGCGGGCGGCGGGGGAGAAGTTTCCCGGGCATACGGAGATTTATGCCGAGCGAACCGGGGCGACGCGGGCGTGCATGATGCTGACGTCGCCGGAATTGACGTGCAGTTTTGTGACGGTGCATGTCGGGTATGGGCAGGTGCCGGGCTTGCTGAGCATCGCGCGGGTGCTGGATGTGATTGAGCTGACGGCAACTTTTATGCGGCGGCTGCGCGGCAGAGATCCGAAGCTGGTGGTATGTGGGCTCAATCCGCATGCGGGTGAGAGTGGTCTGTTTGGAGATCGAGAGGAAGAGCGATTTATTGTACCGGCGATTGAAGCGGCGCGCGCGAGGGGAGTCGCGATTGACGGACCACTTCCGCCCGACACGGCATTTTTGCCGGGCCGGCGGCGCGTCACCGATGCATTTGTCTGCATGTATCACGATCAGGGGCATATCCCACTTAAGATGCTGGCGTTTGATGAGGCGGTGAACGTGACGCTTGGGCTGCCGATGATTCGTACCAGCGTGGATCACGGCACCGCGCTGGATATCGCATGGCAGGGAAAGGCCAATCCAAATAGCCTGTATGAAGCGATACGCGTGGCGGTGGCATTGTGTAGGCCCGAGATGGAGAGCAGATGATTGTGGGGGTAATCGCCGACGATCTGACGGGAGCCGCCGAGCTTGCGGCGGCAGCAGCGGCAATGGGGTACACGGCGGAGGTTCACACCACTTTTGATCCGGCCAGCGATGCCGAGGTGATCTGCGTGGATACCGATACGCGGGCGATGCCGCCCGACCATGCAGCGCGAAATGTCGCGGATATCAGTCGAAGCCTTCTCCGGGCGCAGCCGCGGTGGATTTTTAAGAAGACAGACTCAGTTCTACGCGGCAATGTGCGGGCCGAAATCGAAAGCATGTTGAATGTGGCGGGCCTTGTCGCCGCTCTGCTTGTGCCGGCCAACCCATCACGGGGCCGCGTCATTCGTGACGGCGCGTATTACGTGGATAACATGCCTCTGGAATTAAGTGCCTTCGGCAGCGACCCCGATCATCCCCGCCGGTCTTCGAAAGTGCATAAACTGCTGGGAGAATCGGAATCGATACTGGACAGGGTCGAAATTCCAGACACTGAAAACGAATCGGACATTCGACATCACGCAGCACGGCTCAATGAGACTACACTTGCCGCGGGTGGCGTGGATTTCTTTCAGGCCGTGCTGAAGGTGCGGGCCGGCACGCGGCAGCGGGTGACTTCAAACGGCACATTCCAACTACCCGCGCTGTTTTGCTGTGGAAGTCTTCAGGCTTGGCGGGGAGACTGCGCCGATCAGTGTACGAAAAATGGGATTCCGGTTGTATTGATGCCCGAGGCGCCGATTTCAAACCTGATCGACACGGCGTCGATCATTGAAGACTGGGTGGTGCGCATCGTAGATGCTTTGAGCGCAAAACGGATCGCGATGGCGGCGATCGGGGATGGACGGCTTTCCGACCAGCGGCCATCCGCTCTGGCAGGGATACTGGCCGACACCGTGCGGCATGTTTTAAGTCGCGAGCCGATTTCGACTCTCTGCATGGAGGGCGGCGCCACCGCTGCCGCGGTTCTGAGTGCAATGGGCTGGACGCGGCTGAAGGTTTGCCCTTCGCAGCAACTCCCAGGTGTTGGCGTGATGACAGAGAGTCAAAGTCAGCGCCCAATCATCCTCGTCAAGCCTGGCAGCTATGCATGGCCGCACGCCCTGTGGCGAAATCTCAGTGGCACGCCATGAGCCAAAAATAAGAAAAGCCTGAAATCCCGATCATTTCAGGAATTCAGGCTTATGGGTAGAGCCGGAATCGAACCGGCGACACATGGATTTTCAGTCCCGCGGAAAAGGCAGTTTCGGCCTCAAAACGCCATTTCGACGGCCTGAAGATACCTGGAAATTCACTGAAAAACAAGCTGCGCCTGTGTCGGACACAGGTACAGGGCCTGACTTCCAGTTCCATTGAAGTGAGCGGCGAGCTTGAAATTGTCAGTATTGGGTATGTCGGGAGATGTTGCTGCCTGTGGCGGCAACGGTATTGATCGGATCCCACTGTTTGCCGAAGTTGCTGGTGCGAAGAATACCAACCCCCGGAACGAGAGCATAGAAGATATCGGCTGGACGGGATCGGGGACTAAGTCGCCACGCATAAGGCTGCCGTCAGGGACCGACAGCCACGATAAAGGATCGCCGTTGATACTACATCCGCCGCGCTCGTCTTGGTCAGTTGATCCGCGAACTGGCCCTGCAGGCGGTATTTCTCGATCCGGTAGGCGCGCGCTTAGATTACCTATTGATTCCAATGCCGCCATCGAGTCGGTCGCGCCCGGTTCCACCGATCAATGTCCTTGCCGTGCCTACCGTTTAGGAAGTCATCGACACTACCGCGGAATAGCAAGTCGTGACCGGGTCCACCGATCAACGTGTCGTTGCCGGACCCGCCGATGAGGATGTCATTACCTTTCCCGCCATTCAATAGGTCGTCATTCGCGCTGCCAATCAGCGTGTCATTCCCTTTTTCGCCATAGAACGCTGCGCTCCATTTCGCGCCTCCGGTTGCGTCCATCCGTACGCGGTCGTTGCCTTTGCCCGCATAGACGAAGACCGTTTCGCCGTTGGAGTACGGGATTGTGGTGGTCTTGCCGTTGAGCGTGAACAGCACGATCGGTCCGTTTCCACGAGCAATCGTGATATCGTCGTCGCCGGGGGTGCCGTAGAGAACGATGCCGTCTTGACCGGGGCCTGCATCGACAACGCCGCCGTCTCCCCCGGGGACGATGAAGTCGTTGCCGTCCTCGCCGTATAGGAAATCAGCCCCCCCGCCGCCATCGATGAAGTCATTTCCTGGCCCACCGCGCAGGATGTTGGAGCGAGCGTCGCCCACGATCTCGTCATCGCCGGCGCCGCCGATCACGTTTTCGATCGACTTGTTGTCGATGAGCACGAGATTCGAGTTGACCGCCTGGGGGTTGATGGTCGAGAGGCCAACGGTAATCGGCTGCGTCGTGGTCTGGGAGAAGTCAAGGGTGTCGGAATCGGTTGCATTGCCTTGATCGTCCACCGTATCGGTTCCGAGCGGGGCGTCGGCGTCAAAGACGTAGGTGTCACTGCCGCCTCGGCCGGAAAGACGGTTGTCGAGGGAATTGCCGGTCAGCACGTCTCCCTGCGCACCGCCGATGACATTCTCAATCACGTTACCGGATCCAAGGTTGAGGGTCAGATTGGAGTTAACAACCTGGTTTGAGCCGGCGGAAAGATCCACCGTGAGTGCCACTGTTGTTGTGGCAGAGAAGTCCAACGTGTCGGTGCCGCCGGCGGATTCCTCGAGCGTATCGGTACCGAGCGGGGTGTCGGCGTCGAACTTGTAGACGTCATTGCCCGCTCCGCCGGCAAGGAAGTCGTTGCCAGAATTGCCGGTCAGCACGTCATTGCCCGCGCCGCCTCTCAGATCATTGTCTCGGTTGTTGCCGACGATGGAGTCGCCCAGCGCGGCGCCGATGACGTTTTCGAATCCGCTCGTGGAGTTCAGCGTCAGCGACAGATTGGGATTGATCACCTGAAGGCTGGTGAGGCCGAGGTTGATGTTGATCGGCTGTAGGAGCGTTGCGGAGAAGTCGAGCAGATCAGCAGCGACGTTGTCCGATTCGCTGAGCAAGTCGCTGCCGAGTTGCGTGTCGCAGTTGAACAGATACGTATCATCGCCGCCGCCGCCGGCGAGCACGTCGTCGCCGGCCCCGCCGGTGATGGTGTTGTTCAGTGAATTACCCGTGATGGTGTCGCCCAGTGCCCCGCCGATCACGCGCTCGAAGCTGTTCGCCGAAGACAGGGTCAGCCTGAGGTTTGAATTGATGGTCTGCGTGACGGTCGTGCCGAGGTTGATCGCGATTGCCTGGGTGGTCGTTTGGGAGAAATCGATGGTGTCGTTTCCGGCCGCGGATTCGATCAAAGTGTCGGAGCCGAGCGCGCTGTCGGCGTCGAAGAAGTACGTGTCGTCGCCGGCGCCTCCGGTAAAAGTGTTGGGGCGGGAGTTGCCGGTGAATCGGTCGTTGCCCGCGCCGCCGATGACGTTCTCGAACGTGTTGCCGGCGCCAAGGGTGATTGAGAGGTTTGCGGTGACCGTTTGCAGGGCGGCGTTGGACAGATCGATGGTGATGGGCGTCGGCGCGAGCGTGAAGTCGAGGGTGTCCAATCCGCCAACCAATTCATCCAGTTGATCTGAGCCGACATCGGTGGGGAGATTGAAGACGTAGCGGTCGTTCCCGTCCCCGCCGGCGATGAAGTCACTGCCTGGGCCGCCGGTCAAGCGGTTGTCATTCTTGTTCCCCTTGATCAGGTCGTTGAGCGCGCCGCCAACGACGTTCTCCAGGCCGGTGGAATCGAGCAGCCTGAGCTGCAATCCGGCATTGATGACCTGCTGCGTGTCCTGCGACAAGTCGATGGAGATTGCCCGTGTGGTGGTGGCGGAGAAATCGAGGGTGTCGACGCCGCCGCTGGTGGAGGTGATTCACTAATGACGTCAACTCCAAGTGACAAATCGGTGTCAAAGATGTACGTGTCGTTTCCGGGGCCACCGGCCAGGGTGTTATTCGCAGAATTGCCGATCAGCGTGTCATCCAATTGGCCGCCGACCACGTTTTCGAAGGCGAGGGAACCGGACAGAATGAGCCGCAGGTTCGCGTTAACCACCTGATCGGCAAGGCCCAGGTTCACGTTGACGCTGAATAAATGAGTGGGGGAGAAATCAAGCGTTTCGACCCCACCGCTATCGTTCAGGATGTCGGTGCCGAGCGGCCCGTCGGCCGCGAACAGGTAAGTATCGTTGCCTGCCGCACCGGTCAGGAGATCATTGCCGCCGCCCCCGGAGAGCGTATTGTTCAACGCGTTTCCGATGATGGTGTCATTTCCGTCCCCGCCGATCACGTTTTCGAATGCCGTCGCAGAACCCAACGTCAGCGTGAGGGGTTTGTCGACGCAAACCACCTGTTGCGCTGCGGTCGCGAGATTGATAGTTATTCCGACGGCGGCCTGCGAGAAGTCAAGCGTGTCGATTCCGCCTCCCGACTCATCCAGCACGTCGTCACCGAGGGCGCCATTGAGAGGGAAGACGTAGGTGTCGTTGCCGGCGCCGCCGGCAAGCGTGTTGTTGCGTGCGTTGCCGAAGATGGCGTCATTCAGCGCTCCGCCAATGACGTTCTCAAACGCGTTCGCGTCAAGCAGCGTGAGGCCAAGATTCTCATCCACAATTTGGAGTGACGGGCTGGCAAGGTTGATGAGCAGATTGCGAGTGGTCGTTAGAGAGAAATCGAGCGTGTCGGTCCCGCCGCCGGATTCATCCAAGACGTCGTTGCCGGAAGCGAGGTCACCGTCGAAGCGATAGGTGTCATCGCCGGCGCCGCCGGTCAGGCGGTTATTGGCGGAGTTGCCAGTCATCCTGTCGTTCAATGCCGTGCCGACAACATTCTCGAACGCGCCGGGTGTAACGAGGGTCAGCGACAGATTGGGAGCGATGGACTGAATAATCGCAGTCGAGAGATCGATGTTGATCGCCTGCGTGGTGGTGGAAGAGAAATCAAGAGTATCCACGCCGCCGCTGTCGTCCAGCACGTCGCTGGCTTGCGAAACATCGGCATTGAAGCGGTAGGTGTCATTGCCCGCGCCGCCGGCAAGCGTGTTGTTCAGCGCGTTCCCAATAATCGTGTCGTTCAGCGCGCCGCCGATCACGTTGTCAAATGCCGTCGCTAATTGGAGAACGAGCGTCAGATTTACGTTGACGATCTGCGCGGCGGGGTTGGAGAGGTCGATGGCGACGTTCTGGGTGGTGGTGGGGGAGAAATCGAGCGTGTCGGTGCCGCCGCCGGATTCGTCCAGCGTGACGGTACCCAGCGGCACGTCTGTGTCGAAGACATAAGTATCGTTGCCGCCACGGCCAACGATGGTGTTGTTCCGGCCGACGGTGAAGCGGTTGTCCAGCGGCGTGCCGAAGATGACGTTGCCCAATGCGCCGCCGATGACATTTTCCACGGAGTTCACCGGCGTGATGGTCAGCGTGAGATTGGAGTTAACCACCTGCGTCGCCAGCGTGAGGTCCATGCTGATGGGCATGGTCGTCGTGGGGGAGAAGTCGAGGGTATCGACGCCGCCGCCGGATTCATCCACGGTGTCCGAGCCGAGCTGCGTGTCGGCGTCGAAAATGAACGTGTCGTCGCCGGCCCCGCCGGTCAGGCGATTGGCGGCGGCGTTGGCGGTGATGCGGTCGGCCAGCGGTGTACCGATGACGTTCTCGATGGTCGCGGCGCCGCCCAGGGAGAGCGTGAGGTTCTTATTGACGACTTGCGCCGCGGCATTCGAGAGATCAACGGTGATGGCATGAGCGGTCGTTGACGAGAAGTCGAGGCCGTCCACTCCCCCGCCGCTTTCATTGAGCACGTCATTACCGAGGGCCAGATCGGTGTCGAAGACGTAGGTGTCGTTCCCGGCGCCGCCGGTGAATGTGTTGTCCAGCGAATTGCCCTGGAAGTTGTCGTTCAAAGTTCCGCCGATGACGTTTTCAAATGCCGCCGCGGAGGAAAGGGAGATGCTCAAATTCGAATTGACGACTTGCACAGAGCTGGTGCTGAGATCTATCACGATGTTCTTCGTGGTCGTCTGCGAGAAATCGAGCGTGTCCACGCCATCGGTTTCGACCAGGGAATCAATGCCCAGAGGAGTGTCGGCGTCGAAGACGTAGGTGTCATTGCCCTTTCCGCCGCGGAGCGTGTTCGCAAGGGAGTTGCCCGCAATCGTGTCGTTGCCAGCGCCCCCGATGACATTTTCAAACGTGCTGCCTGACGAGAGGGTCAGCGTGAGGTTGGCATTGACGATCTGCGCGCTGGCGTTGGAGAGATTGATGGCGATGTCGCCTTTGGAGGTGGCAGAGAAGTCGAGCGTGTCGGTGCCTCCGCCGCTTTCGTCGAGGATGTCAGCGCCCTGCGCGACGCTGGCGTCGAAGAGATAGATATCATTGCCTCCGAGCCCGATCAGGTTGTCATTGCCCGCGCCGCCGTTGAGGCGGTTTGCCAGGGCATTGCCGGTGATGGAATCGTTGCCCGCCTCGCCGTTGAGGTTCAACGCGGTGGTGAAGGTCGAGTCGAGCGCCAAGGCGGTAATAATGTCATCTCCATCGCCGGCGTTGACCGTGAAGGAACTGGTCGGGCTTTGGAACGTCACGCCGAGAAACGCGCCGGTGGCGTTGCTGTCGATGGTGGAGAGCCCATTGGCGGCCACCGCATCGTCCGCCAAACGAATATTCTGCGCGCCGGGGATGCCGCTGACGAAGGTGCGATTAACGGCGGCGCAACTGTCGGTAGTGGCGCTTTCAAGGTTCGAATAGGCGATCAGCAGCGCGTCGAGCGATATCGTGCCCGACCCCGGGCCCGTGGCGGTGTAGGTCACGTTACTGAGCGAGCCGCTCTTGATCACCAGCGAATCCGAGCCAACGCCGGCGGCGCCGTCGAAGGTGATGCCATCGCGCAGTGAGAAGAAACCTCCGCCGAAGTCAACCGTGACGCGGATGTTCTTATGGTTGGCGGCGCCCGTGACAGCGAAACCGGTCGTGTCCGCGAGCAGGCCGTTTGCCACAAGGTTGCTATTGTCGAACAATTGCAGCCGCGGCCCATTGTTTGAATCGGACTGTCGAAAGAGCAACTCGTGATTTTGCCCGTCTGCCGGGACTTGGTAGGCCGATGGACTGTTAGCCAGTTGGCATAGGAATTCCGAACTGTTGGCGGAACTGAGATTGAAGGCGCCCACGCCAGGGTCGAAGTCGGCCGTGCCTGAGAAGAAGCCGCACGCGTAGACGTCGCCCGCCCGGTCCACGGCAATACTTTGGCCTTCGTCCGTTTGCGCGCCGCCCATCCGGTCCACGCGGACGAATCGCCCCTCGCTGTCGAATTTGCTCACAATAATGTCAAGGAAACCGAGTGAAGTGAGATTGACGGTTTCTGGGCCAGGGTCGAAGTCTACAGTGTCGTGAAAAGAACCAATTGCGTAGACGTTGTTTAATGAATCGAGTGCGATAGCGGAAAACCCGTCGTCGGAAATGCCGCCTGTCTGGTGAGCCCACAAAAACCCGCCACTCTTGTCGAGTTTAACGATGAATCCGTCGAGCCGCGAAGGGCCAAAGGGATCCGTAAAAGTGAAATCAGCTTGCAGGAAGCTCCCGGGACCAAAGTCGACTCCGCCGTTGAAGAAGCCCGTGATATAGACGTTCCCCGTTGCGTCAGCGGCGATTCCCGCGCCGCTAATTTCTGCGGCTCCGAATCCGTTAAACGGATTCGCGAAAAACCCATGCGCCCACACGAATTGGCCGCTGCTGTCGAGCTTCGACACGAAAGTAGCGCTATTAAAGATGTCGGAGACCGAGAGGTTGAACGAACCCGGGCCCGGATCGAAATCGACGGTGCCGAAAAACTTGCCGGTCGTATATACGTTTGCGCCGGCGTCAACGGCGATGCCCGTGGGAAGAGCTTCGCCCGGTCCACTTATGCCGCGCGCCCAAGTAAAGTTGCCGTTACTGTCTAGCTTGGAGATAAAAGCGTCGAAGTTACCGTTGCTCGTCAGCGTGAACGTGCGCGCCGGGCCCGGATCGAAGTCAGCGTCGTTGTTCGACCGGAAACCATCGAAACCACCGGTAGTGTAGACGTTTCCCGAACCGTCGACGGCAATGCTGTTGCCGGAGTCCTCCCCCGACCCGCCCATGGCCCGCGCCCAGACGAAGTTTCCGTTTGTGTCGAGCTTGGACACGAAGATGTCTGCTGTGGCTCCGGCTGAGGGCGCCGACACACTGTTGAGATTGAAAACGCCAGCACCGGGATCGAAGTCGACAGTGCCATGGAATTCACCGGTCGTATAAACGTTCCCTGCGCCGTCCACGGCAATGGCTAGGACCGTCGCGCTGCTGGGTGTTGGCACACCGATATCGCGCGCCCAGATGAACTTCCCCGCGCTGTTGAACTTCGCCACGAAGGTGTCCGCCCCGCCCACGCTGGAAAGGTTGCTGGTGGCAGCGGACGGGTCGAAATCGACGGTGCCGGAGAATCTGCCGGCCATATACACATTTCCCGCGCCGTCGGTGGCAACCTTCGGGCTCACTGAGAGCGGCTCGCTCTCACCGGCCACGACGTTCAGACCAAAAGCCCAGTCGAACGTGGCTCCCGCCAGCAACAGTCGCCGCTCCAGCGGCTCGATTACTGCTTTCGTCGCAGTTGTTACGTTCCGACGCCCGCGTTTGCTTTTCATCCTGTCTCCCGCATCTGCCCATTGCGCATCGCCCAGCAACTGACCGCGCCTGGACAGCGAGATCACGCCATCCGCGCGCAGCATCATTCACTCTGTGGCTTCGCGGGATTCAACAATTACGACGGCAGCACAGATCCACACGGGCCGGCTTGGCCCCCCAATGTGGCCGCGGCGTGGATATAAGGAGATGTGCACCTTGCGTGGGGCAAGTCAAAGCAGCAACCAACACCGACGGGAGTCGCGATGTCACTTGGGTGTGCGGGGCGAGAAAGGCTGGGTATTCCGCGAAAAGGGGACAGTCATCATCCGGCGAATCATTTAGCAGCGTCGTCGCCGCCAATGGGAGGGCGCTCAGCAGCAGCGCCACCAGCAGCAGCGCCACCTTCAACACATCGGCTATTCTCCCTGATGCCCGCATGATTGGTCCTGCGCCGCCACAGCCCGGGGTGATTCCTGAAATGGTGGGTCGAATATAGCCGCACCGATGCACACCATGCAAGAAAAAATTACCTCGCGCCACTCTGCCCGACCGCTAAATTTGGGCCGTGTTCGAATCGAACATCCCGCAACGGACGGCGTAACACCCAGGCTGGTTCCACAATTTACAGACCTTTCATTCCGGCCCTGAACTAAGCGGAACCTGGGCAACTACAGAAGGAAGGTTTCGATGCAGCCAAAGTTCACCCCTGCAACCACTCTCCCGTCTGAAACTATAGAAACGTACAGGGTGAGTGGAGTGCGTCTGGCGTGCGTGTCTGTGTCAGATCTGTGTCGACACGTATCGATATCTTGCTAAATATCGAATTTTGTGGCTCGCAAGCGCTTATAAGAGAATGGGTAGAGCCGGAATCGAACCGGCGACACATGGATTTTCAGTCCATTGCTCTACCAACTGAGCTACCTACCCGGACCATGAAGCCGACGATTTTAGGCGACGGCGAGGGAGATGCAAGCCGGGGCGGTTTGTGGTTCGCCGATTTCCGGTTGCCAGTCACGCAGTGCTGACGGCGCCCCCTAAAAATGGAGTCATGCGAGGACAAGAATACGCTCGGTTGACCACTCGCCGTCTTATCGCATAATGTGATAATGACGGTGCTTGGACAGGATGTTCTTGCCAACGCCAGCAGTCGAAATAAGCCATTGCGAATCTGGCTCGCCGAATGGGTGAGGGTAGTGGAGGAAGTTGAGTGGAAGAGCCTCGAAGACGTTCGCACCGCCTATCCATCTGCTGATGGCGTGAAATTGTCGAGCGGCAGCATCGCGACGGTTTTCAATGTAAAGGGTAACAGCTACCGCCTGATTGCCTGGATCGACTACAACGCGGGTGTTGTTGAGGCGGTGGAGGTCATCACGCACGCTGAATATGACAAGGATCTTTGGAAGGCGAGGTACTGATGGGCACAAAGGCAAAAGCAATGATTTCAGTCGACGATCCATACCTCGAACTGGTGTTGAACGTTCACCCGCTGCGGCCCATTCGGTCGGTCGAGGAGCATCAGGCGGCAAAGAAGTCGCTGCGGAGCCTCGCGGGCGACAGACGTGAAGTCGCCGCCGAGTTTAAGAAGGTTCTCATTTCGATCATCGAGGTTTACGAGCGCGAATCCGGGCTGCAACTCGACACCTCCGGCGTTTCTGCGGCGAAGATTGTGCGACACCTTCTCGCCGAGAGGCAAATGAGCATAAATACCTTTGCCAAGGCGCGCGGCATTTCCCAAAGCGCATTGTCGGACATGCTTAACGGCAAACGCGAGTGGAGTAAGTCGGTCATCGTCGCGGTGGCCGACTTCTTTGGCTTGAACCGCGGCCTGTTCCTTCAATAAGTTGGCGGCTACTGCGGCGGTTCGAGTCTCACGGTGTCTTCGCGGTCGCCGCGGTGGACTTCGAGGACGATGGCTTCCTTAGGTTTATCTTTTCGGAGTTGCTTGAAGGTTTTTTCGAATTGATCGACGTCGGTGGCCGGTTCGCTATTGAGTTTGGTGATGACGTCGTTCATTTTGAGCCCGCCGGACTGGGCGGCGCCCTGGGGTTTGAGGAGCGCGACGAGTACGCCTTTCTGATCCAACGGGAGTTTGAGGCTGTAAAGGTCGGAGAAGACCAGTTCACGGACGGCAAAACCCAGGTCCGATGCGTAATAACGTTTGGCCAGGTTTGCCTGCTTGGGCTGCTCGGAAAGTTTGATCTCGACATTTTTCAGCGGCTGATCTTTTTCGCGCATGATCGAAAGGGTGACAGCGGTGCCCGGTTTCATTCGCATGAGCCGGCGGCTCAGGATCATGGGAAGCTCGGCGGGTTCGTCGCCGCGTTCGAGGGGCTGATCGTTTACCTTGACGATGATATCGCCCTGTTTGAGGCCCGCGGCATCAGCCGGGGCGTTGGGGACGACATCGCCGATCTGAACGGCCGGTTGAGCGCCCAGGCCGAGGACGTCGGCCAGGTCTTTAGTTACGCCGGTCATCTGGGCGACGCCCAGCCAGGGAAGCTTGATCGGGTTTTCAGGAGTGGGGGGATCTTTGATGCCCAGTAAAAAATCCCGGGCCGGGATGTAGATCTTCGGCGGGCGAGTGACCATGCCGAGGGGATCGCGCGGGTTCTGATCGTTGAGCAGGGGGCTTTGGGTGGTGGATGGGGCGACGATACCGATTGCTTTGCCAGCGGTGTCGAAGACGGGCGAGCCGACGGACGCCAGTCCGCCGCCCATTACGAGCACTTGGGGCGTATCGCCGCGAAGCGTTGCGGCGACGGCGCCTTCAACAAAATACGTCTTGTAGTTGGCGTCCTTCGGGAGCATGCCGATCGAGAGCACGGGTTGGCCGATCTTGACGGCTTCATCTTCAAATTGAAGCGACTTCCAATGTTGTTCCTCTTTGGTCTTGAGGAACACCATGTTGGTTCGCTGATCGCGGCCCTGATAAATGGTCTCCAGCTCTTGCGGCTCGCCATCCTCTTTCGGAATGAGGATTTTGAATTCCTTCATCTGGGCGTCGGGGATCTGCAAAGGGAACAGCGAGAGAGAGACCATCACCAGCCCATCGTCGCGAACGATGATGCCCGCCCCGGTGAGCTCCACCCGGCTCAATTCGTTTTGCCATATATATTGAACGGCAACCAGCGAAGGCGTAACGCGGTCATACAGCTTTTGCGCGTCTTGGGGCGTAACTGCCGCGCGAGATGACGCTGCGCCAGCGCCGACAAGAGTTAGCGCCAGAAGAGCTTTGAACATTCGGTGCATTGAGGGTCTCCAGGAGTGATTTGAGGAAGACTCGAAGGCACAAAGGCATGAAAGCACGGAGGGTAAAACTTGGCGATTTTTCTTCACTTCGTGCCTAAGTGCCTTCTTCCCACTCATTCCTCGTTGTTTGTAACTTTCAGGACGGCTGATTGTCGTCCTCGGCCGCGTTGGATTTGCAGAAGTACGGTCTTTTGCTTTTTGTCGGTGGATTCTTTGTAGAGCTTATTAAAGGCGTCGAGGTCTTCGACTTTCTGGTTGTTTACCGAGCGGATGACATCGCCGGGGAAAAGCTCGGCTTTGGCGGCTGCGTAGCCCGGGCTAAGGGTGGTGACGACCACTCCGGTTGCATCATCGAGCTGGGCGCGATTGGCGTAGGCGCGGGTCATGTCCCGAACGCTCAAGCCCCAGAGGCTGAATTCCTTTTCATCGCCGACAGAGCCCTGCAATTTCAGAGTTTTGGCGGTGAGATGCAGAACTTCTTTGCCGCGTTGAAGGGTGAGGGGAACTTCGGTGCCGATTGAGATGTCGGACATCATCTTTCGAACCGGGGCGAGTTCCTCGGGGAAGCGTACATTGGTGGGATGACCGTCGACTTCAAGCAGAATGTCTTGCGGGCGGACGCCGGCCTTCGACGCGGCCGAGCTCCGATCGACGCTGTTGACCAACACGCCTTTGTCGATATCGACCGCGAAGAACGATTCGAGATCCTGCATGGGCTTGAGGTCGAGGCCCAGGTCGCTGCGATCCACACGGCCCTTTTTATCAGGGCCGGCGGTTTCGAGAATCTTGGCGACGACCTGCTTGGCCAGATCGATGGGAATAGCGAAGTTGAGGTTTTGTCCGCCGCCGCGGGTGTTGATGCCGACGACTTTGCCGGTCATGTCGACAAGTGGACCGCCGCTGTTGCCCGGATTGATGGGGGTATCCATCTGGATCCAGTTGGCGAATTCGCCGGTCTCGTATTCATCAATGCGCATTCGTTCAGGATAGAACGTGCGCTCGTTGTTGGAGACGACGCCCAGAGTCATAGTGCGGGCGAGGCCGAAGGGAGTTCCGACGGCCATAACGTCCTGGCCGGGGATCAGTTGTTTGCTTTCACCCAGCTCGGCATGTCGGAAGCCGACCTTCTTCTGCTTGAGCTCGTCGGCATCCATCTGGACGACCGCCAAGTCTGTCCAATGGTCGTCGCCAATCAATTTTCCGCGAACGCGTTCCTTGCTGTAGAGCGTGACAAAAATTTCGGCGGCCCGACCGGCGACGTGGAAGTTGGTAAGGATGCGGCCCTCGTCATCAAAGATCACGCCGGATCCAATTCCGCGCTGTACCGTTCGCTTGCCTTCAGAATAAATCTCCTGGGCGACATCAAGCCGAACAACTGCGGGGAAGATCCGGGCGGTCACGTCGACCACCGCCTGGGGCGTTGCCGCGGGGAAGGGCGAGGTATCGGCAACCGTGGGCGGAAGGCCGCCTCTTGCCGCGAAGGCTTGGCCGGAGAGCAATATGCTGAAGATCGCGACGGCCGCCAGACCCCCGCCCCGCCTCAAAAAAGCCGAATTGTGCATGAATTGTGGAAGGGTGGACGTATTCGAGTGCTTGTGCATCGGTTCCCGCGGTAAAGACCCTAGAATCCCGGCCCATTGCTTTGGAATAACATGCGCGAATGCCGCGCTTGTCGCAACTGATTGCGCTACCGGCTGGCATGCCGGTGCGTTGTGGGCAGGTGTCATCATAGGGACTTCTTATGGGTTTTGCTTCTGGTTCGGTGTCATTTCGTCGGTTTGCGGTTGTTGGCAAGGGGCCCCAGGCCGTTGATGAAAAAATGCTCGAACGTCTCTCGAAGAACGCGCTGCGGCCGACCGAGATGGGGGCTCCGGAAGAAGTTGAATATGGGTGGTCGGGCGGACGGCACGTTCTCGATGGCGATTTCTCTTTTGATCACAATGTCTTCGCGGATGCCGTTCATTTTGCCCTGCGCGTCGATACCAACAAAGTGCCTGGCGAGCTGAAGAAGGCATGGCAGGCGATGGAGGAGGATGCCGCGGCGGCGGGAAATCCTTCGGGATTCATCAGCAAGAGCCAGAAGCGCGAGGTAAAGGATTCGATTCAGGGAAAAATCGACGAAGAGCTGAGGTCGGGGAAATTTCGGCGGAGCCGGCTCCTGCCGATTTTGTGGGATGTCCCCAGCAGCATTTTGTATAGCCCGGCCAGCAATGCGAATTTTGAAAAGCTCGCGGAAATCTTTGAGCGGACCTTTGGATTGGAACTCAATCCCCTCTCGGCGGGGCAGCTCGCGCTGCGAAAGCTCGAGGCGATTGGCCGTCGGCGTGAATATGAAGACGCCCGGCCGACACGGTTCGTTCCCGGTCCGACGGGCGAAGGTGAATACCCCGATTACCCGTGGGTTGCCAAAGGACCTGAGCCCAAAGACTTTCTGGGCAATGAATTCCTGCTTTGGCTCTGGCACGAGGCCGATCACCGGAACGGCACAATCAAGACCGAAGATGCCGGTGAGGTGACGATCTACATTGATAAAGCGCTGGATGTGGATTGTGCATACGGACAGACGGGCAAGGATTTTATCCGGGGTGATGCGCCCTCGCGTATGGCCGAGGCGCGCGATGCCCTTCGATCGGGCAAGGTGCCGCGCAAGGCGGGGTTTGTGATTGATGCGTTTCGGCAGCAGTTCATGTTCAACCTCAACGCCGAGACGATGGCCCTTTCGACGGTAAAGCTTCCGGAGGTCGAGGACGCCGAAACGCCGCGAGTGCTGTTTGAAGAGCGCATTGCACTGTTGCGCGATTTGGCAAAATCGGTGGATGGGTTGTTTGAATCGTTTCTGAAGGTTCGGACCAGTTCCGCCTGGGAGGGCTACGTGGGCGGCGTGCGAAAATGGATCATGGAACCCCCGAAGAAGGTGGCCGCGGCTTAAAACAACTGGCGTGGTCGCTTCAGCGACCATGTTGTTCCCAGATTCAAAAGACATGGTTGCTGAAGCAACCACGCCAGCAGGTAAGATGTTAATTATTGATGACCCCGCAGCAAACCTTTGAGCACGCGTTCGCCCGGCATAGGGCCGGTGACTTTTCCGGGGCGGAACTGGCTTATCGCCAGGTTCTTGCACATCAGGCCAATCATGTCGGCGCGATGTGCGGGTTGATCGAGGTGCTGTATCGGTTGGGTCGCGCTGCCGAAGCGCTCGGCATGATCGGGGACGCGATCAACGTGAATCCAACCGAGCCGGCGCTTCGATTGACGCGCGGGATCGTGTTAAATCTTGAAGGCCGGTTTGAAGAGGCGATCGCGGAGTTTCGCCAGGCGCTGGTCATACGGCCGGATCTTGCGGAGGCTTATTCGCAGATTGCAACGCCGCTGCTCGCGATAGGGCGGGCGACTGAGGCGATTGCTGCGTGCCGGAGATCGCTGTCGCTTCGGCCGGACCACATGCCGACGATTGGGGTCTTGTGCAGTGCGCTAAGTGGGGTTGGGAATCTCGACGAAGTGATTGGGATTTGTCGAGACGCGTTATGGCGTCATCCGGAATTCAGAGCGCTGTACATCAACCTGGGGTGGGCGCTGCGCGAGCAGGGGCGCGTGGTCGAGGCGATCAATTGTTATCGCGAGGCGCTGGCGGCAGCGCCGCATAAACAAATTCATAATGACCTGCTGTTTACGCTCCACTTTCATGGAGGTTATGGGCGTCGCGAACTGCTTGAGGAGCATCGCCGCTGGGCGCAGATTCATGCCGAGCCGTTGCGGGCGGGGATTCTAGCACACAAAAACGATCGGTCTGCCGAGCGAAAAATCCGGCTTGGGTATGTGGCGCATGAATTGGGGAACAACCCGCTCGGCCGGTTCATGCTTCCACTGTTGGAAAATCATGATTTGCGCGGATTCGAGGTGTTCTGTTACTGCAATCGCCGGCGCGCGGATTCGGTGGGAGATCGATTGGCCGGGAGTGCCGATGTTTGGCGCGCGACCGGCGCATTGTCCGACGAGCAACTTGCGACCCTGATTCGCGCGGATCGCATTGATGTGCTGGTGGATCTGGTGATGCACAGCAATGGAAGCCGCCTTCTGGCGTTCGCGCGGAAGCCGGCTCCGGTTCAGGTGACGTATCTCGCGTATTGCAGCACCACGGGGCTCGATACGATCGACTATCGCTTCACCGATCGCTATCTCGATCCGGATTCGAACGATTTGGACGCAGATTACAGCGAGAAGTCGATTCGACTACCGAATTGTTATTGGTGCTATCCGCCACCTGGTGAGTCGCCTGAGGTGGGGCCACCGCCGGCCAGTTGCAATGGGTACGTCACGTTCGGATGTCTCAATGAGTTTTCGAAGGTCAACGCGGCGGTGTTCGCGACTTGGTTTGGTTTGTTGCGGCAGGTGCCCAATTCGCGGTTGATTCTTCATGCCAAGCCGGGGAGTCAGCGGGCACGAGCTTTGGAGCAGGCCGGACGGGAGGGGTTGGACCCAGGGCGTTTGGAATTCGTCGGGCGGCTGGGGCTCGGTGATTATTTTGCACAGTACAATCGGATTGATATCGCGCTGGACCCGTTTCCTTATGCCGGCGGAACGACGACGTTTGATGCGCTATGGATGGGTGTTCCGGTCATTACCCTTGCAGGGCAAACCGCTGTGGGCAGGGGGGGCGTGAGCATTCTTTCGAATCTTGGGCTTGACCACTGGATCGCTCCGACGATTGGGCGATATGTCGCTGCCGCCGTTGAGCTGGCGTCCGATATCAACGCGATTGGCGTTTTCCGACAGGATGCCCGTCGACGCATGTTGGCATCTGGCCTGACAGATGGGCCGCGGTTCGCCAGGGATGTGGAGACGGCTTTTCGGGAGATGTGGCGGGGCTGGTGCGAACGCCAGAAATGAGTGGACCGATAATAGCATCGCCGTCGTGACAGGCATCCCCTTCAGCTCCCATCTTTTCCTGCCGATGCACAAGTGAGCGGTTCGCCAGATACCGCGGTCGGCAGATATGGCCTGGTTAGCCCAGCCTCTCGCCGAGACAGTGAAGTGAGGAAGCGAGCGCACGCGGCACCCAGTTCTTATTGAGGTTGCGGCAATGCGCGGATTATCTCAAATAGCATGCGTCGTTTCGGCCCTCGGCGCCCTGTGCGTCGGTTGCTCAAGCACAAATGTGTCCGTCGGAGCGGGCAATGGTGCGGTGGCGGCTTATCCCGCCAGCATCGGCAACGTGAACACACCCCAATTTGCGTTGGGTGATTTGGTTGCGGTAGACGCCAAAACAAAGCGCGCCTGGAAATTTGGGTCGGCGGAGTATTTGCCCACCGAAGCGACGGTCTCGCAGGTGACAAGCGACTCGTCAGAGCCGTTCGATTCGGCCTTCGATCTTTCGTACTCCCAAAAAGTAGGCCCGATCGTTCAGGACCAGGTGAACGAAGCCGTTCGCGGCCAGACCTTTTTGCACGCGGAAAACACCTTCACCCGCAGCCTAAAAAGCCCTGCGGCGTTTACCGTCGGCAGCCCGCAAGTGGCCCGGCAGGTGTTGAAACTGCGCGCGGAAAACCCGGAAGTGAAGGTGTTTCTGGTGACGGCCGTCACCTCGGCGGACAGAGTCTTCCTGAAACTGGAAGGCGCTGAGCCAAACACCACTCATGCGGGCAAGTACACCTTCCACGTCAGCTATTCGCAGAACGATCAGTTTGAGACGCTGGCCAAAGATGGCCCGGCGTTCTTCAAGCTGACCGCGCTGAAGGTAGAGGAGACCGATGGGCGCTTTGCGGTTGCGGTCGATAAGTCGGCGGGGGAGAAGCTGCCGGCTGATGCACTGGCAAGCTTGAAGTAAGTTCGGGCTGGTACGTCTCGTTTTAATCAGCGCCGGGCGAACCCGAACAAGGTTTGCCCGGCGTTTCTCATTGGCGTATTAAGCGTGAATGTTGCGGCTTTGCGGCGCGTGTGTGGCGAAATCAAAGGCGTTTGCAGTGCGATACGTCGCCCGGGGCCACGTGGTTTATGCCGTGGACTTAATCAGTGAGTTCGATTCCCCGGCGCAACTGACGAAAAGGCGCTCGGCGGGAGCCTCGCACTGGGCTGATGAAAAGCACCGCTTTTTACGAGTCGTGTTCGTTCAGGTTTTGTTGCGACATTGCCTGAACAGGCCTCTGGGTTTTCAAAAAAGTTTCGCAGGTCGACGTATTTCCCCCTCTCC
>DAIRGS010000117.1:0-20023 GCA_036794395.1 Tepidisphaeraceae bacterium | reverse complement strand
TTTCAAAAACTAGCTGCGTCCCCGTTTCGATCTCGATTTTGCCGTTTTCTGCGATCTCCGCGTCTCTGCGGCGAATCATGAATTTGCCGGGCTAGCCCAAACGGGAGTGAAAACTCCTCGCTGACGACACTTCTCCGTTCAAATCTCGCGTTACAACCAGTCCCCGCACCCGGCTCCTATTTTCACACGAGCGGCCGCAAGTAATAAAACCATATCGCCGCCACTTCTCGGGCGACATACATCGGCTCATTCCGTAAATGCCGCGATTGTCGCGCCGGCACCGTCCGCACTTCCCATCCCGCCCGTTGATACGCCAGCTTCACCCGCGGCAAGTGATAAGCATGGCTCACCACCAGCACGCGCCCAATCCCCAACTCATCAAATGCCTTCACCGTATTCCTCACCGTCGCATCCGTATTCACGCCCATTTCATCAAGCACGATCGCCTCGTCCGGTACTCCCGCCTCCATAGCAACTCGCCGCATCGCGCGCGGCTCCGATGTGTTCCCATCGCCCGGCCCGCCCGAAAAAATCAATCGCGAAACCAGTCCATCCTGATACAACTCCACCGCCGTCCTCACCCGATCGGCAAGCGCCTGCGATGGTCGCCCATCAGCATAAGTGCGCGCCCCGAATACCACTGCCGCATCCGCCTGGCGCCGATAGTCGGTTGTCCCGAAGAAAAACATTTGCCCCAACGGAAAACCGATCAGCAGCGCCACGGCCGCCGCCCATATTCCCCATTTGCGATCCCGCCTCTTGCGCTCTGTCATCAAAAGCCGCAACACGATCGCGCCCATCGCCACCGCCACAATGACCGACATCGGAATCGGAACCCACGCATGAATCTCCCCGCGCAACGCCAGCAGATAGAATTGAACGACATTCGCGATCGCAAATCCTCCCACGAGCGCCAGCACCCCGGCCCCCAACCTTCGTACCCCAACCCCGCGCAACACCCCGCACGCATACGCAATCAAAGTGATCCCCGCCAATACCAGCAATCCCCGCCCCGCCCCGACCGGCAGCGGTGCCAACCGAATCCACCAACCATTGGCGTCAAACCCCGCCCACCACATTAATCAGTGAAAACACCCCAACGAACACCGCAATTCCACGTGTGATCATGTCAATCCTCCGTGCGATTTCGACTCCCAGTTTCATCCCTGAAACGTCATGCGATTATCTCATCTCACGTCATCCGCACAACCGAATTGATTTGCCTGCCCAGGGTCAACCGCGATTTAGCCGCAGATGACGCAGATGGCCACAGCGCGGCGGAGCCGCAACCAAAAAAGAGATGCAACCACGGAGGCACCGAGACACGGAGGCGCACTTGACGGTTTGAGGCCAAACTTGAATTGCGCACGGAAGAAATAAGACCACGGATTTCACGGATGCCACGGATGGGAAAAGGCGCGCATTCTTTTCTATCCGTGGCATCCGTGAAATCCGTGGGTTCATTGCTTTGATGCGTGGGTCACATTTAACCGCGAACCGGCAAGCGTGTCTCCGTGCCTCCGTGGTGAGTCCTTCTTTTTCGGCTCCGTCGCGCCAATGCCATCGGCATCATCTAGGGGCGCATAAAAAACGCGGCCGCATTGCTGCGGCCGCGTCACCCAATCCCTCACCCCAAAACAAACTCAGTTACTTCCCGTCCTCTGCCTTAAACAATTGCGGCTCAGGCACCGCTTCCAGGTTCAAGTCCCGCGACTTGACCTTGCGATAGCCCAGCTGCCGCATCACTTCCAAGACTTCGGTCCACGTCGGATACATCCGCTTGTTGACCTTCTTGTACATCTCAATTGCCATTACAAATTCAAATTGTTCTGAAGTCATCTCGCCCTCTTCAGCGGCCTTCCGATCATCCGAAAGCCGTCGTCCCGGCCCGCGCCGGCGTTCAAGCCCCGTATCGCGGCGGTCCACGCCGCTGCGATGCTCCGGCCCGGTGTAACCGGCCTCAGCAGCCGTCCGCTGCCGGCGCTCGATTCCCGCCCGGCGATCAACCCCGCTCTTGCGGCGGTCTTCGCCTTGGCCTTCGCGCTTATCCGTTTCGGTTGCCGTCGTCTCGTCGTGTTCTTCTACTGCCATACGTGGTTACCTCTAGCTTCTCATCGGCCTCATCTTTCACCGGCTTAACGCCTCGGCGCTCATCTCATCCGCGCTCCAACTTCCGATAACTATCGTCTAGTCAACAATCATGTCACCGGCCTATGATGTGCGATAAAGAAGTCAAACGGCTGTTTTAACTCGAGGCGCTGTAAATGAGTCAAAGCCATACGGGCAATGGTGAAATCACGGCCCAGCAAGCCACCATGACGGCCCCCGATCCCCAACCCGAAGCCTTCGCCCGCGTTACGCCCGAGCCGCCCCCGGCCCAACCGCGCAAGTCGCTTTTCAAACGCCCTGCTGTTCTGATCGTGCTATTGCTACTGCTGATCGCCGGAACAGCTTTTGGCGTGATCTGGTGGCTCGATGCCCGTCAGTTCGAAACGACCGATGACGCCTTCATCCAGGCCGATGCCACGCGCGTCAGCCCGCGCGTGAGCGGGCACGTGCGCGCCGTTCACATTAACGATAACCAGACCCTCAACGCCGGCGACGTAATCGCCGACCTCGACCCCCGCGATCTCCAAGCCAAGGCCGCCGAGGCCCAGGCCTCTGTCGCCGCTGCCGAAGCCGGCCTTGTCCAAGCCACTGAAAGTGCCGCCAGCTCCCGCGCCAACGTCGGCCAGGCCCGCGCCGCCGAGGAAGCTTCCCGCACCGAGGCCGACCGCGCTCACAATGAGCTCAATCGCTTCCAGCAGCTCAGCGCCCAGGCAGTCACCCAGCAGCAACTGATCAACTACAAAGCCGCGGCAACTTCCGCCGACGCCAATCTCGCCGCCGCTCTTCAGAAAACAATCTTCGCCCAGGCAAACGCCAAGGCCGCCGACGCCCAGATCAGTCTCGCCAATGCTCAGATCCAGCAAGCCCAGGCCACGCTGAATGCAGCCAACCTCCAGCTTTCCTACACCAGCATCAAAGCGCCCATCTCTGGGCACGTCACCAACAAATCAATCCAGCCCGGCGATTACGTTCAGGTTGGCCAGGCGCTGCTCGCTCTTGTTCCACACGATGTTTATGTGATCGCCAATTTCAAAGAAACGCAGCTCGGTCACATACAGCCCGGCCAGGAGGTCGACATCACACTCGATGCCTACCCCGGCCGCACGTTCCATGGCAAGGTCGACAGCATCCAACGCGGTTCCGGCGCCGCATTCAGTCTGCTCCCACCGGAAAACGCCACTGGCAACTATGTAAAAGTCGTTCAGCGCGTCCCTGTCAAAATCACCTTTCAGGTTCCCGATGACGTTGCCGTCGGCCCGGGCATGTCGGCCGTCCCCGAGGTGAAAGTTCGATGACCGCCGCCGAGTTGCCTTCAACACCCGCCGCGCCGATCCCGCGCCTGCTGGACGCCGTACCCATCGGCCCTAATCCATGGCTCATCGCCATCACCGTCACGATGGCCACGTTCATGGAGGTGCTCGATACCAGCATCGCAAACGTCGCGCTTCCCCACATCGGCGGAAGCCTCTCGGCCACAACCGACGAAGTCACCTGGGTCCTCACCAGCTACCTCGTCGCCAACGCCATCGTCCTCCCGCTCAGCGCGTGGCTCAGCGAATTGATCGGCCGCAAACGCTTCTACATGACCTGCGTTGCGCTCTTCACCATCAGCTCCATGCTGTGCGGCTTAGCGCCCAACCTGGGCATGCTCGTCTTCTTCCGCATCCTCCAGGGCATCGGCGGTGGGGGGCTCCAGCCCAGCGAGCAGGCAATCCTCGCCGATACCTTCCCCCCTAAAAAACGCGGGATGGCTTTCGCCGTTTATGGCTTTGCGGTCGTCGCCGCCCCCGCCATCGGCCCCACGCTCGGCGGCTTCATCACCGACAATGTCTCCTGGCGCTGGATCTTCTATATCAACATCCCGATCGGCATCCTCTCCCTCATCCTCACCCAGCGCCTGGTTAAGGATCCCCCTCAGTTCCAGGCCGAGCAACGCCGCCTCAAGAAGAAAGGCTTCCACGTCGATTTCATCGGCCTGGGCCTGATATCGCTCGGCTTAGGCGCGCTCCAGATCGTCCTTGATAAAGGTCAGCGCGAAGACTGGTTCAACTCCACCTGGATCACCTGGCTCAGCGTCATCGCCGTTATCGCGATCGTCGCGGCCATCATCTGGGAATGGCATGCCAAGTTCCCCATCGTCGATCTGCGCCTTTTCAAAGAACGCAACTTCGCCATCGCCAGCGCTATTCTTTTCATGATCGGCCTCGTGCTTTTCTCCAGCACGGTCCTCCTGCCGCTCATGCTCCAAACCCTCTTCAACTATACCGCCCTTGATGCCGGGTTGGTCCTTTCCCCCGGCGCGGTCCTCATCATGCTCGCCATGCCCGTGGTCGGCTTCATGCTGCAAAAGGTCGAGCCCCGCGGCCTCATTATTTTCGCCCTGATCGTCTGTTCATTCGGTCTCTACCTCATGAGCGGCTTCACCACCCAGACCGACATGCACACCTTCATCATCTACCGCTGTGTGCAGGCCGGCGCGCTCGGCTTCCTGTTCGTCCCGGTGAATACCGCGATGTACGCCTACATTCCACCCGGCAAAAACAACAGCGCCTCGGCTCTGGTCAACCTCGCCCGAAACATCGGCGGCAGCGTCGGCATCTCCCTGGTTACAACTTTCCTGGACCGCCGAACCCAGTTCCATCAAAGCCGCCTCGCCGGCCACATGACGCCCTTCAACCACAAGTTCAACGACGTCGTCTCAAACCTCTCCCACTATTTCTCCACCCGCCTGGCCAACGGAGCCCCCGAGCAACAAGCCCACGGCCTGATCTACCAGATGGTCCGCCAACAAGCCGGCATGCTCGCCTACGTCGACTGCTACTTCGTCCTCGCCATCGCCTTCGCCACCCTCATCCCCTTCGTCTTCCTCCTAAAGCCCACCCGCGGCCGCGGAGCGATGGGCATGCATTGACCGATGCCGCCGGATCCCCACGTGACACGGGCTCCCAGCCAGTGCTTGCGATGCCACTTGCAGAAATTCACAGCAACTACAAGTGCAAATCAAGAAATCAACCGCAGATCACGCCGATGGCCGCGGATAAAAAGCAGGCTGTATTTCATCTGCGGCCATCTGCGCCATCTGCGGGTACAAGGTACAACATACGTTAAGCCTGAAGGCTTGCCGAAACTAAGCTTCCTGTAAATGGAGGTCCAATGCGCATTTTCCTGATGGTCTTGTTTGCGGTCTGGCAATTGATGGCTCAGACAGGGGATGCCCCAGAGCCGCACCCTATCGGCAAACTCGTTGACATCGGCGGCCGGAAACTGCATCTGGACTGTATTGGAGAGGCTACTCCGATAGTCATCCTCGTCAATGGAACGGGCGCTTTCTCATTTGATTGGGGTCTTGTTCAGCCGAAAGTGGGCACTTTTGCCCGGGTGTGCAGTTATGATCGTGCAGGTCATGCCTGGAGTGATCCAAGTCCCGCGCCGCAAACATACCGTGAAATGTCCGAGGACCTGCACACGTTGATGCACAATGCCGGAGAGGCTGGTCCATTCGTTCTCGTTGGCCATTCAGGCGGAGGTGAACTGGTTCGGGTTTTCGCACTCACCTATCCCAATGATATTGCCGGAATCATTCTCGTCGAGACCGGCCATCCAGACAGTTTGAGCATCATCAACGGACGCCTTGTGCGCCGTAGTGCTCAGAACCTGAGCGACCTTCCATCGCCGATAAAGTCAGGCGCTCCAACGCCCCCAACCTCGGCCGTGCCGACGCGAGTTGAACCGCCTTACGATAAGCTACCCGCGGAGGATCAACGATTCCGCCTCTGGGCACTGTCACACGGAAGAATCCCG
Source organism: Tepidisphaeraceae bacterium (assembly GCA_036794395.1). Taxonomy (GTDB): domain Bacteria; phylum Planctomycetota; class Phycisphaerae; order Tepidisphaerales; family Tepidisphaeraceae; genus DASXMX01. The sequence continues at coordinate 14,113 of DAIRGS010000117.1, read as the reverse complement.
GCATCAAGTGCGCAGGCGGAAGTGGAAAGCGTCCAGCAGCTGCGGGCGGCACATGAGCGCGGTGGCGCTCTACTCGGCGACAAGCCGCTGATCGTAATCTCGCGGGCGGCGGGCGGTTATCGGCCGATACGGGGGATTGTTTCTAAAGAGCAAGCTGAGCTCTTGGAACACGAACGGCTTGAACACAATCAGGACCTCCTGAGGCTCTCGCACAACAGCAAAGCAATCGTTGCAAACCAGAGTGGCCATGACGTTCATATTGATCAACCCGATTTAATAATTGAATCTATACGCGCCGTCCGGGATGCGATTCGTAACCACTCCCATTTGAGGTAGTCCAATTGGGGTCGAGTCTCCAATTGGGGTCCAATTGGGGTCGGATCTTGACATTTGACAAACAGCGTCTCCAATTGGGGTCGGATCTTGACATTTGACAAACGGTCCAATTGCTTGACATTTGACAAACAGGCCCGAGTGGGGTCGTATTGTGACATTTGACAAAATGCCGAATATGTCAAATGTCAAGATACGACCCCGTCACAAACCCCCCGTCACAAACCCCCCGTCACAAACCGACCCCGTCACAAACCTGAAACCCACCGGCGGTCGCGGAGCGATGGGCATGCACTAAGCGACCCGCCAAATCCCCAAAAAAGTTAGCCGCAGATAACGCAGATGGCCGCAGATAAAGGCAAGAAATCACATGGATAAACCTTGGATGGCGACCGCGACTTGAAATGATCTTTTGCTTTCCATTTCTCTTCATCTGCGGCCATCTGCGTCATCTGCGGCTAAAACCGCTTCAACCAGATGTATTCATGATGCCGCCTGCCACCGGCAGTCGAACGTCATTCGAATCTGCCATGGTCGTTTCGCCGATTGTCTAGAAGATTCCACGCATTTACGATCGACACATGAAGCAGCGCGAATGGTTCGAAATCGGCGTACGATTATTCGGTGTTTGGCTTCTTCTGCATTGCATCGACGAGCTTCGCTACATCGCGGAAATACTCTTTCGTCGTTATAGTCAATCTTTACCGCACGCACCGACGAGTCCGTTGCTCGGTGGCGGAGGCTTGTAGCTTGCAAAACCGTGAGTGCCTCCGCGTGTTCCATCTTCGGCGCTCGTTCCATCAATCCCATTTTTCGAGAATCTGGAAGAAGTTGCCGCTGCACGCGAACTGCGTCTCCAACATCGCGATAAGTCCTCCCAACCCGGAGAAATACTTTGAAGATCTCTCGTCGTACCGCTCTGATCGAAGCACTTGAGCAACGTCTCGTCCAGTCGGCCGCCGCCTTGCCTCGCCCCGACCACGTCGTCGTCCTCATCGAGGAAGACCATTCCTACAGTCAATTGTTCGCCCCGCCCCCGGCCAGTGCACTTCAACTCTGGCCCGTGATTACCCCCGGGCTTCCGACCTGGTACCCAAATCTTCGCAACCTCGAAACTGCCAGTGCTTCATTCACCCACGCCCATTCGGTTGGCAATACAAACGCCGTCGACTATCAGGCCCTCTTCTCCGGCCTGAAACCCATCGGCAAGCAAGCCATTTCTCCCACCGCTCCCAACATTGCCAGTGAGTTGACCGATGCCGGCCTGAGTTTCGCCGGTTATGCCCAGGGCCTCCCCAGCGTCGGTTATACCGGTGGTAGTGTGGGCGACTACTCCACCACACACAATCCATGGCTGCCATTTTCCAATTTCCCACGCTCCAATGCCCAACCCTTCGAGCGCTTCCCGGACGACAAATTGAGTTCCCTTCCCACCGTCTCCTACATCATTCCCGATCAAGTCCACAACATGCACAGTGGTTCGGTGAATACCGCCGATGAGTGGTTCCAATCAAATGTCGAGCCCTACGCCGATTGGGCAATGAAGCACAACAGCCTGCTCATCGTCACCTGGGACGAAAGCCACGCGGCCAATGATCGAATCCCAACCCTCTTCTACGGCCCCATGGTCAAGCCCGGCCACTACACCCAGCCCATCACCCAGGAAAACATTTTACGCACCCTCGAAGACATGTACGGCCTCCCACCCATCGGCAGCGCCGCCTCCGCCACACCCATCACCCAGATCTTCAAGCAATCGACCCCAATCACCAACGCAAAATCAAAACCCGTCCACAAACCCAAACACCACAAAACTCCGACCCACGTCCGAAACACTCAAACCTCAACCCCGCCCACCTTCAGCAGCGTCCTCATTACCTGATTCGCCGGTCTTGGCTAACGCCTCCAATCCGCGAAGCGCACGCGGGCTTTATCGCGCATTGGTTGGATCGCGAATTACACGGATGCTCAGAAATCTTATTTCCCATCCGCGTCATCCGTGAAATCCGCGGTTCCATTTCTTCTACGGGTAAAACTACGCGAAAGAAGTTTTAACCGCAGATTCCGCAGATGCTCGCAGATAACACAAAGACAAAGCCTGCATTTTCATCTGCGCCATCTGCGGCTAAATCTCTTGTATGACTTTTCTCTGTGCCCTCTGTGTTCTCTGTGCCCTCTGTGCTTAATCCGTTGTTTTCTTCGCGTCTTCTTGCCTCCCTAATGAACCTCTCCCGTTCTCCGTCACCAAATCCCGAAAACAAAAAACGCCCCGGATCTCTTTGTAGAGCGTCCGAGGCGTTCTTCGTTTCGACTGAATTTGAAATTAACTTATCCGACTTTCGCCTCATCCTTGCGCGGCGCCCGACGGGCCGCGTGATCGGGATTGGCCTTGGGCAGTGCATGCTGCTGTTGCCGCGGCTGAGGCCGTGTGCCGATCTGGGCCGCAAGCGCCTCTTCCGGCCGCATCAGCAATTCGAGCTTTGAATCGCCCGGCCTCGCTTCTTCGATCGGAATCCCGCAGCCGTCCAGCGCCGACATCAGGCTCGACACCGTATGCGTCGTCGCGCTGGTCGAGTTGATCTGGCTCTCGACCGCCTTGGTCACCGCCAGGAGCAGCCGCGGTAGCGCCGGGAAGCTTGCAAGCTTTTCGTTCCGATCGCAATCCACCCAGGCTCGCGACACGAACCGCGCATCGCCATCGGTCTGCGTCAGCGCGATATGGAACTTGCCATTCACGCGACCATACCGAAGCAACGTGACGGCAATGCCCTTGTCGTTGTACGCCACAGGCACATCCGCCTGCACGGCCAACTGGCATTCATGCGCCAAGAAATGCTCCACCTGAAGCACAACCCGCTGAGCCTGCTCAACGGCCGAATTCAGTTTCGGCGATAATGTCCGTAGTTTTGCGACTGCTTGTTGAAGTTCATCCATGTTAGTTCTCTCCTTGACCCCTCACACGTCATGGCGGCGGCGATTGACCGTTTGGCGACGGTGCGGCAACCTTGTTATCAATTACGTTCCGAGGCCTGTCAATCAATACTTTCCCACGACTGTTCCCGAACTCATCTATTATAGGTATCCACCGGCAAGATCCCGCGCCAGCCTTGCGCAGGCGACAGAACGCTATATCTTTCGCACAACACGAGTTATCGGCCGTTCCCCGCTACCCGATGTAACGCCAGGACCGCCGGAACCGGATTGCTCACATCAAATGCGAGAACGTCCGCCGAACCGTCGCCATCCACCGCCCCATTCGTGGCGCGGAAGGCTCGTTCCCCCGCCCGCCCCGGGCAAAACGCAACACCGGCCTCGCCCCCGCACACAATGCCATCGCCGGCTCAATCGCCCGAAGCTTCCCGTGACAATGCTCACACACCACGTTGTCATGCCAAACAAACGGTGTGCGACGCCCACTAATCACCAGCCCACAACGGGCGCAGCGTTCTTTTCGAGATGCCTGGGCTACCATCTTGTCCTCACAACCAGCCGCTTGCGGCTTCGCGAATCAACTCAAATCCCCACCACTCGCCCCAAAGCATAAAACGCACCCGCAATTTCAAGCAACGTGCAATTTTGCAAATTAGAAAAGTTCTCAAAAAGTGTGATTCAATTAGATACAATCATTAATTCAGACTGTGCCTGGCGTGGTCGCTTCAGCGACCCTGTCTTCCGACCCAAAAAAACATGGTCGCTGAAGCGACCACGCCAATTTCATATTCTTGAAATCGAATTTGAATGAGGAACAGAGTTCCGACGAACCCGATCCTTACTTCCCAATGTCCTCATGCCACAGATCCGCATGCGACCGGATGAACTCCGACATCATCTTCGTGCAGTCGGGGTCATGAAGGTCCCTGCATTCTACCCCGTGCGCCTTGAGAAAATCCGGCGCCCCGCCAAAATTCGCCGATTCCCCCACGATTACCCGCGGAATCCCAAATTGCACGATCGCCCCGCTGCACAAGTGGCAAGGCATTAATGTCGAATACAGCACCGTGTCCTTGTAACTGGTCTGCCGGCCCGCATTGCTCAAACAGTCGATCTCGGCGTGCGCCATTGGGTCATTCTTCTGCACGCGCCGATTGTGCCCGCGCCCGATGATCTTTCCCCCGCGCACCAGCACCGATCCGATCGGCAACCCACCTTCCGACAATCCCACCCGCGCCTCATCGATCGCCGCCCGCAGGAAAGGATCCACCCCATTTCCCACATGGCTCGCGTTCCCATTTTCCCCCGCAGCCGAATGATCCACCGGCGGCGCCGAAGCCGCCGCATTGGCCGCCTGGTTCTTCTCTTTCACCAGATTGTAGATTTCCTTGCGATGCACGCTCACCGAGCGCGGCGCATTGATTCCGAGCCGCACTTTGTCACCACGAATGTCCACCACCGTGACGACAACATCGTCCCCAATCACGATGCTCTGATCTTTTTGCCGCGATAAAACCAGCATAGCCAAACTCCCGCGGCGAGCGGGCGCCTTCAGTACGAGTTGCACAATTGTAGGCAATTGCACAACGCCGGTGGTGGGGAAATGTTAGTCTCATAATCCCGCAGCTCGCAACGTCGAAAGTCTGGGTAGGCTTTCCCTTATCGGACGCTGGCCAAGGACTTATCAACAGGCCGGCGGTGCCCCAAACCCCCGTTCCTCCCGACTTGCCCCATTCCCTTAAATCGGCTTCCCCCGCGTGGTTGTAGCAAGTCTTGGATATAAAAGGGGTGTGCGTCCCATCTTGGTAATTTCAACAATCACATGGCTATGCGTTCCCGGTAAATCCACCGGCCTCACATCGGGGCTGCCCCCGCCCAGCACCCGGATCGCGTGCTCCGCCAGCGGCAGCTCCTCCGATACCTTCGGCCCCTTCATGGCAAGCAATTTTCCGCCTTTTTTCACCAGGGGCAGGCACCATTCGCACAGCCAGTTCATCGTCGCCACCGCCCGGCATGCCGCCACGTCAAACGATTCCCGCAGCGCCCGATCCCGGCCCACATCCTCCACGCGCTCGGCCAGCACCCTGACGTTCCCCAACCCAAGCTCCCGCGCCGTTCGATCCAGAAACGCCGCCTTCTTCTTGGTCGATTCGATCAAGACCACCTTGATTTCAGGCCGTGCAATCGCCACCGGAATCCCCGGCACGCCGCCCCCGCTCCCCACATCCGCCACAGAAATCCCCGGATCGCCGGGCAGGAAAGGAAGCAGCGTCAGCGCATCGCCGATATGCGTGACCTCCGCCATCGCCCGATCCTCAATCCGCGTCAGGTTCATCTGCTGATTCCCCGCCGCCAGCAGATCCAGATACCGATTCAACAACGCGTGCTGCCCCACCCCCAACACCACGTTCGCCCGCCCGGCAATATCGTTCCATAAAGAATTCATCAAAACTGTCCGCCAATCATTCTCATGGCCACCAAACCACTCGCCGCCGCACCAACTATAGGCTCGGCTCCAATGCCGAAAGACGGTGGATGCCCAGCCGAAACGATCACGTGCGGCCCCTGCGGCTCCACTCCCGCCAGAATCGCGAACGGTCACTTTGCAAATTGAACAAGCGGCCTGGATCAAAACCTTCAAGCCACAATTCTTCAGGCCGCCATGAAAACCTTTCCCCGCACAGACCGGCTCACTCCCAATACCGCCAGTAACGCCATTCCCATCCAAGCCGAGCCCGGAAGTGGAACGGCATTGCAGGTCAACTCGCGCAACCGCTGAAGACGATCAAACCCACCCACAATTGTTCTTATCGCTCTGTAAGTTCTAACGACAAAAACCTCATCAGTGTCAGAGCGGAATGTATTGAAGGAGATTCGCCAAATCAGCCGGTTCGCCCGCTGCGCTGACCAACTCCAGTTCATCAATGCATTGCCCCATTCTGAGATGTCCCAGGATATAAATGACTCCCGCGAATGGCTTGCCTGACTGCTGACATCTTGCAGCCTCCTCTTCGAAATCGTGATCGAAAGTGACCAGCGCTCTTCCAAGAGCAGTCGCGCGATCCAGCAGGTCGGGATCAGGTAATCCCGCCGCCCCGTCCTCCTGTGCTGTCAGCACGTCAACCGCGCGCCGGCGAAGCCCATCAGTTATTCCTTGCGGAACGTGTTCATCCATGTAGAGAGGGATGCTCATGGAGAGTGCAGCTTGGATTCGAAAGCGCCCGGTATTCGCCACTCACATGCCCTGAAGGCCCCTGATTCGCTTCTGGAGTGGTGTTTCCGGGGCCGCCGCCCGATGCTCACGATATTCCCGGTCAATTCGCTCGATCTCCGCGTCCACCGCCGCCTGATGGTCATAGTAGTACGACAGTGCCGCGTGAATCTGTGCCAACGTAAGGTGCGGATACTGGCGAGCCAGCTCATCGGCGTCCCATCCGTTTGCCCCTTTCACCGCGATCAACTCGACGACCTTGATCCGGGTCCCGTCAATGTACGCCCGGCCCCGCTCATCCAGAGCGATGTGCTGAACCGGAATTGCGCTCGTCCTCGGGCTCATCAAAACCTCTGCCGATTATACACCGCATCTTCCATGCAATACGAAATACTCGATTCCCGTGCCTTCCTCAAGCGATCTGCTTCAACCGATTCGCATGGCTCGCGCGCTTGATGCCGGGCACGACGTATTCTTTCGCTACTGCTTCCCAGCTCATCTTCTCGGCCAGCGCGTGGCCGCGATCGATGAACTGCTCGAACTCGGCGGGGGTTCTTGGCAATCTGGCCATGAGTTCGTTGGCGACCATGGCCGCGACGGTTGCTTCGATTTGGTCGCGCTGGGGCTGGCCGATGGCCATGAGTTGCTCGGGGCGCAGGCCTTTTTCGGGGAGATCGGTGTAGTCGGCGACGATGACGTTGGGCGTTGGGCCGCCGGCGGCTTTTTCGACGAAGCCGGCGCAGCCGCACACGTTGGTGAAGATGCAGATTCCGCCGAAGCTGATGGGTTCGACCTGGGCGATGCCGAAGGGTTCGTAGATGCTCTGGCCGAACTCGGCGTCGGAGCCTTTGCGGATATCCATGAATTCCATGTCGGCCGGCATGCGGTTGCCGCAGCTCTTGCGATCCCAGCCGAACTGGTTGATGAACACCACCTTGATGTTGCGGCTCTGGGCGTTGAACTCCTGCACGCCCGCGTAGTAAGCCGCCTCGCCACCGGACAGGTCGGGCAAGCCTTCGCGATGGACGACGGGCCAATGGTAATTCTGCTCCATCCGTCGGATGTCGTCGCCGCGCCGGGCCGGCACTTCCGTGCTCAAGGCAAACAACACCGCGGTTTCATTCCGCGCCCGAAGCTGTCCTTCGAGCGCCTCTAGCACGCGCAAATCGCGCCACATGCCTTTGCTGGGCACCAGCCGGGTGACGTGGCTGAATACGTAAGTTGGATCGAATTTCAGCAGCGTTTTGCAGTATTCGCGCAGCTTGCGGCGGCTGTTCATTTTCTCATCGACACTGATCTTCCAGCAGGGAACGCCGTTGTAGGCGAGCTGGGCATCAACCGTTACAAAATCCTCGCCCAGGAACCGCGCTTCCTTCAGCGTGTAATCGCCCACGGCGAAGATCGAATCGCAATACCGTGCGGCCTTCACCAGCGCGTGCTTGTAGTAGCCGCTCTGATCGCCAAAGACGTCTTCGACGTAATGGCCTGCCGCCATGGCCGAGCGCATGACGTTGTAGAACATGGTGTCGTGGCCGGGATGGCCTTCGACGATGCGGCGCATGGTGGCCACTTCGTGGGCGTAGAAGATGGTTCGGAAGTTGGAGCGATCGCCTTCGAGGATGGCTGCAAGGGCGGTTGGCATGCCCATGTATTCGTGAGACAGAATCATGCACGGCTCAACCGAGCTTGCCGCGCCCAGCGCGTGCAACGCCGCGATGGCCGGCTTGGCGAGGCGCAGGTATTGCTCGTAATCCCAAATGTTCTCGTATTTGCTGCTGTCGATGCCGAACGTCTTCCACAGCTCGAACTTGAAGACGTTCAGCTTGCTGAGGTCATACCGGCTGACATCAATCAGCAGGACTTCAGGCGTGCTGGTGACGCCGCTCTCTTTGTCGGTGTAGCGACGGCGGCCATAGACGATGCCAACATCGTACGTCTGCTCGATCTCCCGAAACCGCTCGGCCAGCGGCGAGCGATACAGCGAATCCAGGCTGCTGTACAACACCTCGCCCATCGGCCCAAGGCGCTTTTCGCCGGATTCATCTGATGGCCAGAACGGGCCGACCAGGATGTTGCGGTTCATGTGATCCAGATAGGTCTTGCTGGTCAGCAGGCCCTGAAGGACCGCGCCAATGCCGCCAATCTTCTGAATCGCTTCGTGGGTTACGTGAACGACTGTTTGCATGTTGAGCGTCTCGGTTTTGTATGTGGTAAAGCGTCGCCAGGCGCCCTGTTACAGCAAGTATGCGCAAGGCGGCGGGATGGTGAGGTTGAGCGAATCGGACATCAAGTGTTCTATCGACCGTGCCGCCGGTTCAGCACCGTGAATGAATCCATTCAGCCGGGCGGATTCGATCGTTCCAAGGTAGCCGGAACCGCTTCATTCCGCAGGAGGTTATTGAACACGAGCGGCGGTTGGACGTCAAAGGACGTGTGCAGCGAATGTATTTGGGGCCGTCCATGTGACAGATAGGACGAAATGTGACAAAAACAGGCTAGTTGGGGATGTGTCACGTCACATCTATCGATAAATTGCTAATTTGGATATGCGCCTTTGGCCGGGGATTACAGGTTCTCGGTTGTAGACATCGGATGAGATTGGAAGGTTATTGGTGCAGGAGGAAGACGAAGTTTTGGGTTGAAGGGCTGACGCTGGGAGTTGCCTGCGTGACGGCGTCAAATTTGTATTTCATGGGGGTTGAAGAAGATATGGGGAGATAGGACTGACGTGCAATTTACGTGCGTGACAGCTTCAAATTTTGGAGTACCAAAATTGCGCTGTTCACGGTGGTATTTGGGCTCCCTTGAATATTGGGGCTAAGACAATAAGGAATCGCTTGGGCGATGCGGCGGGAGGTTTGGGGCGGTGATGGTGATCGAGTCCCGCAATTTCGACCGCTGCGCCGCATCCTGCTGCGCGGGATCAACGGCCACGCCACGGGCGGGCGAGATTGCTTTGATAGGAAAGACTGCTGCCTTGCCCGCGTCATGTCCGTTGCTGCCGCTGCGCGACGGACGCGGCTTCGCTTGGGGGGATGGGTCATTGACGTTCCCCTTTCGCCCTCTGAAGGTGAAGGGCGAAAGGGGAACTTAAATGTTGGGGGGCGATTGCGGGCGGAAAGGTGTCTGGAACAACGCGTCGGGCTTGGGGGGTCAGCAGTTCCTTGCGCGTTTCCGTGCGAGTCTGCATACCACCTTTTTCTTTTCGACCTCGCATTACACGCGGGTTGGAAGGATATGCTCGGACCCAATCAACGTTAGGCATTGCGAGCCGGTGCAACCAACGATCAAGTGGGGCGTGACGCGACCATCATCGGCGGGGCGGTAAACAATTACGGGTGACGTAAGGATGTGGGCGGGAGTGTCGCTGGCGAGGCTGAAGAGGTTGAGATGCTGTTTCCACACTCCGGGCAGATGCCGCTGGTGTTGCCGGTGAGGTTGTAGCGGCAGGTTGGGCATTCGTGTGGCGCGGGCGATGAACTTTCGCGGTGGCGATGACTGAGGTAGGTCATCGCGGCGAACAGGAACGGCAGGCCGTATTCAACGGGAAGGGCATAGAAGTCAGGAGTGCCCTCAAAAAACATCCAGGCGACAAGGTTTGCCGCGAAGACAGCGATGAGGAGCGTGATGACTGCCGCAAGGACTGGATGGGTGGGCCTTCTGCGCTTCACCGGCGCATCTTACCGGATGGGATACATGGGCGGTAAGCAGGCCATCAGCCCCATCAGTCGATCGGGCTCCCATACATGATCGGTGAGGCCGGCTACACCTTCCTTGCCACCGGCGTTCCGCATTCGGGGCAGATGCCGCTGGTGTTGGCGGTGAGGTTGTAGCCGCAGGTTGGGCAGGCGGTCGGATCACGTCGCCGCCTTCGTTTCCTCCAGATCGTAAAGGCAACAATGGCAATCGATATCAACCAGAGTGGGAGGGTGACGGAAGTTCGGTAGCTCTTCATGGCAAGACCACCCACGCTGTCGCTTCGAACCGTAAAGATGCCGGGCCCGCTCCACCTGAGGAAGGCCGGCTCGACGACGATTCGCAGCTCGCCACGGACGGTGCAAAGGTAACCGCAGGTCTTAGAGTCGTTCCAAAAGACCAGATGATCTGCGTAAGAATAGCTCCGCACCCACAGCACCACGGTCGCTAAACACAACATTAGTGACAGCACAGATCCCAGGTTGAACAACTTGCGTCTCATGCGTTAGCCCGTGCCTTATCCTCCGCCGGCGTTCCGCATTCGGGGCAGACGCCGCTGGTGTTGGCGGTGAGGTTGTAGGAGCAGGTTGGGCATCGTGCCGACGCCCAACGAGACGAAGCCAAATATCTCTTGCGAAACAATAGGATGGGTGGTACCCCGAAGGCGCCGACGAGCAGCCACAGCGGAACCACTAACTGGCGGAACCGCGACCATAGCAGGTGTCTGGCGCGGTACTTGAATCCGAATCGTTCAATGATTCCATCAGGCCTGGACGGCAACCTGCCCTCCGCCCAAAATCGTGTGAGCTCCCACCGGCCGCCGGTGTTCAAAAACGGGTAGTTGTTCGGCGCAACTTCTCCGGCAGCCTGAAACACCGAAAGTTCGCCATCGGCCACCGAAATCTGCAATCCCCCATCGGCGTTCCCGCGACATAATAGGTATCCCATGGTTTGGCTGAGGAACCACAGAATCACCGTCGCCGCGCACAGTAGAAGCAGCACGGCGGATGCGAAGGTGAAGAGGCGGCGGCGCACGGGCGGATTTTAACCGATCGGCACCGTCCGATGCTCAGATTCCTGGACATTGGCGGCTGGGCGTGTTCCCAAAGCTGTTAATTGCAGTGCGTTGAGAATCCGGGCCGGCGCTGGGTACAGCTCTGACCCGGCGTGGGGTGGGGTTGGGTGAGTTGTGGGCGTTGGAGTTGGGGTGGGCGTTATGAGGATAGGGAAGACGGGGAGATGGGGGCTCCGCATTCTGGGCACACGCCGCTGGTATTGCCGGTGAGGTTGTAGGTGCAGTTCGGGCAGGTGGGACAAAAGCTGATTCGCTTTCGACGGACCCGTGATACGACCCACGCGACCGGAAGAATTGAGGTGAGCAGCAGGACTGCCCAATACGGACCGCGTAATGCACATTCCATTCCTACCGTGCCGCTCCCCGGTCCCTTGTAGTATAGAGGCACGATGGAATAGGAAAATCTCCCCAGTGTGCATTCGACGGGCACTGCCGATCCAGAAATTCGGTGCACGTACGTCCAGCCAGATCCGAGTGAGTGCAGTTCTCCGACGGTCGTATCAGTGCCAAACAACCACACGTCGGAACTGAAGTGTCCCGCCCACAACACCGCCGCCGCGGCGCAGAACAACAGCGACAGGCCAGAGGCGAGGGGGAAAATCCGGCGGAGCATGGCTGCATTCTATCCGATCGACGCGCTAGTTCATCGATGTCCCATACATGGCACATCAACCGAGGCGAGCTGGTGGGCGGGGTTGAACGCGCTGAAGAGGTACGCTGTGCGAAACCGCCGACGGAATTGCTGGGTGGATCCTGGTGCTGCGATCTCGGGGATAGGTCGGTAGAATTCGTGGACAGTCAATGGAAATTCGTGAATTCAGAGCAGGTGATGGGATGCTGCTGAAGGAGGTCCGGCTTCGGGCGCTTCGAGATGCGCCTTATGCGTTTGGCGGCATTCGATCGTTCAAGGAAGAATCGGTACTTCCCGATTCGTATTGGCATCAGTTGGCCGCGGAAGCAGGTGGCGAGGTTTCCGCCTGGCGTGACCGCTGCGTGAGTTATGTCGTGTTTCACGAGGACGACGCGGTGGGGACGGGAAGCTGTTACTTATGCCCGCGGGTTGCTGGTCGGGCGTATTTTTCGGCGGCGTGGGTTGATCCGCGTTTCCGTCTGCGGGGAATTGGCGGGGAGTTGGTGCGGAAGGCGATAGGGTGGGCGGAAGCGCATGGAGCCAATCACCTCAGGCTGTGGGTGGACAATACCAATCCGGGCGCCGCGAGATTTTACGAGGCAATCGGTTTTGCTCCTACCGGCGACAGCCGAGCTGTATGGCAAGGGGGCAGTGAGTTGGAGCGTAGCTACGAACTTCGATTGGACAGGACTTAACTCGGGGAAGTCGTCTGGCTCATTCGGTAGATGAAGTGCCAGATAGGACACTCCTAAGAATGGGGATAGAAGAAGTTTTGAGTTAAAGGGCTGACGCTGGAATTTGTGGCGCGCCAGCTTTCCCCTTGAGTACAAGGGCCGCTGCTCGCGTTGGTGCCGAAGCTGAATCGGGTATTTTGGCTTGGGTGTGGATGAATCGCTGCGCGATGCGGTGTAGGTGGCGGGGTGACGGGTGTTGAAAGTTCCCTTGCATTCGCCCACGTCGCATCAGTGCGGGGGGCGCAACCGGGATCGCGACATCTGTTACGCGTGGGCGTGCGTCGTAAGTTGTAACCTGAATGGTGGTGGTTTAGGGTTGGGGCAGGTGATGGCATGTCGATGGATTGTGAGAATCAATATCTGGGGCGGGTTGGGGCTACGCCTTTGGTGCCGGTTCGGTTGCGGGCGGAGCAGCCGGTGATTTGGTGCAAGTTGGAGTTTCTTCATCCGAGTGGGTCTACGAAGGACCGGATTGCACGGCATATTCTGGAAAAGGCGATGGGGAGCGGGCGCGTGAAGAAGGGCGATCGGGTGGTGGAGGCTTCAAGTGGATCCAGCGCGATTGCGTTGGCGCTAGCGTGTGCGCAGTTTCAGTTGAAGTTTGTGGCGGTGATGCCGGACGGGGTTAGCGCGGAGCGGATCAAGATCATTCGGGCGTACGGCGGGGAGATTCATCTGACCGATCGGGCGGGCGGGGTGAGCGGGGCGATCGCGGAGGCGGCGCGGATCGCGGCGGAGAGCGGTGCGTTCGCGCCGGCGCAGTTTGAAAATCCGGATAACCCGGAGGCGCACCGGCTGCACACGGCGGTGGAGGTTCTGGAGCAGATGCCGGGCGGGAGGGTGGATGCGGTGGTGAGCGGGGTTGGGACGGGGGGGACGCTTGTGGGGCTGCATGCCGGGCTTGCGAGTGGGGGGCGAACGGTTCGGCCGTTTCTGGCTCGGCCGGTTGAATTTCCCGGGCCGTCGGATGTGGAATGCTGCAGCGTGTCGGCGCGGTGTCCCTCGTTTAGCGGGCGGATTCCGGGGGTGGTGGAGTGTGCGTCAGGAATCTTTCGCGAGGCGAATTTGCCGGGGTTGTCGGTGATTGATGTGAATTACGAGCTGGCGATGGGGACGACGCGCGAGCTGATTCGGTTTGGTTTTCCGGTGGGGCCAAGTTCGGGGCTTAATTACCAGGCGGCGCTGATGGCATTTGCGGAGATGAACGAGCCGGACGCGAGAATTGTCACGGTTTTTCCGGATCGGATGGAGCGGTATTTCTCGACGGATTTGTTTGGGGACTTGGTGTGATGCGGGGCATGGCCGCGAGCGGAAGAAAGATTTAACCACGAAGGCACGAAGACACGAAGAAAGTAACTCAAAGAGTTAACCACAGAGGGTACGGAGAAAGCCAATGCAGGATTTTTAACCGCAGATGGCGCAGATTTACGCAGATGAAATGCGGGGTTTTGTCTTTATCTGCGAGCATCTGCGCAATCTGTGTTGCAGCCCACAAGGCTGCG
>DAIRGS010000116.1:0-20026 GCA_036794395.1 Tepidisphaeraceae bacterium | reverse complement strand
GTGCCGGGGCGGGCGGGGCGGTGAATTTTGGGGCGCTTAATGGAGTAGGTGGGGGCGATTGTGGGTTGGGTGGTTGGGGTTGAAGCGGCGGCAGCTTGGGCGACGAGGCGGGCTTGACGGGGATGGTGCGGGTGATGGGCCGCGTGAACAACAGGCGCGGGCCGGAGGTATGTGGAGGAAACGACCGGGGCGGCGGATAAGAGTTGTCGTGGTTCGAGAAGCTCGATGAGGAGTCTAGACGAGGTGGCAGCGGTTGCGGTCATGCGGTTCCTCATGGGGTGCGGATCAAGATGCAAAAGCAGCGCGGCGACCAGGAGTAGTCCTGCGGCGAAGAGCTTAGCCCGGGAAAACGACAACCTGAAATTCTCCGCTGTTCGGCGCGGTTTTGTGGACGAACCGGATCCTGTCCAGTCTTTACGAGGCGCACAGACGATAGTTCACAAAGTTCTAGACTAAAAGACTCCGCACGGGTCAAACGTAAGTTCACATTGAGGACTGATTGTAATAGGGTTTGACCCGACGGCGATAGCTCGGGCAAGCGTGGTGTAAAGGAGAGTTGTTGGGAGCGATGGACGCGACGACACTTCATGTAATCGTAGTCATATTCATTGCGACGTTGATTCGTTCGACGCTGGGGTTTGGAGAGGCGCTGGTTGCGGTGCCGTTGCTGGCGTTGCGGATACCGGTTGCGGTGGCGGCGCCGCTGGCGGTGCTGGTTTCAGTGATGGTGGCGGGGGTGATCGTGGTTCAGGATTGGCGGAAGATTGAAATTCGCAGTGCGGCGTGGCTGGTGGTTTCTTCGCTGCTTGGAATTCCACTGGGCCTGATTTTATTGACGCGGGTGAACGACCATGCGGTCAAGCTGATTCTGGGGGTGGTGATCGTGGGGTTTTCGGTTTACTCGCTGCGCTTTCGAACGAGTTTGCGGCTGGAGAAAGACCGATTGACGTGGATGTTGGCGGTGGGATTTGTCTCGGGGATTCTTGGCGGCGCGTATGGGATGAACGGGCCGCCGTTGGCGATTTATGGATCGACGAGAGGGTGGTCGCCGCAGCATTTTCGGGCGACGCTTCAGGGGTATTTTTTGCCGGCGAGTCTGATGGGGCTGATCGGGTACGCGGCGATGGGGCTGTGGGCGCCGGCGGTCACGCGGTATTTCCTGCTGGCGTTGCCGGGCGCGGTGGCGGCGATTGTAATTGGCCGGGCGATGAACCACCGATTGCGCGGGGATGGGTTTTTCAGGTACGTGTATGGGGGATTGATTGTGATTGGCGGCGTTTTGATCGGGCAGGCGTTTTTGGGGAGCGCGGTATGACGTTAAGGGATATTGGCGACCATTTCTCAACGATTCCATGCCCGGCGTAGAAATACATTGCGGGCCTGCGCTGAAAGGATCGAGACGAGGAAGCTCAGGAAGCTGCGCCGACCACGGCAGCTTTGGGAATGGCTTTGGCTTTGGTCGCGAGAAGTTCTTCGGTCAAACGATTCAATTTCTGCCGTTATCATTCCCGCGCTTGTCTCGCACTGTAAGATCGACATCTTTTGCCGGGGGGACTGCGAACCCGGTGTTGTTTTGAATCAGGTTTCCTGTCACATCGATTACGCGGCTGGCATCTGCTGCTACGGCGTCGGCTTCGTTGCCTTCGATCAGGTTTCCGTGGACATGCAGGTTGATTGAATCAATGAGGTGGATCCCATCGCGGGCGTTTCGGGCGATTTCGTTTGAGGTGATGGATATGTCTTTGCAATCCAGGAGTCTTATTCCGCAGCCGGACGGTGAATTATTCACGCGGGTGTGGGCGAGCGTGGAAGCGCTTACCTGGATGAGAAGTAGATTTGCGGTCGTGTCGGCATTGAGATTTCCATTATCGGTGAAGCTGGATGCTTCGACTGTTACGTTGTGGGACGCGTTTATCTGGACTCCGGTGGCAGTGCAGTTGCGGACGGTGAGGTGTTCTATACGAAGATTGCGGGCGGGTTCCTGGCCGCGGGGGGCCAGAAAAACTCCTGCGCGAGAGAGAGCGCCTGGCCGGCTACGCGTGCGGCGGCCAGTGTTGGGATCCGTGGACAATCCGGTGGCTATGGCCCCTTCAACTACAAAATCTCGGAGGGCGATATCGTGTGGGGCGTCATCGGCATTGACGATTGCCGGGCCGGTGAGGTGGGGATCGAGCCAGACGATCGTGTTTCGGCCTTGGCCGGCAAGGGTTACACCGTTGGGAATGCGCAGCGCGGCGGGGAGAGTATGCACACCCTGGGCAAGGACGACCCATCCGCCATTTTTCTGAGCTGAATCCAGGGCGGCTTGGATGGAGTTGCCGGGTTCTACTGTGATGGCGCCTGGCCGGGGTGTGGCTGTTGGCGCGTTAGCCGCGCCGGCGGCAAGTGCGAAAGGATCAGGGGTGGGCGCGGGTTGTGTTGTGATCGTTACGCCAGTGCGCGGGCCTTTGTACATGGTCAAAACGGTGTGCGAGCGCGGAGCGGTTTGCTCGACGGCCATGGCGACATAGGGCATCGGCAGCCCTTTTTCGAAATGGTAATGATCGTAAGCGACAAAATAGATGTCGCTGAATTTTCCGCGGCCGGTTTGGGAAATCGTGTTTTCGCACTGGACGTTTTGGCCGAGCATGTATTGGGCGGTGTACTCGTAGCCGAGGGCGAGTCGGTTGTTGGCTGACCCGAACAGGTCGATGCCCTGAATCCAGGCGACCTGGCAGGCCTGGGCCATTTCGCCGAGGCCGAGCTGGGTGTGGGCCTGATCACGAGTGCTTTCCTGGCATTGGCCGCTTGGGTAGACGTAATGAGTGATGCCGCCGTTTAGATGCCCGCGAAGGTAATGGTCGACAGCGCGATCGAAGATGTCGTGATCGTCGCAGAAGATACCGATGCAGAGCATGGTGTCCATGATGGCGGCGTCCCAGTTGCCATTGGCGTCGGGGTAGAAGTCTTTGATCAGCGGGTAATACACGCCGAGGATCATTTTCTTGAACTGGTCGATATCGGTTTGCAACCATCCGGCGTCAGTGTAGCGGATGATTTCGGCGGCGGCGAGAAGTTGATGGCCGGTCCAACCGGCCAGGAGCTTGGCGTCGTTTTGTTGAAAATCGTTCAGGATGGGAGACCATGCATTGAAAATCTCGATTACCTTGGCGGCGTGGGCTTTGTTGCCGGTTACGTACCATTGAAGGGCATGGCTCTCGGCGGCATTGGCGCTGGCGATTAACTCATTGCTGCCGATGCTGGGACGGCCGAAGGGGCCGCGGATTACGTGCTCGGCGGGCTTGGGGACGAACTTCAGTGACGAATAAGACTGGCTGAGGAGACGCTCCCAGGCGCCTTTCCAGGGTTGCTCGTTCTCGCGAATTTTGGACTTCATTAAATCCAGATCGGCCCGGGTTTGAAGTATGCCGGGGTGAACGAAGGGTTTGGGCTGAGCGTTATCGGCGGCGCGGGCGATGGGGACCGAGCCCATGATCAGGGACGCGAATGCGAGGAGTAGACGTGCATTTGTCACATCAGGAGATACCGCGACGCGACTTCTTCGTTCGCGGGTTGATTTCCGGTATGATCCGCCGCCAAGGCGAAGTGAGGACTAATCTGAAATCAGGAGACGAAGCAATGCGAATCCGGGTGATGCGGCTGTGCGCGGTGATGGTGTTGATTGGAATGGTGGGAAGTTGCAAGAGGGAAAAGCATGTCCAGCTCGCGTTTGTCACCAACAACGCGTCTGAATTCTGGAAAATCGCGGCGGCGGGCGTGCACAAGTATGAGAAGGAATCGGGGGTGACGATTGATATTAAGATGCCGGCCGATGGGAAGGTCGAGCAGCAGAACCAGATCATTGAGGACCTGGTCAGCCAGGGGTATAGCGGAATCGCGGTGAGCGTAATCGCTCCGGACGATCAGATTGATGCGCTCAACAAGGCCGCGGCAAAGTGTAATGTGATTTGCTTCGATTCGGACGCCGCGAAATCTAATCGGCTGGCCTACATCGGAACCAACAATTTTGAAGCCGGAAAGGCGCTGGGCGAGCAGATTGTCAAGCTGCTTCCTAGTGGGGGAAAGATGGCGGTGTTTGTCGGTGTTTTGTCGGCCGACAATGCCAAGCAGCGACTGGATGGCGTGAAGGAATCGATCAAGGGGCGCAACATCGAGATTGTTGCCCAGAAGGAAGACGCCACGGATCGCAACAAGGCTCGGACGAATGTTGAAGATGTACTGAATGCTTATTCCGATCTCAATCTGGCGTGCGGATTGTGGTCGTACAACGGGCCGGCGATTGTGGCGGCGATCGATGCCAGCGGGAAAAAGGGGAAAGTGCTGGCGGCGGTGTTTGATGAGGAGGATGGAACGCTGGACGGAATTCAGTCGGGCACGGTGAGTTGCACGGTGGTGCAGAAGCCGTTCGAGTTTGGGTATCGCTCGTCGAAGCTTCTCAAGGAGCTTGCGGACAAGGGCAAGGCGGCGGTTCCCAATCCGCCGATCGTGGACACGGGTGTGCGTGTGATCGACGCCAAGAACGTAGCTGATTTCCGCAAGGAACTGGCCGCCCAGAAAGCCGGTTGATTGCGCCCATTTCCCCATGCCGGACAACCCAGCAACGCTCCTGGAGATGCGCGGGGTAACCAAGCGGTTCCCGGGCGTCGTCGCGCTCGATGGCGTGTCGATTGAACTGGCGCGTGGGGAACTGCTTGCACTGATGGGCGAGAACGGCGCGGGCAAAAGCACGCTCATGAAGGTGCTGGGCGGAGCTTATGCGCCGGATGGGGGAGAGATTCGGATCGATGGCGAGACGGTCGCGCTTCGCAATATCGCGGATGCCAAAAGGCGCGGCATTGCGCTGATCCATCAGGAGCTGATGCTGGCGGCGAATCTTGATATCGCGGCCAATATCTTCCTGGGCACTGAGCGGCAGAAGCTGGGCGTGCTTGACCGCGGCGCGATGAACGCGGCGGCGCGGGATCTGCTGGCGCGCGTGGGATTGTCGGTCCGGCCGACTACGCCGGTCAGCGCGCTGACGGTGGGGCAGATGCAGATGGTGGAGATCGCAAAGGCGCTGAGCTTCAACGCCCGGTTGATCATCATGGACGAGCCGACATCTTCCCTTACCGCGGGCGAATCTCATCAATTGTTCGAGATTATCCGTGCACTGAAACGCGACGGCATTGGGATTATCTACATCTCCCATCGCATGGAAGAAGTGCTCGATCTGGCGGATCGGATCACCGTGATGCGGGATGGGAAGCGCGTGGGCGATTTGTCTCGCGCGGAGGCGACGCACGACAAGATTGTCGCGATGATGGTGGGTCGGACGCTGAGCACGCGGTTTCCGGATCGGCCGGCAAACCCGGGTGGAGCAGAGGTGCTTCGGGTTGATGATGTGCTGGTGCCTGGTGCGCGGGTTGGGGTGAGTTTCGGCGCGCGGGCGGGAGAGGTGCTGGGTTTTGCGGGGCTGGTGGGATCGGGGCGTACGGAGTTGATGCAGGTTATTTTTGGGGCTACCGCGGCATTGGGCGGGTCGATGACGCTTGATAGGCGGGCTTTCAATCCGCGAAGGACCGCCGACGCGATCGAACGCGGGGTTTACCTTGCGCCGGAAGATCGAAAGCGGCATGGTTTGGTCCTTCCGATGACCATTGCGCAGAACATCTCGCTTCCGGATCTGCACAACTACAAGCCGGCGGTGTGGCTTAATCGCGGGGCTGAAAGAAAGGCGGCAACGATTGAAGTCGATCGGATGCGGATTAAGACGCCGAGCATCTTCCGCAAGGTGGTAAACCTCTCTGGAGGCAACCAGCAGAAAGTGGTGCTGGGCAAATGGCTGGCCATGCGGCCGAGGGTTTTGATTCTGGATGAACCGACGCGCGGGATTGATGTTGGGGCGAAGGCGGAGATTTACCGGCACATTGCGACACTGGCCGAGCAGGGAATCGCGGTGATCATGGTGAGTTCGGACATGGAAGAGATTCTGGGAATGAGCGACCGGGTGGTGGTCATGCACGAACGGCGGATTACCGGTATTCTGTCGCGCGATCTTCTAACGCCCGAGCGGATCGGCTCGATGATGAGCGGAAAGGCCAGCGACGCGGCATGAACCGATACCTTGAGCGGGTGCTATCGATTTTCAAACGCCGAGAATTCGGAATGTTTGTTGCGCTGCTGGTGCTGTGTGGCGGCCTTGGCCTGTCGAATCCGGATTTCCTGGGTCAGTCCAATGTGGTGAACACCGTGCGCCAGATTGCCATGCTGGGCATTCTGGCGGTGGGGATCAGCTTTGTAATCATGACCGGCGGCATCGATTTGTCGATCGGGTCCATTGTCGGGCTGACTGGGGTCATCATTGCCAAGATCTCATCCGAATCACCTGAGTGCTTTGGGCAGTCGTACTGGGTTGGCATTTCAGCGGCTCTTGGCGCGGCATTGCTCATCGGACTTATTCAGGGTCTTTTAATTACCCAGCTCAAGCTCCAGCCATTTATTATTACGCTGGGCTTTATGCTACTGGTCCGAGGGGTTTCGCAGACAATTGTCCGGGGCGGGACGCTGGGGTTTGGCCGATCGGCTTTTGGGAGGTTTGCCGACACGGGATTGTTCAATGTGAACGGCTCGGCGATTCTTCCGTATCCATTGCTTATATTTCTGGTAGTCGTTGCGGTGGCGATATTCGCGCTGCATTTCACGGTGTTCGGGCGGTACGTTTACGCGATTGGTGGGAATCGCGACGCCGCGGAATACTCGGGCATTGCGGTTCGGAAGGTCGAGGCGGCGACGTACGTTATCTCGGCAGGGCTCGCGGGCGTGGCGGGCATCTGTTACGCCGCGTACATCAAGCAGATGTCTCAGCAGGTGGGCATTGCTTTCGAACTATATGCTATTGCGGCGGCGGTGCTGGGCGGTGTTTCCCTTCGAGGCGGCGAAGGGACCGTGGTCGGGATCATCATCGGCGCGACGATCATGAAAGTGATCGACAACGGCATCACGATGTTTCAATTCAACTATCACGATGGTCAGGGGATTTCGAGGATCTGGCGGTTAGACAATAACTGGGTCTACATTATCATCGGAGCTGTCATCCTGATCGCGGTTATTCTCGATCAGGTCGTTCACCTGGTCCAGGCGAAGCGTCGGACGCGCAAAGCGGCACAAACGCCGAAGCCCGAGCCGCTAGCTGCGACAGTATGATTTGCAAAATACGGCTTTGACCCTGCGAGCACTAATACACATTCCACAAGTCCGGCTGTAGAAACCAAAGACGTTTTGTGCGAGGGAACCTCATGCGACTCAATCGATTTAATCGCTTCCCAACCATTTTCACATGTATTGCAATGTTTGGTGCATCGGCGTTTGGCCAGACACGCGATAAATATCAATACGCGGGAATCGCGCCGGACAAGGCTACGAGCATCATGACGCTTCCGGAGGGGTTTAAGGCATCGTTGTTTGCGGGGGAGCCTGATGTGGTTCAGCCGGTGGCGTTTACGATTGATTCGCGCGGGCGGCTCTGGGTCGCCGAGGCCATGACTTATCCGATTCGCCAGCCGGAGGGCAAAGGGCGGGACCGGATTATTGTTTTTGAGGATTCGAAGGGGACGGGGCACTTTGATAAGCGGACGGTGTTTGCCGAGCATCTGAATCTGGTGAGCGGGATTGAGGTGGGGTTTGGCGGGGTTTATGTGGGGGCGGCGCCGTATATGTTGTTTATCCCGGTGAGCGACTGGGACAATCCGAAGCCGGCGGGCGAGCCTCATGTGTTGCTGGATGGGTGGGGTTATGGCGATACGCACGAGACGCTCAATACATTTACATGGGGACCCGATGGTTGGCTGTATGGGTGCCATGGGATTTTCACGCAGTCAAACGTGGGCAAGCCCGGGGTGGCGGCGCGGCAGCGGGTTCATATCAACGGCGGGATCTGGCGGTATCACCCGATTCGCCATGTTTTCGAGCGATTCGCCGAGGGCGTGAGCAATCCGTGGGGGATCGATTTTGATCAGAAGGGGCAGATCATTATCGAAGGCTGCGTGATTCCGCACCTGTGGCACATCATTCAGGGGGCGCATTACCAGCGGCAGGCGGGTCGGCACGACAACCCATACGTGTATGATGATATCAAGCAGATTGCCGATCACGTGCATTGGGTGGGGAATCAGGGGCCGCACGCGGGGAATGGGAAGTCCGATGCGGCAGGCGGTGGGCATGCCCATGCGGGGCTGCTGGTGTATCAGGGAGGTGCGTGGCCAGAGCAGTACAACGGCGCGTATTTCATGAACAACATCCATGGCGCGCGGATCAACATGGATGTTCCCGAGGCGCAGGGCTCGGGGTATGTCGGTCATCACGGTAAGGATTTCATTCTGTTCAACGATGAGTGGTCGCAGATCGTTAATCTCCGCACCGATCAGGATGGGGCGGTTTACATGATCGATTGGTATGACGCGCAGCAGTGTCATACGACCGATCCGAATCTGGTGGATCGCACGAATGGCCGGATTTTTAAGTTCAATTATGGGAGTGTAAAGGCGACGCCGGTCAACCTTGATAAGCTGAGTGACGAGGAATTGGTCAAGCTCCAGCTTCATAAGAATGAGTGGTACGTGCGGACGGCGCGGCGCGTGCTTCAGGAGCGGGCCGCGGCTAATTCGCTGGATCGAGACAAGACGCGAAGTGGTCTGCTGGAAATCCTCAATTCGAATCCGGATGAGATGCGCGCCCTTCGGGCACTTTGGGCGCTGCACGTGATTGGCGAGCTGACTCCGAAGCTGGCTGTGGATCAATTGCCGCGCAACGACAAGCCGCACCTTCAATCCTGGGCGATGCAGCTGCTCTGTGAGCAGTCCAATCCACCGGCCGATGCGGTAAAACAATTTGCCCGGCTCGCCAAGGAAAGCCCGTCGCCGGTTGTTCGGCTTTATGCGGCCGCGGCATGTCAAAGGACGCCGAGCGATCAGACATGGGATGTCGTCGCGGGATTGTTGTCTCATGCCGAAGATGCGACCGATCACAATCTGCCGCTGATGGATTGGTATGCGCTGGAGCCACTGGCGGGTAAGGATGCTTCGCGGGCGATGGCATTGGCGCTGGGGACAAAGATCCCAAACATCCTCGCTTTTACAGCGCGCCGCATTGGTGCGTCTGGGAGCGATGGCTCGATTGCGGCCCTGGCTACGAGCCTTTCGAAAGTCGAGGACGATCGTCGTCAATCGGATATTCTCACCGGCATTACGGAATCACTTCGAGGTCGGCGGAATGTGGGCATGCCGTCTGATTGGCAGGCCATCGAGAAGAAGCTACTTGCCAGCCCCAGTTCCCAGGTACGCACATTGGTGGCGGCTTTGTCGGTGACATTTGGCAGCAAGGACGCGATCGCGTACGAAACTAAAGTGCTGGCGGACTCCTCGGCGGATGTCGCTCAGCGCCGCTCGGCGATCGACGCGCTGGCTGGAGTGAAATATGCCGGGCTTCCCGGGCTGCTTCAGCCGCTTTTGGGGGATGCGGCGGTGCGTGGCCCGGCCATTCGGGCGCTGGCCGGATTTGACGATGCAAAAACGCCCTCTGCGCTGGTTGCGCATTACGGCGTGTTTTCGGTACCGGAGAAAAAGGATGCGCTGAATACGCTGGCGGCCCGCCCTACGTATGCCCGCGAACTGATTGGCGCAGTTGGGGCCGGCAAGATTCCCGCGCGCGATGTCTCGGCGGATATCGTCCGCCAGCTTCGCAATTTGCACGATGACCAACTGGAAACGCAGATCGCCAAAGTGTGGGGTGTACTTCGCGATAGCCCGCAGGACAAACTCAAGCGCATCGCCGAGCTGCGGAAGATCGTGGAAAAGGCTTATGCCGGCGCGCCGGATTTATCGCATGGCCGGGCGCTGTTCACGCAGGCCTGCGCCCAGTGCCACACGCTCTTTGATGCCGGTGGGCACGTTGGTCCTGATATTACCGGGTCCAATCGCGCGGATCTGGCCTACATTCTTCAGCGCGTCGTCGATCCCAATTCGATCATTCAGAACGAGTATCGGCCGACGATCATTAAAACCACCGATGACCGCGTGATCACCGGCATCGTAAAGAAGGATGAGGCGAACGCCCTGACGCTTCAGACGCCCAATGAAATGGTCGTGGTGCCTAAGTCGGAAATTGCCGTTCAGAAACTCAGCCCACTGGGGATGATGCCGGAGGGGCTGCTGGATGGTTTTAAGGACGCCGATGTTCGCGATTTCATTGCGTATGTTCGCGGCGCCAGGCAGGTGCCGCTGCCGGCGACGGCGTCGTCGGGCGGGAAATAGAGTCGATGCGGATGCCGGGCGTGGTTGGCTTAGCGACACTTTTGTTTCGATTGTTTAGGGACATGGTCGCTGAAGCGACCACGCCATGGCGATGCAAACCGCTCTGCGTTTAAATCCTGCTGACAATGTCGCCGTCGCGCTACATGCGCTAAGTCGCGGCGATGACGCCGTGGGCGTTCGGATATGCGACGATATTCCGACTGCACATAAATTTGCGCTCACTGCCATCCCCTCGGGCGCAACAGTGATTAAATACGGATTTCCGATTGGCGTCGCCAGCACGAATATCCCAGCCGGTGCGCATGTTCATACGCATAATCTCCGAAATGCACTTGATGACGTATTCAGCGGATCGGGCGCTGCCCATGCTGAATCGCGTCCAGCTGAATCTGAAATTTCAAATTTGAGATTTGACGGATTCCACCGGCCTGATGGCCGGGTTGGGGTTCGCAACGAAATCTGGATCATCAACACCGTGGCGTGCGTGAACCAGGCCGCTCAGCAGATTGCGACATCCGCGGCACGCGAACTTCCGCTGTCCAAATTTGGGGTGGATGGCGTCTACACGTTCGCTCATCCGTTCGGCTGCTCGCAGCTTGGGGACGATCTGCAACGAACGCAGAATGTGCTGGCCAGCCTGGTGCGTCATCCCAATGCGGCGGCGGTTCTTGTGCTGGGGCTGGGGTGCGAGAACAACCGCCTCGCGTCATTTCTGGAAAAACTGGGTCCGCTGGATCGTAATCGCGTCAAGTATTTCAATGCTCAGGAAGTTGGCGACGAGATCGACGAAGGGATCAAGGCGGTGGGCGAGCTGGCCGAGTATGCGTCTACGTTTCGTCGGATTCCGACGCCCGCCTCCGAACTCATTATCGGCGCTAAGTGCGGCGGCTCGGATGGTTTTTCGGGCATCACCGCCAATCCGTTGGTGGGCCTTGTTGCCGATCGCCTCACCGATAGCGGCGCGACCGTTTTGTTAAGCGAGGTTCCGGAGATGTTCGGCGCGGAGCGACTGTTGCTTGGGCGCGCGGCCGACGCTGAAACTTCGACCTCGATCGTGAAGCTCGTCAACGAGTTCCGCGATTATTTCCGTCGTCACAATCAGCCGATCGACGAAAACCCCGCGCCGGGAAATAAAGATGGCGGCATCACGACCCTGGCCGAGAAATCATTGGGTTGCGTGCAGAAGGGGGGCCGGGCGGCGATTCGCCATGTGGTCCCCTATGCTTCGCCCGCTCCATCGCGCGCGGGCGGCGTCGCGCTTGTGAACGCGCCGGGAAATGATGGGGTGTCGGGCACCGCGCTCACGATTGCGGGGGCCAATCTTATTCTGTTTACCACGGGTCGGGGCACGCCGATGGGGTTCCCCGCTCCGACAATTAAAATCTCGACTAACTCTGAATTGGCGACGCGCAAGCCGCGGTGGATCGATTTTGATGCCGGGCGGATTCTCGACGATTCCGCTTCGGCCGATTCGCTTGCAAATGAATTGCTCGAACTGGTTCTTTCCGTAGCGTCTGGGAAAACGCAGACGCGCACGGAGCAGAATGGGTGCAGGGAGATCGCGATTTGGAAGGATGGGGTGACGGTGTAATCGCCATCATCATTCGGCAACGGATCCGGATTCGATAAATTCCCGGATTAACGCCGCGAATTCTTTTGGTGTCGAGTAATTGACCGCGTGCCCGGTGCGCGGGATTACCGCCAATCGTGCCCCGGAAATGTTTGAACCAATTTCTTCAAGCCACGCCTGTGAAGCGACCGGGTCGTGCGACCCGCGTACCAGAAGGGTTTGGGCGCGGAAGCGCGCGAGCTTCCGCTCGACGTGATCGTCGATCGCCAGGCGGAGGGTTTCCAGCACGCGGAGCGGGCCAGCCCTGACATAATCGAATCCCGCGACGAGCCACAACGATGGTTTTTCGTGAATTGAGTCGCGCGCCAGACGAAGGATCTGCATGAAGGGGGATGCTGCCCGGGGCTCCATGGTGGGGCCGGAAAGCACCAGCCGATCGACCAGATCGGGCCGTCGGATGGCCAGCTCGATCGCTACCTGACATCCCATCGAGTTGCAGACCAAAACGCTTTTGCCCAGTTGCCAGGCTTGCATCCAGCCGATCAGCGCATCGGTCAGTTGAAAGATATTCATCGCGCGCCGGGGTTTCTGGCTTCGTCCAAATCCGGGCAGATCAGGGGCATAAACGCGATGGCGCGGGGCCATTTCAAGCATCGTTGGCACCATGTACCGGCTCGAAACCCCAAGGCCGTGTAGGAACAGGATTGGGCGGCGCTGGCCCATCGGATCGCCATTGAGCCCGATGCGGCCATTCATGCGCAGGCCATCGACTTGGGTCCAGAGGCTTTGAATTTGACTGGCGTCTGTTGAATCGTTCACGGGGTCCAGTATCGGCGCAATCTTAAGCGTGAGCGAGGGGCGACAGCACGGCGATCGCATGTTCCTGGGCCCGCGACTCATTTCGGGAGACCGTGGCTGAGACCTGACGTGGACGGTTGCTCAACCAGCGGCCTCGCGACGTTTGATGCGAACATGCGCGGCGCGGCAGTAAAGCTGAAGTTGAATGTTCTTCCCGCGTTGCGGTAGGCGAAACAACCGCGCCTGTTCGAGGAATACGGCGAAATCGGTCCAGATGGCATAAACTCTGGCATGCCCACGCCGCTCCCCAATCCGCTTTTGGAACTTCACGAGAAGGCCGAAGCGGAATTCCAAGCCTACGACCAGTTGCAGATCGTCACCACATTTGGCGAGCCGGAGGCGGAGTATGCGGCGATTCGCAAGGCTGCCGCTTTGGTCGATCAACCCCAACGGGGAATCCTGGAATTGACCGGCAAAGACCGCCTGCCATTCCTCAATAATCTCCTCACCAACGAAACCTGGAATAAGGCAACCAAAAAGGGGCTGGAGGCGGGCGCGGGAGTCTATGGTTTTTTCCTGGCGCGCAACGGGCGGATCGTCGCGGACATGAACGTGATTGAGCGGGGGGATCGCACCCTTCTGGAGATGGATGCCCGCGTGATCGAGGGCGTGCGCACGGCGTTCGACAAATACATTTTTTCCGAGCAGGTGAAGTTGGTGAACCAGGTGGGATCACTGCATCAACTTGCGCTGCATGGCCCAGGCGCGCTCGAAGTTCTACGGCAGGCAAGCGGCAGCGAGGTTCCAGAACTGGCCGGCTTGGGTTCGACTCAGGTGCGCCTCGCCGACGTGGATGTGACCGTCTGGCGCGATGATGTCTGCGCGGTGCCAGGATATCATCTGCTGTTCGACGCCGGGTCGGCGGCAGCAATATGGGAAACGCTTGTCGCGCGTTTCGCGACTTCCGAAACTCTCGGAAAACGCCCCCTACGGCCCGCCGGTTGGGCGGCGTTCAACGCGGCACGCATCGAAGCGGGACGGGCCCTGTTCGGAATCGATTTTGACGACACGGTATTGCCGCACGAAACGGGGCTGATTTCGCGAGCCGTCAGCTTCACGAAGGGCTGTTACCTCGGCCAGGAAATCGTGGCGCGAATGCAGGCCCGCGGCCAATTCGCCCGGCAACTCATCGGCATCAAAATGACCGACGACGCCCTCCCCATCGCCGGAGCCATCATTCAGGACGACAACGACAACCAGATCGGCGGCATAACCAGCAGCACCATTTCCCCGGTACTGTCGGGCACGGCGATCTGCCTGGGATATCTAAAGAAACCATTCACCCCCATTGGCACAGTCGTCAATATCCCAGCCGAAGGAAAGATGCGGAAAGGAAGCGTAGTGGAGACGCCGTTTTTGTTGCCGCTGGCTGAGGGATAGTGCGCCGAGCGAATAAAAATAGTAACATTCGAAACACGGAGCGGACTAATCTGAACAATTGTTCGAGGGTCTTATGCGATTTAGAACGCCAATTGGGATCTCACTGATTTTGGTGCTGGCAGCCTGCTTTCTGGTCTGCGACTTCGCCTTCGGTGCCGATGCTCCCGGCCTTCAGCAGGCGGAGACTTGGGCAAAACTTCCCACCGCCAAGTGGCCACAACTTGTCCTCAACAACCAGGCAACTTTTGAGGGACATACTTCCCTGGAAGGCGCCAGCGCATTTCTGGTTCGAATGCCCGATGGATTGGTGTATCTGGGGACTGCAAAACATCTCATCAAGGAACCCGGCGGCGTAAATCCGCCGATCCCGATCAATGATCTGGACAAGGTATTGCAGACTTGGCGAGCGTTTCCGCGAACGAAGCCCACTCTTTTCGTTGAAGGTAAGGGGAGGGCAGTGACCATAAATGGCGAATCTACGCACGACTGGTTGTTGTTGCGTCTCACTGATTCGAAGGGCAAGTTGCCGGCGGCGCCGTTGACGGTAAGGCTCAAACCGGCCGAGGTCGGTGAAACCGTGTATCTCGTCGGTGTTCCGTATTCTGATCCAGATTCGTCACAAAACGTTTACAAGGGCGTTGTAACGGGTCGGCCTGGCAAGCACTATTTCACTTACGAATTCAGCCCGCCGGTCCATATAGCCGGATTCAGCGGAGCGCCGATCGTCGATGTAAATGGGCAACTGCTCGGCCACGGCGTATCGAGGGAATCTGAGCTGAAGCAAAAGGATGGACTGGAAATCGAGTTCGGTGGTGAGGACGCTGCGCTGGCCGTACAACTGTGGCAGCACCGCGATGATCCGCCGGCGCCGCGGCCGATAGACGTCGTGCACATCGATTTGCCCGCCGGTTGGGCGCAAAAGACATTGGAACGTCCGAGAGTCTTGAAGTTAGCCGAGTACAGTACCTTGAACGCCTACTTCGAAGTCATCGGCGAGGCGCGCGCCGATTTTGACGAAGACGTGGATCTCATGGCGTGGGCCAAACTTGTCAAAAGCCACACAACAGAGAGTTTGGCGCTGGCAAGCCGCAGGGAAACGGATTTGACGGCGAACAAACGTGGCAGCCGAGCAACGGTCGAATATGAGATGACCGGCGAGGCCCAAAACTTACGGATGCACTTTCGTATTATCATGCTGGAGATAAACGGCTGTTTCTGCGAGGTCATCTGCTGGACCACTCCCGATCATTGGGACGCCGCGCAACCAAAGTTTGACGAAGTCGTACGCGCCTTGAGGTGACGGCAGCAGTCGCTCCAGCAGCACGATTTCGCCAGTGCCGCCGGGAGTGGCGATTTGGACGAAGAAAAGGGGACATTCCTATTTTATAAAAAGTGTCCATAATTAGGAATGTCCCCTTTTCCGCCGCCTTGTAAAGTTCACGTCCGCAATTCGGGCACTTGAAGGGCATGTTGCTCTCCCGTGTATGCTCGTGACACCATTACAAAGCGGGTCGCGATTGTCGATTAGAATTCCCCTGACGGAAGAGAATCATCAATCGAGTTCCTGACGGTAGCGTTGGCCTCACTGAAACGAGACGCAGATGCAACAACTCGCACGATTCCGATCTTTTTGTAGCCACTACGGATTTGAGCTATTTGATTCGGCATTTGAGCCTTGGGGCAAGCCGTCCGAACTGGACGGTTTCAGATGAGCAAACCAGTCGGTTTCAACGAGGTTGGTTTCGTCGGGATTCCTTCTTCATCCTTTTCCCTCTGATGCAACAATGATCGAAATACCGTATCGCACAGCATGCGATTATTCTCGACCCAGAAGCAGATCAACCACCCAGCAGCCGCGAACGTGCGGTCCCGGCTTCCGGCAGTGGGCGAGGATGTCCGCGTCTGTGCAACCGTCCGCTTCCAAGGCGTCTGCCAGTTCCGGCATGCGGTTGAAGGCATGGGTATCGTAGATCGTCTTCGCCATGTCGATGACATCCCCCCTAAGCTTAGCCGGATTGTTGGGGTGGTGCCGGAATAGATCTCCAAACACGCAGCGCATGAGAGGGTTAAGTGATGCCTCAACGTCGGGGCCGATGAGTCCCAAAGACGTGAGGCGAATCACTTCATCGCCCACGCCAGCAGCCGCGTTCTCACTCGCCACCACCTCAGTCAGCCAAAGAGCCACCCACTCCACGACTCGCGACTTGTCCGCATTGGGAATTGAATGCCGTATCTCTTTGACCGCTTGCCTCGCACGCTTCAACGCTGCCTTAGTCTTCCCCGTGTCCGCGTAATACTCGACGGACCTGAAGGCATCGATCAAAGCGTTGATGTCGAGTTGGTCCCGAAACTGACGGCAGCAGCCGAGTCCCAACAATCGCATCTTCCTCTCGCTTGCCGCGCGCCGAAGGAATGCCAGCATCGGCCTTGGATCGGTACACGACAGCCACTCCGCTTCGGTCATGGCCCGATCTTACCCGCGCCGTCGGGTAAGTGGTGGGGCTGTTGTGAGTCTCGATGCTGTTGGTCATGGGAGTAGGGTCAAAAGGCACTTCCATCAGATATCGCGAGCGCTGTGGCGAGCTAATCCGGCACCACTCGTAAAGAACGCCGCAACCCTCGAAGCGAAGTCCAAATTGATTCCAAAGGCTGTTGCCGGTGAGGTTGTAGGAACATGCGGAGCAGCATGCGCCTTGCCGCCATCGTCCGTTGAGGGACGGGCTAGGCCGAACGGTTACGGCGGTTTTCGGCTTTTCGGCTCGCTCCGCCGCCAACGCATTTGATGAAGCGTGAGAATTCTCAATAATCAGCGGTCTTGGAATTTCACGAGGTAAAAAATGGCTGAATCGATGCGGACGGAGAAGGATTCGATGGGGGAGATGAAGGTGCCGGCCGATGCGTATTACGGGGCATCGACGGGGCGGGCGGTGGAGGACACTCTTAACGGGACGACTCCGAATTAAATTGAATTATCCGGCGCCCCCCCGGTGAACTCCCATCCATGCCACGCACCGCTCGCGTCGCCGCCAGGGGCGTCATCCAGCACATCCTCAACCGCGGCGTCGGCAAGCTCACGCTGTTCCGCTCCGCCAAGCCACACTTGGGTGTCGGACGTCAAATTCCATACGCGCGGCAACCATCGCGAGAGGGTTCCCGACACGTCCCGCGAGAAGGCGAACGGCAGCGAAGGGCGCAGGGCGATGTAGTTGAAGCCGCCAGCGTCGTCGTTGGTGCTGGCGTCTTCATCCAGGCGGTTTTCGGGGCGCGCCGCGGCTAACGGATTTGATGAAGCGTGAGAATTCTCAATAATCAGCGGTCTTGGAATTTCACGAGGTAAAAAATGGCTGAATCGATGCGGACGGAGAAGGATTCGATGGGGGAGATGAAGGTGCCTGGCGATGCGTATTACGGTGCATCGACGGGGCGGGCGGTGGAGAATTTTCCGATTTCGGATTTGCGGTTCTCCCGGCGGTTCATCTCGGCGATGGGGTTGATCAAGTGGGCGTGCGCGGATGTCAATCTGAAGCTGGGGTTGCTGGATGAGAAGAAGAAATCGCTGATTCAGTCGGCCGCGGCCGAGGTGATGGAGGGGAAGCTGGATGGGCAGTTCGTGGTGGACATTTTCCAGACCGGATCTGGAACGTCGACCAACATGAATGCCAACGAAGTGATCGCCAGCCGGGCCAATGAGATCGCGACCGGGAATCGCGGCGGGAAGGAGCCGGTGCATCCGAATGATCATGTGAACATGGAGCAAAGCTCCAACGACACCATTCCGACCGCCATGCATATCTCCGCGGCGGTGGCGATGAAGGAATCGCTCGTGCCGGCGCTGGGGCATCTGGCCGAGGCGCTGGAGAAAAAGGGCAAGCAATACGACGACGTCGTGAAGATCGGGCGCACCCATTTGCAGGATGCCACCCCGATCCGGCTCGGGCAGGAATTGAGCGGATATGCGCATCAGGCGAAGCTGGGAATCGATCGGTGTCAAAAGGCGATTCGGGCGCTGCGCGAGCTTCCGCTGGGCGGGACGGCTGTCGGCACCGGTATCAACTCCCATCCGGATTATGCGAAGCAGGCAGTCGCGGTGATCGCGCAGAAGACGGGGATTGAGTTTGTCGAGGCGAAGAATCATTTCGAGGCGCAGGCATCGAAAGACGGGGTGGTGGAGGCGAGCGGTCAGCTCAAGACGATTGCGGTAAGCCTGACGAAGATTGCAAATGACATTCGCTGGCTGGCCAGCGGGCCGCGTTGCGGGATTGGGGAGATTTCCATCCCGGCGACGCAGCCGGGCAGCTCCATCATGCCGGCCAAGGTCAATCCGGTCATGAGCGAGATGGTGCTTCAGGTGGCGGCGCAGGTGGTCGGCAATGACGCGACGATCGCGTGGTCTGGGGCGATGGGCAGCACGTTTGAGCTGAACGTGATGATGCCGGTCATGGCCTACAACCTGCTTCAGTCGATCGAGCTGCTGAGCCGGGCGGCAACGGTGTTTGCCGACCGTTGCGTGGCGGGCCTTGAGGCCAATCGCGAGCGGTGTGAGAGCCTGGTTGAACAGAGCCTGGCGATGTGTACCAGCCTGGCGCCGCTCATCGGGTATGACAAGGCCGGCGATATTGCCAAGGAGAGTTTCAAGACGGGCAAGACGGTGAGAGCGATTGCGCAAGAGCGGAAGGTGTTGCCCGACGCGGAGTTGAAAAAGGCATTGGATGCGCGCCGTATGACCGAACCGCAAGCCGACATGGTCGGCAGCGGGGGCGGATGACAGGCCGAAGTTGGTGAAAACGGACGGGGAGAACTGCACGGCGTTGCATTCCGTTGCAAACCGTTGCATCCGCTCAAATCGCCCCGCAAACGTTGCACGGCGTTGCATTCCGTTGCATTGCGTCAGGTGACCTCGCGTGACGTTGCATTACGTTGCACGGCGTTGCATCGCGACGCGAGCTGCTCAATTTCGGGGAACAGGACTGGTCGCCAATGACGCTTCGCAAAGGGCTATCGAAGCTCATGTTGCCGTCGCTGGCTTTAGCGGCGGTGGGCGGGCAGGTCAATCGCGATCGCATTTGCGTTCAGTGGGAGTGCGAGGCTCCTGCCGAGCCGCGTTTTTCGATCGAGATGAGGCTCGGCAGGAGCCTCGCACTCCCATGTTTTGCGTCGGAGGGGCCTTATGCGAGCCCAGGGTGGGCGGGGGCTCGGCAGCGCCGCTTGCCGCGGGTAAGGTATCGGTGGAATGACCGTACCTGAAGATTTATTCGTCCCGGCGGGAATCGAGCTTGCGCCGCGCGTGCGCGTAGCGGAGTCGGCGATGCGGTGGCAGTATGCGCGCAGTAGTGGGCCGGGTGGGCAAAACGTCAATAAGGTGAATACAAAGGCGGAGCTTTGGATTCCGCTGGAGGCGCTGAGGGGTCTGACCGAGCGCGCGTTAACGCGATTGCGGGGGACCGCGGGAAAGCGATTACTGGCCAGCGGAGAGATTCACATCTCATCGGATACCGAGCGGACGCAGGAGGGGAACCGGGCCGCGGTCATGGAGCGCCTGCGCGAGTTGCTCGTTGGGGCGATGCACGAGCCCAAGGCCCGACGGAAAACCAAGCCGTCGCGCGGAGCGCGGGAGCGGCGGTTGAAATCGAAAAAGCATCGCTCGGAGATCAAGTCGCGGAGGCGGGGGGAGGAGTGAATGGGTCCGTGACACTTTAGGCGGCTCTGTTGTCCCTCCACCGGTACGCCGGGGGAGGGTAGCGAGGGGGGTTTGAGTTGACAGCCCGAACGACCGCTCGGCACTCTGTAGCGCATGCCCAGCAGATGTGACCACAGTCGCTGGCTGCTCACGTTCGCACGGCAGATGCCAAAGCAACCCGACGACCCCCCCCTGCCCTCCCACAGGGTGCAGGACATTTATGGCGGGGTATACTCGGTACCCTGCCGTTGAAGG
>DAIRGS010000434.1:0-4585 GCA_036794395.1 Tepidisphaeraceae bacterium | reverse complement strand
GCCTCGGCGAGTCCATCCGCTGCGTTGTCTCCGTCTCCATGCTCACCGAAGGCTGGGACGCCAACAACGTCACCCACGTCCTCGGCGTCCGAGCCTTCGGAACACAGCTCCTCTGCGAGCAGGTCATCGGCCGCGCCCTCCGCCGACAGTCCTACGAGCTCAACGAACACAACCTCTTCAACGTCGAATACGCCGACGTCCTCGGCATCCCCTTCGATTTTACCGCCAAGCCCGTCGTCGCGCCGCCCCAGAAGCCCCGTGAAACCATCCAGGTCAAAGCCGTCCGCCCCGAACGCGATCGCCTCGAAATCACCTTTCCCCGCGTCGAAGGCTACCGCGTCGAACTCCCCAAAGAGCAGCTCACCGCCACCTTCACCGACGATTCAACCCTGGAGCTCACGCCCGACGTCGTTGGCCCAACCAAGACTCTCAACTCCGGCATTATCGGCGAGCAAATCAACCTCGACATCCAGCACCTCGATCAGGTCCGCCAGTCCACCCTCCTCTTCAATCTCACCAAACGCCTCCTCGAAACCAAGTGGCGCGAGCACGGCCAGGACCCCCCGCTCTACCTCTTCGGCCAGCTCAAGCGCATCACCCGCCAATGGCTCGAGAATCACCTCCTCTGCACCGGCGGCACGTTCCCCGCCCAGCTCATGTATCAGGCCCTCGCCGACATCGCCTGCGAGCGCATCACCAACGGCATCACCCGCGCCCACATCGGCTCCTACCCCATCAAAGCCATCCTCGACCCCTACAACCCCCAGGGCTCCTCCATCCACGTCAACTTCAACACCTCCAAAATTCTCCGCTGGCAGACCTCCCCCGACCGCTGCCACATTAACTGGGTGATCTGTGACAGTGAATGGGAAACCGAATTCTGCCGCGTCGCCGAATCCCACCCCCGCGTGAAAGCCTACGTGAAAAACCAGAGTCTCGGCTTCGAAGTCCCTTATCGCCTCGGCGCCGAAAGCCACCGTTATCTCCCCGATTTCATCGTCCTCGTCGACGATGGCCACGGCCCCGATGACCTCCTCCACCTCGTCGTAGAAATCAAGGGCTACCGCCGCGAAGACGCCAAAGAGAAAAAATCCACCATGGAAACCTTCTGGGTCCCCGGCGTAAATAACCTCGCCACCTTCGGCCGCTGGGACTTCGCCGAGCTCACCGCCGTCTACGAAATCGAGTCCGGCTTCGCCGAAAAAGTAAAACAGCACTTCGAAGAAATGATCACCCGCGCCACTAATTCCAAAGCTCAACCCTTAGCCACCGCGAGCCCCTGAACAAAGTCACCCTCTTTTCCCTCCACCGGTACGCCGGGGGAGGGTAGGGATGGGGTTCACACGAATGACAAACCCAAACAAAGCCACCTTCCGTTCAGCAACCCCGCTCGCCGGCCATTTTGTGGTGCAGGCTTCCAAGCCTGCACATGCGGCGCAGCCGCATAAATTGTGGTGCAGGTTTTCCAACCTGCACTCTTCCGCCGGAGGCGGAAGCGCATTTCCCCCCTCTCCACTCGGGAGAGGGCTGGGGTGAGGGAGATTGACGAGAGACTTCGACCAGCACAAAACCATTGTGGTCAGGCTTCCAAGCCTGCCTTTTGCCACCATCACCAATGCCCAAAAAACCCAAACAACCCCCCGCCCCCAAACAAGTCGTCGCCATCAACCACAACGACGCCTCGCGCAAAAACATCCCCACCGCCGAACTCGAATCGGTCATGCAACCCGACCAGCAATCCCCCATTCGCGTCGCCTACGAGCGCCGCAACCGCGACCTCGACCCCCAACTCGTCTGGCGCGGGAAGGACGACCACGATTGGTCCGATCTGATCGTCCAGGCCCCGCCCCTCTTCATCCAGGAAAAAGTTCACCCCAAGGTCCTCGTCGACGACCTCCGCCGCCAGTCCGAAGCCGCCCGCATCGCCCGCGAGTTCGTCACCCGCGCCCAGTCCGGAGCAGGCATCGGGCTCCAGATCGACCTCTTCGCCGACTTCAACGGCCTCACCGACCAGAACGCCCGCACCGAGTTCTATCAACACGACGCCCACTGGTCGAACCGCATGATCCTCGGCGACTCTCTCCAGGTCATGGCCTCCCTCGCCGAACGCGAGGGCCTCCGCGGAAAAGTCCAGTGCATCTACATCGACCCGCCGTATGGGATTAAATTCAACTCGAATTTTCAGTGGTCAACGACTAGCCGCGATGTGAAGGATGGAAGCGTTGATCACATGACGCGGGAACCCGAGCAGGTCAAAGCATTCAGGGATACTTGGCGGGATGGGATTCATTCGTATCTGACGTATTTGCGCGATCGCGTTAGCGCCGCTCACGATTTACTCGCTGACACTGGCTCAATGTTTATCCAGATCGGTGATGAAA
The DNA here is from genome assembly GCA_036794395.1 of Tepidisphaeraceae bacterium. GTDB lineage: Bacteria > Planctomycetota > Phycisphaerae > Tepidisphaerales > Tepidisphaeraceae > DASXMX01. The sequence goes on along the minus strand of DAIRGS010000434.1, from coordinate 2,204 downwards.
ACGTACATCGTGTACGTGAGTTGATAGAGGAAGTTTTTGGTGAAAACAATATCATTTCGCAGATAGCGTTTAGAACGACTACCGGTCGTGCGAACGACTTCCTGCCAGCCGCTTCCAACTACCTGATCTGGGCCGCGCGCGATCGCGGTTCCTGCAAATACCGATCTGTGTTTCAAGATAAATCTGCAGGCGCGTCCACCGAACAACTCTATTCATTAGTACGCAACTCAGCCGGGCTTAGCTGGCGCATCACTCGGGAGCAAAAGGCGGACCCCGACAAACTTCCAGATGATGCGCGAGTATTCCGTCCTGACAATCTCACGAGTTCTCGCCCGGCTGGTGACGCTGACGTGCGAAAGTTTGACTTTCAAGGCAGGTGCTATTCACCCGGCAAAGGCACATTCAAAACTGAGGTCGTTGGACTCACGCGACTAGGGAAGGCAGATCGCCTTTGGCCTACGTCGAGAGGCACCGTACAGTACGTTCGTTTCTTAGACGATTTTCGAGTTATTCCATTCTCAAATGTGTGGACGGATACAGGCACGGGTTCATTCACGGAAGACAAGATCTATGTCGTTCAAACCAACGTGAAGGTCATCGAACGTTGCATCCTTATGACCACCGATCCAGGCGACCTTGTTCTCGATCCCACCTGCGGCTCAGGCACAACGGCCTACGTCGCAGAGCAATGGGGCCGACGCTGGATCACGATCGACACCTCCCGCGTCGCTCTCGCCCTGGCCCGCGCGCGAATCATGGGCGCCCGATACCCCTACTACCTACTGGCAGACAGCCGTGATGGCCAACTGAAAGAAGCCGAGGTCACGCGCACCGAGCCATCGAGCGCGCCCGTCCACAACACGCTGCGCCAGGGCTTCGTCTACGAACGCGTTCCGCACGTTACGCTCAAATCTATCGCCAACAACGCCGAAATCGACGTAATCTGGGAGAAGTTCCAAGCCCGGCTCGAACCGCTCCGCCTTGAACTGAACAAGCTGCTCAAGCAGAAGTGGGAGGAATGGGAAATCCCTCGCGAGTCCGATGAGAAATGGCCCAAGGAAGCAAAGGACACCCACACCCGCTGGTGGGAACAGCGCATCGCCCGCCAGAAGGAAATCGACGCCTCCATCGCCGCCAAGGCCGAATTCGAATTCCTCTACGACAAACCCTACGACGACAAAAAGAAAGTCCGCGTCGCCGGCCCCTTCACCGTCGAAAGCCTCTCGCCCCACCGCGTCCTCACCGTCGGCGTTGATGACGAATTGATCGATCCCGCCGACCCCAAACAACACGGCTCCGGCGAAGCCGACTTCGCCCTGATGATCCTCGAAAACCTCCGCACCGCCGGCGTGCAGCAGGCCCACAAGGAAGACCGCATCGCCTTCACCGCCCTCACCCCCTGGCCCGGCCGATACATCTGCGCCGAAGGCCGTTACGCCGACGCCGACAAGACCGAAAAACGCGCCGGCATCTTCATCGGCCCCGAGTTCGGCACCGTCTCGCGCCAGGATCTTGTCCTCGCCGCCCGCGAAGCCGGCGACGCCAACTTTGACGTCGTCATCGCCTGCGCCTTCAACTACGAAGCACTCGCCTCCGAATTCGAAAAACTCGGCCGAATTCGCGTCCTCAAGGCACGCATGAACGCCGAACTCCACATGGGCACCGAACTCAAAAACACCGGCAAGGGCAACCTCTTCGTCATCTTCGGCGAGCCCGATATCGAAATCCTCCCCGACGACGGCCAGATCCGCGTCAAAATCCGCGGCGTCGACGTCTTCCACCCCCAGTCCGGCGAAGTCCGCTCCGACGGCGCCGAAGGAATCGCCTGCTGGTTCATCGACTCCGACTACAACGAAGAATCCTTCTTCGTAAGACAAGCCTACTTCCTAGGCCAAAACGACCCCTACAAAGCCCTCAAAACCACCCTGAAAGCCGAAATCAACGAAGAAGCCTGGGCAACCCTCAACAGCGACACCTCCCGCCCCTTCCCCAAACCCGCCGGTGGAAAGATCGCGGTCAAGGTCATCAACCACTTGGGAGACGAAGTAATGAAGGTGTTTCGCGTCGAATGATTCTTCCGCCGCTTGCGGCTTCGCGCATCAACCCACTCTCCCATACAAGCGCCGCCCTTTTCTCCCTCCCCCGGTATTCCGGGGGAAGCGAGCGGAATTGGCGACTGCCCGCGAGTGGGTAGGGAGGGGGTT
>DAIRGS010000115.1:0-20069 GCA_036794395.1 Tepidisphaeraceae bacterium | reverse complement strand
ACGGAGCGCTTCGCGCCACCGCGCCACGTCTCGACTCCACACCTTAACAGCTTCCTTGGGCATCGTGGCGGTCGCGGTGGTGTGCTTCGGTATGCTTGTGCGTGTGCTTGGGATTACCGCAGGTGGGAGTGATGGTCCGAACATTTGCGATGAGGATTAGGCGGGGAGCGATGAACCACATTGAGGAAACATGCACCGAATGCGGCAAGACGATCACGAAGCGGGCCGTCGCGCACGTCTACCACAATCTGCGCGTGGTTTGCACGAACTGCATGCACAAGCTGCAAGCGAGGGATCAGGCGGAAGAAGATCGGCGAAACGCGGTAACGGACGAAGATAATGCGCCAGCAACCGAACCGCAGATCCGCTTCGCGCGGGAACTCGGTATCCCAAACCCGGAGCGATACCACAAGTGGGATCTGTCAGCGAAGATCAGCGAAGCAGTGGAAGAACGAAACGAACATGAGCATGATCCGGTGGTAAAATACGTTCCGGTTTATAAGTCCGAGAAAACGCCGATGAGCCCGTGGGTATGGATTTTGGGAGCGATTGTTGCGGCGATGGTGGTTGCGATTTGTGCTGGGCTGATGAAGCTTTGAGTATAGGCTTGGCGGGGTTTTGTAATGGCTTCTCCGGCAATGAACTGAAAAGGTGGTCGAAATGAAGTGGTTTATTTTACTGGTGCTGGCGGTGAGCTCCTTCGCATCAGGGCAATCCGCGTCCCGGCCATCAACGCGACCCACAAAGGCAACTCGAACAGTTGACGGGGTGCCGTTTGGCGACGTGGCTTTCCCGGTAACGAAGACTGCCCCAAGGGCGCATTCGCGAGTCGGCGACGCTGCAAAACTTCTTCTCTGTCCCCCCGGCGAATCCGGCGTCAAATTGTTTAGCATCAGCAAAAGCAACGCGATATTCCGACGCCGATTGCCATCAGGCATTATACCGCCCGGCGATTTTCAGTTCTTCGCAACTGATGTAGGCGGCGCGGATATAGCGATGTTTTCGGTTGACGCCGGCGTAATAAGTCAAATCTTACTCGCATGGCGATCCCCTTCGGCGGCTCAACGGATGCTTATCGCATCATATCCGGATAAGAAAATTGATCCGTGGCGGTCAGATGCTCTTTACGCCGGCCAAATGATGCAACGGCCGGGAGATCCTATTTTCGCTACTGCCACCGCGAGCGCCAAAGAGGAAATCGATAAATGGAGGAAGCAGGAGAAAGAACAGATTGCCGCGAGCGAAAGCGACCCGATAAAGAGGGCGATCCTAACTGGCAGTCTGGCAATCGGCATGACGCTGGAGCAGGCGAATGCGGCGATGGCATCGCGATCGCCGCGATTGGAAGGCCGTCTCGAAAGCGAAACAGATAACTCCAAAGTTTACCGTTGGTCTGTCGGCGGGTACGTCTCGCTATCTGCCAAACACGGAAAATTTGTAAACGGGAAACTAGATGAACACTGGGGCGACTAACCGCAACACGCCGCTTCAACCTTCTGTGCCGATGTGCGTACAGACGCCGCCCGGCTCAGACACAATTCTTCCATCCGCCGCGCCACGTTAGCCCCGTCCAGCAACGGCTTCATCGCATCGCGCAGGCCAGAACGAATTGCAGATAAGTTGGCGGGCTCCGCAAGCCGTTGGGCGGCATTCACGAAATCATCCTCGCTCGTCGCCACAAAAGATTGAAGCCCAATCGCCCCCATGATCGGAACGGCAAAACGGGACGGCTCCGAATAATCTTCAGTAAATTCAGAGCTGTCACGTTTAGGATTTCGGGGCCTTCGTTTCTTGCATCGTCCGCACGGGATTTGATACCGTCTCGTGCGGGATACCATCACGTTCATTCGAGCTCTGGAACACCGATCGGCGCCAGGCGTTGGATCAAATTGCAGCCGCGCATGCGGCTGTCGGTGGTGTTGGGCCGGGTCGCCGCTATGCGACCCAGCAGATCAACCAGGCATATGCGACGCTCTTGTCGAGCCAGTTTCAGGGCTTTTGCCGCGACCTGCACTCCGGAACCGCAAAACGGGACGGAACCGTAAAACGGGAACCGTAAAACGGGACGGCTCCGAATAATCTTCAGTAAATTCAGAGCGGTCACGTTTAGGATTTCGGGGCCTTCGCTTCTTGCATCGTCCGCACGGGATTTGATACCGTCTCGTGCGGGATGCCATCACGTTCATTCGAGCTCTGGAACACCGATCGGTGCCAGGCGTTGGATCAAATTGCAGCCGCGCATGGAACCGCAAAACGAACCGCAAAACGGGACGGCTCCGGAACCGCAAAACGGGACGGAACCGCAAAACGGGACGGCTCCGAATAATCTTCAGTGAATTCAGAGCTGTCACGTTTAGGATTTCGTCCCGTTTAGGATTTCCGTTTGATGAGGGGTTTGGGCGTGGCTGCCGTATGGGGCCATCGTCTTCCTCGCCCTTTCCCTGTCTCTCTTATCAGTCCCCCCGCAGCTCGCGGCTCACTCCGTCCATCGGATGCTGGGATGGCGAGCCCGCCTCCTCGGCTCGTGTCGCAATTGTGGTTACGCTCTCACCGGCAACACCAGCGGCGTGTGCCGGGATTGTGGAATGGCGGTAGCCGGGAAGGTGGAGGCGAAGGGAGGGGGCCGGGGATGAAACCGCGGACGATCGTATTTGCCATCGGATTGACGGCTGTGGCCGCGTTCTTCGCGGCCTTGGGGACGGCGGCGCTCATCAAGCCCCCACCGAAATCGATCGTGGATGCAGTGGTTTTGTGCGGCGTGGTGGCGGTGCTCATCTGTTGGGTCGTGTTTTTGGTGCTGGACGATCGGGAGGAAGAGGCGCGCGGGTTCGACGTAGAAACGAAGGATCGAACGGAAGAGCAGTGATGGACTACCGTGGCCGGGTCATCGGAGTCGGGGCGTTCATTGGGGTCATTGATGGAAGTCAATGGATGTCAGGTTTGCAGTTTTTGTCACGATTGCAGCTTCGGGACCGTGCCTTGCTGCTGGTGCATCGTCTCGCCCGGGTGTCGAGCGAGGAACCGCCTTGGTGGTTTGGCTTGCCTGCAAGGATTATACTCCGGTGGTAGGCGGCCCACGTCGAACAGGGCCGCTTCGGGAGGTCCGCACTTCTTGACGACGAACGGAGCCAATGAATGTACCCAAGCGGGTTTGCGAACGCCTGACGTCCGGCATGAAACAGATGCGGCCGATCATTGAGCAGCAGCGGACGCGCGACGTCTCGGAGGCGGACACGGTGACGCTGGTGAAGGACCTTCTCGCTGAGGTCTTCGGATTCGACAAATACACAGATCTCACCAGCGAACACGCGATCCGTGGGACGTATTGCGACCTGGCAATCAAGATTGATGATAAACTCGCTGAGCTAGTCGAGGTAAAGGCGATCGGCATTTCGCTGGAGGACCGCCACGTAAAACAGGTCATTGATTACGCCGCCAACTCGGGCGTCGAATGGGTCGTGTTAACCAATGCCATCACGTGGCGGCTGTATCACGTGCTCTTTAATAAGCCGATCGACAAGCAACTGATCGCTGAGATCGACCTGACGACCATCGAATGCAAGGACGAGCCACAACAGGAAGTACTCTTCCTGTTCACCAAGGAGGGTTTCAAGCGCGGGGCGCAGGAGGAAATGCGTGATCGCAAGGACGCTACAAGCCGCTATCTACTCTCCGCGCTAATCCTCAACAACGAATCCGTGCTTAGCGCGATCCGTCGCGAGTTGCGCCGCGTGGTCGACGTGAATGTTGATGAACAGGAGATCGCGAAGGTGCTGCGTGATCAAGTCATCAAACGCGATGCGTTAGAAGGACCCGGCGCAGATGAAGCGGTGCGACGAGTCCACCGTCGGAGCGAGCGATCGATTCTCAACCCACGCACCGGATCGGATAAGACGCCGTCCGAAGCGACATCGCCGCAGGCCTCCTCGCCCGACTGATGGCCAACTTACCTAACCGCATGGCCGAGCGAAATCACTACCAGTAAACGGCGTTTCGAGGCTGTTGCCGGCAACATTTTCTCTTACGCTTTCATGTCCCGGGTTTCGGGTCCGGCGGGCGGATTGGGTTTTGCCCCCGGGGGTGCTGAAGTCGGGTTCGAGGCCGCCGGGGGTTTGGACGGGGAAGGGGTAGAGGAACAGCCGCGAGCGCCCTGGCGGATGCGAAATGGTGCGGTGTCCCCGTTTCATGTCTCTCCCTGTTCATGTCGCTCCGTTCATCCTCGAAGAATCTCCCTCATCTACAGGCCTCCACGGTCGATGTGTTAGGGGGATCGTGATTGGCGCGGAAAGTCTATCGAGGGCAAAGATATGGAACGGGCTTTCAGAGGAGTTTCGGGTAGCCGTGGCGGTCGTCGTTGCAGGGCGGTGGTCGAGGCGATGGAGGAGAGGGTTCTGTTCTCGTTTGTGGTCGATCCCGCCAACACAACCATCTACGCGGCGGCAGGGGCCGGCGGATCGTTCCAGCAAGCGGCTACGAATCCGGCACACGCGCAGGATGCTTCGAGTTTCGTGGGGAACTCATTTCAATCGGCGTATGTGAGGTCGGCCGCGGCGAATGCCAGCTATCAGACGGCGCCGCTGCAACTGACTTTTCACGCCGACGCCACTGAATCGGATACCGGCAGCTATAAGCTCAGCGATTCTCAGGCGACGATCACTTTGTTCTTCTCGCTGACGGCGGCGGCGACGGTTCAATTCAATGGAACCCTGGCCGGCACGGGCGCGGGGACGTCAAGCTTTGATCTCGACTCCTTCGCGAGCGGATCTTATCCCATATCGGTAGCGTCGGGTAATACGAGTTCGGTGCACCGGGCGTTGAACCTGAGCGCCGGAAACTATGCGATCGACTTTGGCGCGAGTGTTAATTCCGGCAGCGCCATTGGCGCTGCATCGGCCGATCTGACGGTCACGATTGGCGCGGCCACTCCGCCGCACATCACGAGTGCGAACGCCGTGACCTTCCAGGTGGGCAAGCCGTCGTCGTTTACGATCACCACCACGGGCGATCCGACGCCGGGCATTACCGAGACGGCGATCCTCCCGGACGGCATCACCTTCGTGGACAACGGCGATGGCACCGCCACGCTGTCCGGGACTCCCAGCGCGCTGGATGCCACCGGCCATTACAATCTCATTTTCACGGCGTCAAATGGAGTTGCATTCGATGCCACTCATCCGAACGCCAACCAATTCTTCACGCTCACATTGAGCGGCGCGGGCGTCAAGGCGGCGCTGCCGGCAACGCATCTGGTATTTAGCACGCAGCCGGTAACCACGACCGCCGGGGCGACCATGGCGCCGGTGACGGTGTTGATCGAGGATAAGACCGGTCATGTGGTGGCAACGGACAGCTCGACCGTTTCGCTGACGCTGGCCGGCACGGTTGGCGGCGTGCTTAATGGCACGGCTGCGGTCCAGGCGAGCAATGGGGTCGCCACGTTCACTGGCCTTTCGCTGACCAAGGCTGGAACCTATACCCTGGCCGCTGCCGATAGCCCTCTGAGGCCGGCGAGATCCAGGACGTTCAAAATCAACCCGGAAAGCAGCAGCGCTCATCTCGTACATTCACAGGCGACGCCCAGCACTGCTTTGGTGAGCAAACCGATGCCGCCGATCAGCGCGACCCTGGAAGATCAGTACGGCAACATCATCAAGGACAACCGGACCGCCGTGACGCTGTTGATCGCCAGCGGGCCAGCCGGCGGCGTGCTCAAGGGGAAGGTCAGCGTGCCGATCGCCAACGGCGTGGCAACATTCAGGAATCTCCAACTGTCGCCAGCAGGCGTGTACACGCTCAACTTGTCCGATAGTTCGCTGCCAGGGAATGGCAGTTTGCCATTGAGCCTGGGCATTACCTTGAGCTAAGCCCGTCCACGATCGCATCCACGCATCCGGCACGGTCGTGGAGGACCGGGTCGGCCCGGGCAGTCCTCGTTGATCGGCCAGGCGGGTTTATCCGCCAGATCGATCCGCGGGCCTTGTCCGCCGAGCACGGCCAGCCAGATAAAGGGGGACACTGCACCTTATGACAGATATCTGTCGTAAGGTGCAGTGTCCCCCTTTTCAGTTCCCCTTTATCAGTTCCGGGCAAACGTCGAAATGCTTGTGCAAGTTCACGCGCCACCCACCAATTTTCATCTCAGGCCGCTCGCCCCTGGAATGGCCACACGCCTTCAAGAACAACCCCCCACGCCGGGGCACAGCTGTACTCGGCGCCGCCCCGGCTCCTCCCAGCGCTGCAATTCATCTCACAGCCTATCCCACCGACCGCCGTCTCCGCCCCCAATCCACCCGGTTAGCGCCGGGTTAGCTCCGACCCATGCCAAGTCAGCTAGAAAATCCGATGAGTCGATCGCTGCAATTCACCGCGGCAGCCAGAATTCACAATGGCTGCGCCACTTCTTCCCGACCGGATTGGCGCGCGGCGGCACGGGGCCACGGCAAAAACATCGGTGTCTGGCGTCGATATTCTTCGTAACGATGGCCGAAGTGGGTGATCAAATTGCGCTCTTCGAAGCCGATCGCGATAAGGATGTAGGCCGACATCGCCGCCGCGAACAGCAGATGTCCTGCCGTCATCGTCGGTGTCGCCCAGAACGCGATCATCCATCCGACGTACAGAGGATGGCGCATCTGTTTGTAAAGCGAGGGTGTGCGGAATGGCAGCGACGTATACTCGCGCCCCCGCAGGTGCAGCCAGACCTGCCGCGTGCCGAACAGATCGAAATGATTGATCAGCAGGCTGACTGCGGGGACCATGACCAGGTCCGCCGCAAATAGCGCGTACATCAGCCAGCGCCCCGCGTGGGCCTGTACGTCCCAGACGACCCAATTGACTGGGCGCCACTGCCACATCAACAGCGCCGTCACCATGTTGGATGCCCAGACATAAGTGCTGCGCTCGATCGGCTCCGGAACGATTCTTGTCCAGACTCTCTTGAACGACGGACGCGCCATGATCGAATGCTGCAAGCCAAACACGACGATCAATCCCAAGTCGATGGCGACCGCCAACCAGACCGGCCCCGACGCGGGAGCATCGATCGCATGAGGCATCAATACGTTGCCCACAAACCCCGCCAGCCAGGCATACGTCGCCAGAAACAGCAGGTGTCCAACTACCCCATAGACAAAAAAAGCCGTTCGCTTCATGATCGATTCTCCGTGTTCTTGAGCGTATGGAATCCAATTCGATGACCTGGCCAACCCGTGCGGCACGGATCTCATTCCCAGGTCTTCGAGCGTAGTTATGATGTGAATTCAGGCGGGCCGGTAGTTGACTCGGAGTACACTCCCAGGTTGACTTGAAGTACACCGGATCGCATCTCCACACGGCTACAGCACCTGTGGGAAATGCATTTGCAGAGTTCCAGGGATTGAAGCGAAATCGCAGCGGGATATGCGGTTTTGCCGCAAGGGGTGGACAGGTCATCCGTGTTATCTAACGTGTTCCCGCGGCGATTTTGCCGCTGCTCAGTCTCCCGTTTACCATGTAGTGATGCGGGAAAGACTGGTCTGTGGGATGGTGGCGTGGCTAATCTTATTTGGGGGAGTTGGGTGCGTGGGAAAGGAAGTATTCGAGCGCGGGCCGCGCGCTTTCGTGAAAGACTGTGATGGGAAGTGCGAGTGCGGGGCGGAATCGCATGGGAAGCGAAAAGTGTTTTTGGTTTCGGGGCAGGGGTCGATAGCAGGGAAGGGCGGGTCGCAATTCACGGATTATGTTGCGTATGGGAAGTATGCCGGTCGGGCGGATTTTGTGATTGAGCCATTAAATACCAGCGGCCTCACGACCCCTTCGATGCGGCGGGCCGACGAGATCGCCGATGACATCGCCGCGGCGATTGGGCCTCAAGGACGGGATGTGGAGGTGTGGGCATTTTCGCTGGGTGCGAGTTTGATGGCGCGGATCTCTCCGATGGTGGAGAAGAAAGTGGGAACCGCGCGGCACATGCACGTGCTGCTCATCGACCCGTTGTATTTGGATGATCGGCTGGGTGGGCGATTGTTCCTCGACCTATGGGTGCGGCTGGGAGATAACGGCGCGAAGATTCTGCGTGATGCACAGCTTTACGTCCGCAGCAGCCGGCACTATTTGAATTTGTCGGATGGAACCGTGATCAACATGGATTTTCATTGCGATCCGATTCTGCTTTTCACCAAGATGTTCAATGCCGACCGGCATTATCCCTGGGAAGGTAAGACACAGCTTCAAAGAAAGATTTTAAAGTACATCGATAGGGAGTTTGAGGCAGCGCTGGCGTGTTGTTGTTATTGAAGGCTTGGTTGGGAAGTCGAGTGGCGCCGAACACAACGCGCGGTGGCAGCGCGCTCACCGCTGCTTCCTGTATGCGTCGCGGGCCTGTGTAATCTGTTCGACGAGTTGTTCATCTGTATTGCCGGTGGCGGCGAATTGCCGGCGAAGCGGCGCCAGAAGCTCATCGAGCGCGGGTCGGTTGATCGCGGCTTCAAGCAGTTGTGCGGCAACGACGGACGGGTCCTTGCCTTCGGCAGCGGCGCGATCCCGGAGTTTGGATTCGGTGTCAGGCGAGAGGGGAATGGTCAGGGTCATACGGTGCCTCTTGTGGGATTATACCGCCATTAAGAAAAGAATCGCGGAATGTAGAGGCGTATTTGACTACACCTTTCTACGGGGGGAAGGCCCCAAAATTCGCTTCAAATACTGGCAAGGGCGGCGCGAATATGGCGCGGAATTGAGATGTTTTTCGCGGGGGCAAGATGAAGTTCCGTCCGCCTCTTCCGGCGGAAGAATTTCGCATCGTGAACGAACAGCCGATCGACCGTGAGCCAGAGCGTCGGCAGCGATTGGGAAATCGCCAGCGCCAATGACCGCGCGTATGTCAATTCACTAGCCGCGATGCTGGCGGCAAAGTAATAATCCCCGGCAGGGGGCCAGTGGAGAGTAGGGCGGTACCCGGTATGAACGGCGAACGAATCCACCACTCGGGCAACCTTCTCAGGCATTCCCGCCGGCATCTTCTGCTCGGCCGGCCTGTGAAGGATCGCATCTTTCGTCTGCGGCTTAAGCAGCGCCGCAAGTGCCGCCAGCTCCCACTCAGGAGAAATACGCGGACAGCCCAGCAGGATGGATTGCGGAATACGACGGCTGGGAGTTTTCAGCCTGGGAATGTTGGGCAGCGGACGCCGCGGCATTGATGGTTGTACGGCAGGGCGACGGGCGGGTTTGCGCGGGTTGGTGAAGAATAAGTCGAGATTTAGCACCATGCGCCCAAAGCACGGAAAACCGCAAATTCAAGAGCAAGCAACGCGGTTGGACCTCAGGCCCTTCGCTCGACTAAAGCCCCCTCCCACCTCGCACCGCCCCCACGCCGGGGCAAAGTCGCAGCGGTACTCCGCGCAGCGCCGCCCCGGATCCTCCCGGCGCTGCAATTCATCTCGCGGGGCATCCCACCGATACCGCCGTCGTCGATGTAATGCGCATGGTCATCATGCGAACAATCTCGCCACTTCGCAAGAAAATCCATCCAGCACATCCTCGCCGGACAAAACTTCGTTGCCGGCGAGATGTGAGATCGGGCCGAGCGGAGAGCTACGCGACCGGCGAATCTCGACGGTGCGCGTGCTGGGATAAACAATCCATACAAGAGTTACGCCGGCCTGAAGATACTCCGCGACTTTCTCGTCAATCTCGTACGCAAGGTCGTTGGGCGAGATCACTTCAATAGCCAGGTCAGGTGGAATCCGGCAATGGCCGGTGGGCAGACGATCATCCTCAAAACGGCCGTTGCGGATAAAGCTGACGTCCGGCCTGCGAACCTTTTGCGGAGCGCGGGTGAAGCATTGGTAACTCGCTTCAGAGTCAAACACACGTCCAAGCTTTCGGTCTTGGAGGAACGCCCCGATCAGAATAATAATGCGCGCGGCAATTTCGCTCGATTCCAACCCCATTTGTCGCTCCACCAGTTGGCCTTCCACCAATTCGTACCTCACGGCATCCGAAAGCTCGAGAAGGTCTTCGGGCGTAACTGCGGCGATTGGCGTAATGATGCTCATGTCACTGAACCTCGTCGCCCAATTATACCGTGTCGACTGTGAACCGTCTCAATACCGAATTAGCATCACCCCACAGCGACCTGCCTCAATCCAGCTTCTCCGGCTCAATCCCAATATTCTTCTCCCCCGCCTTCTTCTTCTCGTTGTACTTCTTCACCCACGTGTCAAAGCTCTTGCCCGCCGCGGTGTCTTTGCCGGTGAATTCAAGCCGGGCCACATCCGCATACGACACGGCCACTTTCTCATCACTGTTTTTCGGAAACAACCGGACCTGGCAACCCGCCAGCGTCGGCGCATTGCTCCGCCGATCAAAAACGTACCCTTCTACCTGCGAGCCGTCTTTGCGCGTGATGGTAATGTCGCCGCGAAAATCAAACGCCTTCTCCAACGCAGAGCGCACTTCGTCATCACCGGCCAGCGCCGGAATGTACCCTTCAAGATTCTCGTGAATAACGCCAGGCGCGTGTTCCAGATCTTCAGGATTGGCCGGCATGGATTTGGTTTCTTGGGGCATGGAAGGCGCTCCTATGAATCAAAAAATACGAATGCAACCACGGAGGCACGGCCTTCGGCTCTGAGGCTCAGGCTCGAAGAGAGACACGGAGGCGCGCTCGTCGGTGAGCGCAATTATAAAGGACGCGCCTTGTGATCGAGTTTCTGATGACCGCACTATTGAAATTAATTAGAAGTCCCACCCGCATTCCACTCAACTTCATGTACGTTAGAAGTTGAGCTTCGTGTACCGACGTGACCGTTTCCACCGACTTCAATTCCAACACGATCTTATCTTCCACAAGGATGTCGATCCGATAGCCGCAGTCCAATTGAATTCCCTTATATATCACCGGCAGCGCAACTTCGGCTTCGAACTGAATGCCGCGCAAAGACAGCTCATGCATCATGCAAAGCTTATAAGCCGACTCTAGCAACCCGGGCCCCAACACTTTATGCACTTCGATGGCTGCCCCAATCACTTGCTCACTCAGTTGCTCGTAAAGGATCAAGTTACCCTCCGTGCCAAAGGAGAAAACTGGAGCAACCACGGAGGCACGGAGACACGGAGGCGCGCTTGGCAAAACTGGCATCTGCCAGGGAGGAAGCTCAGAAAAACTTGAAGGCGTAAAATGAAAGCGTCTTGGTGCATCTGTATCTTTTTCTGTTTTTTCTCCGAAGCTACTTACTCAGGCCAAGTCGTCATTCTGTGAGCGCGCCTCCGTGTCTCCGTGCCTCCGTGGTTGCATCTCTTCTTCACGCTCGAATCGACTCGCGCCGATCCACATGCGATGCGGTTACGGTCAGCTGCACCAGCGACGCCGGTGCGCTCTTCTCATCGAGCGCCTCTAGCGCCTCGGGATCTTCGTACGTTCCGCCAAAAAGCGTGGCCTTGGCGGCCGAGAAGATGCCCTTGATAGAGAACGTATGATTCACCGCCGACGCTTCATATCCCGAATGCACCATGCAGTTGGCGCACTTGGGATTTCCGCTTTCGGTTCCGTATCGCTCCCACTCGGTCGCATCGATCAATTCCGCAAACGAATCGGCATACCCATCCTGAAGCAGATAGCACGGCTTCTGCCATCCAAAAATGTTGTATGTCGGCATGCCCCACGGCGTGCATTTGTACTGCCGCTTGCCCATCAAAAACTCGAGGAACAACGGGCTCTGATTGAACTGCCAGTTCTTCCCCCGGTTCGAAAGAATCTTGCTGAACAGCCGTCGCGTTTTCGCCCGCCCAAGGAAATGCTGCTGATCCGGCGCTTTGTCGTAGCTGTACCCCGGCGAAAGCATCATCCCCTCAACGCCCAGCGCCATCATCTCATCAAAAAACGCCCGCACGCTTTTCGGATCGGCCCCATCAAACAAAGTGGTGTTGGTCGTCACCCGGAACCCACGCTTCACCGCTTCGCGAATCCCATCGGTCGCCGTCTCATAAGTCCCCTCGCGGCACACTGCAAAATCGTGGTGATCCTTCTGCCCATCCATATGCACGCTGAACGTGAGGTACTTGCTCGGCTTAAACAGATCGATCTTCTCTTTGAGCAATAACGCATTGGTGCATAAATAAATGTACTTCTTCCGCGCAACCAACCCTTCGACGATCTCCTTGATCTGCGGATGCAGCAACGGCTCCCCGCCCGGAATGCTCACCATCGGCGCCCCGCACTCATCGACCGCCTTGAAGCATTGCTCGGGAGTGAGCTGCTTCTTGAGAATGTGAGCCGGATACTGAATCTTCCCGCATCCTGCGCAAGCCAGATTGCACCGAAACAACGGCTCCAGCATCAACACCAACGGATAGCGCTTCCGCCCGCTCAACTTCTGCTTGAGCACATAAGAAGCAACGGTCCACATCTGCGAAACAGGTACGGGCATATCAGTATTGTCCCGGTGAAAATGATCGGCCTATTGCCAAAACCATCGAGCATACAGCCCTTTTCTCTGAAATCCAACACTCCTATCGTTCATGCCATGTGGATTACAAAATCGGTTAACATCTGATCTCTGAAAGAGATAGGCTATTTGATCCATGATTCCGACCGCTACGATTTTCTCCGCCGTTCCGTTGGAGGCCAAGGCCATCGCGGCTGCCCTGTCCGCCAGTTCTCCAAGACCGACATTACCCGTTCAAAGCACCTTCCGTAACATTCAGGTCATTCATCACCTCATTGGAATTCGTGCGATCGGCCTGCCGAAGCTAACCATCAACCCCGACACGCGTTACATCATTATGGCCGGGGTGGCGGGCGGCCTTGACCCCAAGCTTGCGATCGGCGACCTCATCCTTGGGGATTGCCCTGAAACGCTCATGTCGGGGATGGGAATCCCGCACGGCTCCATTCACACATCCGACCAACTCGCCTCAAGCATGCAGGAAAAAAGCGAACTCTACATTGAATGCGGCGCGAGCGTGGTTGATATGGAGACTGCAAAGGCGCGCGACTTCGCCGCCGAACGCAATATCCCTTTTATTTCCCTGCGCGCGGTGAGCGATTCCGCCAACCACTCGCTCGACCCATCGCTTCTTACCCTCGTCGACGCCTGGGGTCGCCCGCGCCCCACGGCAATCGCGCGCTTCCTTGCCGCCAATCCCCTCCGCGCGCGATCGCTCATCCAGCTCAGCCACGATTCCAGCCTCGCCGCCAGGCGTCTAGGTGAAGGCGTCATCAAGATTCTCGAACAAATCGCCATCGCCCATCCCGTCCCATAACCGGCCGAATGGGAAGACGATTAATCTCCACTGTCGATTCCCGCCCCTTCCCGCCGATCAACCTCAGACGCCGTCCGGCTATGTTGGCGCGGAGGCATCGACGGAACCAGGAGACATCCCCGTGACCAACGCCTCGCGATTTGCCAAAGCTGCTAAAAGATCCACCCGCCAAGCCACCCGCACGATCGTCGAAAATCTAGAAGCGCGGGCCTATCTCACCGGCGTTGTGCTCGGTACGCCCCAGAACCTGAACGCGCCCGCCGCCGCCATCGCTCCGGTGTTCGTCAACCTTGATGACATCAATGGCGATGGCAAAGCCGATCTCGTCGCCGCCAGCGATGCCAGCGGCGCCGTCCCCAACAGCGTCGGCATCATCCCCGGCAAAGGCGACGGCACCTTCGGCGCTACCACCAGCGTCGCTCTCGATTTCTCCCCGATCACGCTTGCCGATGCGATCCTCACCGCCAACGGCAAGTTCGATGTCGTCGCCGGCAGCGCATCGACGCCGACGGTCGGCGTGATTCTCCAGGCGACGGACGGCTCGTTCCCCGCCGCCGCCACCGACTACGCCGCCACCGGCCTTGCCAACACGCACGCCGTTGCCGTCGCTGATTTCAATGGCGATGGCAAGCTCGATATCGCCGTCGTCAGCGATGACAACAACCAGTCTGACGCCGTTCCCAATTTCGCCGTCCTGCTGAACAACGGCTCCGGGGGTTTCACGCTGGGCCAGACACTGTCCATCACCCACGTGAATCTCTCGGCCATCACTGCGTTCACTTCAGGAGGGCATACCGACCTTGCGGTGACGAATCAGACGTCCAATTCAGTGACCATTCTCGTGGGCAGCGGTACCGGAACATTCACCCAGACCGACAGCTACCCGGTCGGATCTTCACCGGTGTCCATTGTCACCGCCGATTTCAATAACGATGGCAAAGCCGACTTGGCCATCGCCAACAGCACCAGCGCCAATATCAGCGTCCTCCTCGGACTCGCCACCGATACCTTCCAGGCCGCCGTCAACACCACGATCCCCGATGCACCAGCCACTGGCGGCCCCCTCAAGATTCGTGTCAGCAATCTCAATAACGACGGCAAATCCGATCTCCTCGCCCTCCTGGGCCCCGGCTCCGGCGCCGATGCCGACCTCATGCTCGGCAATGCCGATGGCACGTTCCACTTCGGCACCAGCGTCATCACCAACGGCAACCAGCGCATCGCCATCGCCGCCGGCGATCTCGATGCCGATGGCCTGACCGATCTCGAAATCGCCGACCCGCTTCAGGCGACGTCGCTGATCAACGTGACCAATCAGGATCACACCGCGCCGACCGCGGCGGTGGACATTACCCAGCCGGTTCCGGTCGCAGCCGCGACGACGATCGATTTCACCGTCACCTTCAGCGACAACACCCAGGTGGATGCCACCACGCTGGGCGACCACAACGTGACCGTCACCGATCCGAACGGAGTTTCCCATAACGCGTCTCTTGTCGGCACGAGTTATCCCAACGGCCCGACCGTCACCGTGACCTATCGCATGGCCGCCCCATCCGGCTCGCTTTCCACGGCGGACAACGGGGCATATACGGTCATCGCAACCTCCAACAATGGCCACGCCGTCAAAGACGCCAACGCCAACGCGCTGGCCGGCGGAACGATCGGCACGTTCACCGTCTTCATCCCGCCCTCCGCCGTGACCGGACCAAACCTCGTCGCCGGCCCCGTTTCCGCCAAACTCCCGACGTCGGTTGTGGGCGGTGCCAAAGGCAGCGGCGCAAAGGTCACCATCACCAACAAGGGCACGACCGCCGCCACCGGCACCATCGCGATTCAGCTCTTCGCGTCCCAGAGCAACACCGCTGTCCTGGGCGATTCCACCTTGCTCACGACTGTCAACAAGAAGATCAACCTCGGCGTGAACAAGAAGGTGACCGTTTCCTTCCCCGCGTTCAAATGGCCCACTGGCGTAAGCGGGAAGTTCTTCCTCGTCGCCAACGTCAACTCTACCAATGTGATCGTCGAGACCAATTACGCCGACAACATTGGCGCTTCGACCAAGGCCGTCACGGTGGCGCCGCCGTTCATCGATCCGCAGAATATCTGGAACGGTAAGTTCAAAACGCCCAAGGCCGGGACGAAGGAGCACCTGACGATCCAGCTCAAGAATAACGGCAATGTCGCCGCGAAGGGCGCCGCAACCGTCGTCGTCTACGCCTCGCCCGATGCCAACATCCTGGACGGCACCCAACTGGCCAGCGCCCCGGTCAAGGTCTCCATCCCGCCCGGCAAGAAAACCACGACCAGTGCCACCTTCATGATGCCCACCCTCGCCGCCGGAACCTATCACCTGATCACCGTAGTCACCGTCGCCAACGACACCATCGCCGGAAACAACACCAGCGCCAGTGTCGGAACGTTCACGGTTTAAACCGCAGTCACAGGACTCAGGCAATGGACCGCGGGCGCTCCTCAACTGGAGCGCCCGTGATTGTTCTAATTAAGTGGCACGGGTTTCTAACCCGTGTTTCAGGGGTGCCGCGGGTCGGCGCCGGGTCAGATGTGGGAAAACCAACTTGCCGAATTGGGCATTTTCTGTCAGCCAATTCAGAAGGTTCTCCGCAACGAACCCTGGTGTTTCCGCATCTTACCCCCCTCAGATGATCATCCTCCTCGATCATGCTTACAAAAACTTACAAAGCTATGTCACCAAAAGCGTGGAATCGCGAGTCAGTCAGTGCTTCGGCTTGGAGTCTCTCATTGTGCCGGATCTGATTGGCGGGAGGTAATCCAAAACGACGTTTGCTCGCTTCGCCTCCGCTCATTTTATGCGATACAATGATTTAAGAAGCTCCGGCGTATACGAGGATCTCGCATGACGATAAGAGCAATCTACGAAAACGGCGTTTTCCGTCCGACCGAATCGGTCGATCTGCCGGAAAAGTCCGAAGTCGTATTTGAACCGCGGGTTGTCCATACGGACAAGGCGCCGACTCCCGCGATGGCGCGGATCTACGAAATTCTTTCGCGGACCTATGATACGGATCAACCCGATCTGGTTTATCGCTCGCCACTTGAGGCGGTACACGATTCCGGCGTAGACAGGAGGTGACTCTATGAGCGTGGTTCATGCAATCTTCGAAAATGGCGTCTTTAAGCCCACCGATCCGGTTGATCTTCCCGAGCGTACCAAGGTTGAATTCGAGCCTAAGGTGGTCATCTCGGAGGAAGAGGATCGCGCCAACCAGGAAGCAATATATGCGCTTCTCAAGCAATCGTTTGCTTCGGGAGAAACCAACGTGGCCGAACGGCACAACGAGCATCAGCCATGAACCTGGTGTTTATGGACACCGTCGGCCTACTGGCCGTTTGGGACAATACAGATCAGTGGCACCTGGGCGCTTCCCGTGCCTTGGATGAAGTCATTTCTCGCGGTGATCGAACCATTACAAGCACGTTCGTGCTCCTCGAATGCGGCAATGCCGCATCCCGTCGCAGATACCGACACTTGGTCGATCAGACCCGCAATACGATGGCGGCGGGCGGGAAACTGATTGTTCCAACTGAGAGCGATTGGGATCAGGCGTGGTCGGATTATCGGAGTGGGAACGCCGGGGATGCTGGTATCGTCGATTATGTCTCATTTATCATCATGCGCCGCCTCGGCATTACCGATGCCTTCACTAACGATCGCCATTTTAAGGCCGCGGGATTTAACACGCTCTTTTGAACGGGCTGGCTTCGAGTCCGCTCAATCCCATCCATATCAGAATCGCCAGATTTTAAGCCGGAACCCGGGCCATTTGCGATCAACGCAGGTTGAAGAAAACGAGCAAGAATCCAGATAATCTCCCAACGTCGTTTTTATGTCGTATTGCGGTATCACCAGAATCATATACCTTTCGGCATCAGGGATTGTGACTTCACGCATTCGCTCGACATCAACGTCAATCGCGTATCTCATCTTTGGAAAAAAACCGCCACTGACGATTTTGATTTCGGCAATCATCTTCACTGGGTTGCCGCACGATAGGTCGGCCTTCCGATGGTTTCCAAGTTGACATTCATTCACTCGTAAATCGTACCGGCGGCCCGCGAGGAACAACTCGCCCTGCAGCCACCCCTCGCGGCATCCAGTAGCGGTGACGACGACGGCGAGCCGCTCGTGGATCGCATCGATCGAACTGACGAAAAAGTTCATCCAATCGAACGTTGTTTCACTCATTCTGCCGTCTCCCCGGAATATCCATTCAACTTCGTCTTAAAATGGGTGACGACGCGAATTGGCGGTGACAGTAGCAAAGACTTCTTTGTTGCGACGGGACTGCACCACGCATGCGAAGTTATCGCACATCCATCGTCGAAATTATAATAAGGGGCCAAGAACTCTGCTTCAGGTTTCCTTGAAACGTTCACGCACAAGGAAGTCGCCGGGCTTCATAATCGGTAATCCATAGAAGTTACCACCCAGCAGGTCGTCGAAGTCCTTTCGGTCGAGAGTCAGCAAGACGTCCGACCAAGCGCTCGCCGTGAACAGGATCGGGCGATCCTTGGTAGCGGCGAACACAGTCAGCCAGTGGAAACTAAGAACATCGGGGACCACGTGCAATTTGCTTCGAAGTGATGTCCAGTCGTGCGATGCTTGTGGAGAGAGCCGAGGAAGGTTGCCGTCAACCTCGCGCAAAACATACGAAGAGGTTAATAGCGTCCACAGCCGTTGCTCAGATAAATCAAATAGCGCCCGCGAAGCGCCGGTCGCACGACCACACGCGGCAAGTACGACGCTGCTGTCCAGAAACAGCTTCAACCCCGCCCTCGGAACTTCTTCAGGTCCTCTTCGTCTTCATCCATCCAGGCTTCCATTTCAGCGGCGGAAAACATCCGCGGCTCCGGGAGTGAATGACCTTCAGCGCGTAGGCTCTGCGCAACCAGGATAAGGAGTTTTTGCTTTTCGCCGGGCGTGAGGTGCCGGGCTGCAAGTTCAATCTCCTCTAGCGTGCTCATGACGAAATCATAGCGCTTTGCTTCATTCCCGGCAACGTTGCGGCCAACAAGCATAAAGCGGTTTTACTTACAACCGATACAAAGAACCTCGGGCTGTATCACGCATCAGATCGTTCTTCTCCCACCGCCATCCCCATCACCCCTTCCGGCGTCAAACCCTCCACCTCATGCGCCTCCGACAAAATTCCCCGGCTCATCACCGCAATCCGATCGCACACCCCAAACAACTCCGGCAGATACGAACTCACCATCACTACCGCTTTCCCCCGCGCCGCCAGTTCGCCGATTGCCCGGTACAAATCCACCTTCGCCGCCACATCAATCCCGCGCGTCGGCTCATCCAGCAGCAGCACATCCGCATCGGCATATAGCAACCGTGCCAACGCCACTTTCTGCTGATTCCCTCCGCTCAGGCTCGAAACATTCTGCTCGCAATCCGCCCAGCGGATTTTCAGCGTCTGGCCCAGCGCCCGCGCCGCCTGCCGCTCGCCGCCGCGAAAAATCCACCCCATCCGCGATGACCGGCTCATCGCCGACAGCGTCACGTTCGCCACGCACGGCATGTTCTGCGCCAGCCCCTCTGTCTTCCGATCCTCACTCAACATCCCCACACCCCGCCCATTCCAATCGTCCGGCGAAAATCGTTGTATCTTCACCCCTCGCAATGTCGCCTCGCCCCCGCGCCGATGATCCAACCCAAACAACGTCCGCAACGTTTCCGTTCGCCCCGCGCCCACCAACCCCGCGATCCCCAGAATCTCCCCTCGATGCAGCACCAAGTCGGCGCGCCGCGGCGACTTTTCGCCAGCTAATCCTTTCACTTCCAGCAGCGCCTCGCCCCGCGAATGCGCAACCCGCGGATACATCTCTTCCACATGCCGGCCCACCATCGCCTCAATAATCCGCCGACGCGGCCACTCACCCACCGGCCCGCCGCCCACGCTTTTCCCATCCCGCAACACCGTCAGCCGATCCGCGATCTGCTCAACCTCTTCCAGAAAATGGCTGATGTAAACGATCCCAATCCCCTCGCTGCGCAGCTTCCGAATCAGCTCCAGCAGCCGTGAAACTTCATGCGATGCCAGCGCGCTGGTCGGCTCATCCATGATGATCAGCTTCGCCCCGCGCATCAGTGCCCGCGCAATCTCGATCATCTGCTGATCGGCTACCCCCAGTTTCCCCACCGGCGTATGCAGCGCCGCCTTCACCCCCAGCCGATCCAACGTCGCCCGGCTCAGCCTCTTTGCATCCCCGCCAAACACTTCATCCACCAACACCCCGCCCACCGTCGCTTCCCGACCCAGCATCAGATTCGCCAGCACCGATAAATGCGGCGCCAGATTAAACTCCTGGTAAATCATCGCGATCCCGCCCCGCAACGAATCCACCGGCCCCCGCGGCGCGAACACCGCCCCTTCAATCAACATCTCCCCCGCATCCGCCTGCTCCGCCCCCGCCAGAATCTTCATCAGCGTAGACTTCCCCGCCCCATTCTCCCCCACCAAAGCATGCACTTCCCCCGCCCGCACCTCAAGCGAAACATCCACCAGCGCCGCCGTCGTCCCAAACCGCTTGGCGATGTATCGCATTTCCAGCAACGCCGGATCACTCATGTCTGCTCCCGCTTGAACGCACGCACCCGGAACAAACTGATGCAACCACGGAGGCTCACTCCCAGAAGATAATTACCACGAAGACACGAAGGAAATGCCCAAGGCGATTAACCACAGATTGCGCAGATTTACGCAGATGAAATGCGGGTCTTTGTTTTAATCTGCGAGCATCTGCGCAATCTGTGTTGCAGCCCACAAGGCTGCGTGTCC
>DAIRGS010000114.1:0-20239 GCA_036794395.1 Tepidisphaeraceae bacterium | reverse complement strand
GGCTCAGGCTCGAAGAGCGATCGCGGAGAAAACACCAGAGGAATGGGATGTGTGAGCTGCGCGACGTGCGCGACAAACGGCTGTGCGATTTTGCATATAAGCTCTTGATACTTCTGAATTCTCTGCGTACTCGGCGTCTCTGCGGTGAATAATCCGGGCTAAACCCCTTAGGAGGATCGTTATGGCAGTTCGTTCTAGGAAAGACCTCGAGAACATCTGGTCGTCGGCACCCAAGAGCATTGTGGCGGCATTCCTCAAGTCTTACGGCATCCATCCCAATGAGCTGCCGGCGGGCACCGAACTCTATAAGTATTCAGGCCGCAACCCGTATAATTCTTCGGATCGCTTCTGGAGTCCTTGGTGGAGTTTGGTCCGCGGGCCGGGGATGAAGCTTAACTCAGGAGAAATTGTCCTTCCGCCAACGCTCGACGATCAAATCGCCAGGGCCAAGCGCCTGGGCGTCTCCGACGTCCGCCTTGCCAGGGTTCGGTCCGCCGTGAAACATGAATGGAACGATTTGACCGGGTTGTGGGTTGTGCGGCTGACGTCAGATACGTGGGGGATGTTCGGTCGCAACAGTGGATTACCCACGACCGACCGCGATCCCGACCAGAAAAACGTGTTCAATATCGGCGGCAATTACCAGATATATCTTCCCAAGCTGGTTTACGACAATCTGACTACAGTGGCTCGCGGCACACGTTCCGATACCGGTCGGTCCTGAAGATGGAATAGGCGCGGTCCATTTGCCGGATCCATTTTCGGCAACTCAGTCGACTGTTCGATCAAGCATACTCACAGCGGTAAAGGACAGCTTGCGAACGAGCGTCGGTATGCACACGGTCATCAAAATGCCGACTTGGGAAATCTTGGGCGCATGTCGTTGGATCCAAGTCCTCTCGATGCAAGCGACAGTTACTCGATCAATTCCAATGGACGCAACCGATCGCGAACTCGGCCGCGGCGATACGCATTTAGGAGATTTGGTCGTTGTCCGTGCCGCCCAGGGGGACGGGCTAAGAGCAGTTTAGCGGGGATCTAGAGCAAAAATGAGCCCTTGGGGTGGCCAGAGGGTGGGCCAGGGCGAACGCCCCAAATATGCAGCCGTCCTTCAAAAAAAATGAATGATGTGGCAAGCCGACCTTCGCGTTGGTCGCCAGAAAAGAGGAGGTTGTCGGCGATTTCCGTGTTGGGCAAAATTTTTCAGGCAACTTTTCCCCCTTCCTTTCGAGAATGGTGACGTAAGCGAGAAACAAACTGGGAGCGAAGGCCGGACGTATAGCGACCGCCACTTTTGGAGACCTGTGAGGTCTCCGGCGGAAGCCTTTCGGACAAGCTACCCCCTCGCATCAGGAGATAAGCCATGCCAGCCTTCCTCAAACTCGGCGACATCAAGGGCGAAGCGACGGACCAGGATCACAAGGACTGGATTCAAGTCGAATCCATGAGTGCTCCGATCCACCGCTCCATTCCCGAAGGTGCCAAGGATCAGCAGCGAGCCCGCGGTGACACCACCCTGGGCGACGTAGTCATCGTTCGCCCCCTGGACAAAAGCTCAACCAAGCTCCAGGAAGCGTGTGCCAGCGGAAAGTTCTACGCTGACGCGGAAATCCACCTTTGCACCACCGTCAAAGGCAAGCAGCAGCCGTACCTTAAGTATCTGTTGAAGAACGTCATCATCTCCAGCTACAGCTTCCATGGAAACGGCAGCGGCAGCCCCACGCCCAGCGAGGAACTCACCCTCGCCTTCACGGGTGTTGAATGGAACTACAGCGTCGTCGATCCCGCAACCGGCGACACCAAGGGCAACGTCCCCGGCAAGTACGAGCCGTCCACCGGTAAAGCCGGATAACGGCCCGCGATCCAACCGGATCAAAAATGACAGGGGCCGGCGCGTGGGCCGGCCCCTGCATTTTTATTACACTCGTCCGACGTTCCGATCCCCGTTCCCAACCTGTCCGTGCCCTCCGGTGAACACATGCCCACTTACTCCCAAGAAGGCCGCCTCGTCTCGATCGACACGCCACTCGGCAAGGACGTGTTGCTGCTTACCGGATTCACCGGCCAGGAACAGTTGTCCGCCCTGTTCCACTTTGACCTGGAACTGTCCTCCGAAAACGATTCGATTTCGCCGGTCGATATCGTCGGCAAAAACGTAACGCTCAGCGTGCGCCTGCTCGACGATTCGGAGCGCAAGTTCAACGGATTCATCAGCCGCTTTGTTTACACCGGCCACGACGACCGCCTCAGCCACTACCGCGCAGAAGTGGTTCCCTGGCTCTGGTTCCTCACTCGAACCACCGACTGCCGCATCTTCCAAAACAAGACCGTCAAAGACATCGCCGCCCAGATTTTCAGCGATCTCGGTTTCTCCGACTTCGATGACTCGGGCGTCAGCGGCCCCCATCCAACCCTCGATTATTGCGTCCAATATCGCGAAACAGACTTCAACTTCGTCTCCCGCCTCCTCGAGCAGGAAGGCATTTTCTACTTCTTCCGCCACGAAGATGGCAAACACACCCTCGTCCTGGCCGATCAAAAAGATGCCTATCAGGACTGCCCTGAGAACACCGTCCCTTATTTTGAAGAGCCCGACAGTCTGATTACCTCCTGGGAGCACGGCTACGAATTTCGATCCGGCAAGTACAGCCAGACCGAATACAACTTCGAAACGCCCTCCGCCAATCTCATGACCAAGGAAGCGACCGTTTTGAAGTTGGACGATATTTCAAAATACGACCTCTACGACTATCCCGGCGGCTACCGCGTCAAAGGCGATGGCCAATCCATCGCCAAAGCCCGAATGGAAGAAGACGAAGCCGCTTATGACATGGTCACCGGCGCCGGTCGCTGCCGTACGTTTTTTGCCGGCGGCAAATTCACCGTAACCGAACACCCAAATTCTGGCGAAAAAAACAAAGCGTATGCCCTGGTTTCCGTGCGGCACCGGGTCAGCCTGGCCGGCTCTTATGTCACCGGCGGGGGGGCTGGCGACGTCGATTATCACAACGTTTTCACCTGCATCCCCGATTCGGTCATCTATCGACCAACACGCTCGACCCCCAAGCCGACTGTTCGGGGCGTCCAACCCGCTCTCGTCGTCGGGCCCGCGGGCGAGGAAATCTACACCGACAAGTATGGCCGCGTAAAAGTGCAGTTCTTCTGGGATCGCGAAGGCAAGAAGAACGAGAGCAGCTCCTGTTGGGTGCGCGTCTGCCAGCCCATGGCCGGCAACTGCTGGGGTGCCATTTACCTCCCGCGCATCGGCCAGGAAGTGATCGTCGATTTCCTTGAGGGAGATCCCGACCAGCCCATCATCACCGGCCGCGTCTATAACGCCGAGCAGATGCCGCCTTACGACCTGCCCGCAAACGCCACTCAGAGCGGCATCAAGACCCGATCCAGCAAAGGCGGTGCGGCCGCGAATTTCAACGAACTCCGCTTCGAGGACAAAAAAGGCTCGGAAGACATCTACTTTCACGCCGAGAAAGACTTCCATCGCTTCGTCGAAAACGATGATGATCTACAGGTCGAGCACGATCAGACGATCACCATCAAAAACGACCGCACCGAAACTGTGAAAGAGGGAAATGAAACCCAAACGATCGAAAAGGGCGATCGCTCCATCACCGTCAAGATCGGCAATGACACCCACACGATCAGTCAGGGCAATCGCAACGTGACCGTTGAGATGGGCAACGACGCTTTGACGATCAAAATGGGAAATCAAACGACGAAGCTCAATCTCGGATCGAGCCAGACCGAAGCCATGCAGTCGATCGAATTGAAAGTGGGCCAGAGTAGTATCAAGATCGATCAGATGGGCGTGACGATCAAAGGTATGATGATTGACATTGAAGGTCAGGTCCAGACCCAGCTAAAAGGCCTGATGACCCAGATCAGTGCCGACGCGATGCTCCAGGCCAAGGGCGCCATTACAATGATCGGCTAACGCGAGCCCGCGGCTCGGTTTTGGAATTTGAAATGCACGTTCAGCAGTCTTCATTAAAGGTAATCGCGCCCGAGGAATGGTTGCGCATGGGTTTGTCACCCGCTGCCCTGGATTTATTGCGCGACGGAATGTCCTCTTCTGAATATGCCAAAGGCTTGATCGGTGGCTCTCACTTCGAAGATACCGTTCGGGTCATTGCATACGCGTTACCCACCGCCGCCGCGATCAAATGGGCGTTGTCGTGCATCCGCCAGGAGTGTTCCGCATTGCTTTCAGGAGCGGTTCATGCGGTGGGAGCGATCGAGGCTTGGCTTGCCGATCCCACGGATGCGAGCCGCCGAACCGCATTCGCGGCCGCCGAGGCCATTGGCCTGGGTACTCCGGTTGGCTGCCTTGGATTAGCCGTGTTTCTATCCGGCGGAAGTATGGCCCCAGCTTCGGCTCCCGAAGTTCCCGCCCCGCCCGGACTCGCCGGTCGGAGCATAACCGGAGCTTTGATGATGTCGGCAGTCAGTCAGGATCCGCAAAACGCCCCGAAAAAGGTCCGGCTTTTTGCCGAATCCGGTGCCGCAGTACTCGTTGAATTGAGCTCCGCAAAGTCTCCGGTTGACGCTAAATCGCCTCAACCCCAGTTTTGAAGGCAGATCCCATGGCCCCCGCAGCAAGACTCACCGATATGCACGTCTGCCCGATGGTCACGCCCGGCGTACCCCCGATCCCCCACGTCGGCGGGCCCATCGTCGGCCCGGGCGCTCCAACCGTCCTTATTGGCGGAATGCCCGCCGCCACCGCCACCGATATGTGCGTCTGTGTCGGTCCCCCCGATGTCATCGCCATGGGATCAACCACCGTCCTGATTGGCGGAAAGCCCGCCGCCCGAATGGGCGACCCGACTGCCCATGGTGGTGCAATCGTATTGGGATGCCCAACTGTGCTAATTGGCGGGTGATGACCCAGGCACCTTCTCCTACGGCAGGGAACCACCCTTCTTGCTTTCACGCTTCATGAACTGACGGCACGAACGTCCACTTGGGATTGAATTTATCCCGTCATTCTCCCTTTGATCTGGCCGTCAATCGCTACAAGGCAACTGGCAACACAATTAACGGCTTTCGTGGAGAGGCGCGATTTTTTGCTTGTATGCGAATGACGAAATATTTAGGATGCCATGTTGGTCTGCAAATGGAGTCGTTGAGTGCATTGGGTTTCATAGGCAACAGCCAGCGGATATACGAGGTTCAAAGGGGAAGGGAGGCAATTGAAATGGATGCTATATCCGCGAGTACAAGGTCGAATGTTGGGCAACTTCCCGACCCCGACTGTGTCTTGCATCCAAAGAAAGATCGGCGTTCCCCCGCTTACGCCACGCTTATTCTACTCTTGCTGGCGTTTCTTGCTGTGGTCGCAACGGCGTTCATGCGCACGGTGCATCGCGCGGGCTCGGTGGGCGCCGCAATGGCATATTTGCGTGGCGAGTGTGTCTACTGTGAGCCGGGAGTCCAGGTTTATGCGGACGGGTCCGACGGACAGACCATCCAGATGGAAAACCTGACCGATACGCCTGTTCGAATTCAGCGTTGCGCGGTGAGCTGTCCCTGCCTCGCAATTTCAGGACTTCCCATGGACATCCCCCCGCACGGAACCGCCGCCGTCCCACTGAAAGCGGCGTCGCTGGCATCCAGACTCGTGTCCGCGGTTTTTATTACCGATGCCTCGAAGCAGCCTCAACTTCGGGTGAATGTTTCCGTCATGGCTGCCAAACTTCCGCAATGAGACTACTGATTTCAACGACAATCCGGCAATGCAAGGAACGCGCGACAATTCGGCATGTCAAAGATCGGCATGTCAAAGAAAGGACATATCGTATGCGCCTCATGGGAAAAATGATCCCTATCTCTCTCGGCACCTGTTTAATCGGAGCGGTCATGGTCCTTGTAATGTGGACTTCCACGGCCCAGGCTCAGACCGAACCAAGTACTTGCAGTGGTTGTTGCTGTACTGATCTCGGAGATTGCCATAACTCGGGCAGTAATCCACCGTGTTCGGGCACATGCGCACAAAACCCTTGCGTCTGCCGTCAGGACAGTGCCAACGTATACAACTTGCTATTCTCAATGAACCTGACTCAACAGGCAGTCGTCTACCGCCTACTTTGGCAAATAACGGATCGTTGTTCGGCTGCAAAATGTCCTCCTGCCATTGTCGTCAAATCCTTATGACACAACGGGCCTGGGCGGTAATGATTGGGACCCAACGGGAACACTTCGCGAAAGTGGCGCCGGGCGCAACCCCGGCGCCGGTTTTCTATTGGCGACCTCACTCTTATCTGGCGGTGCAACAAACATACGGGGCAATTTATGCGCGATCTTTTCGTCATTTTTTTAATACTTTGCTCTTGCGCGATTGTTAACGCCGCTGAGGATAACGGCTCCCTGCGAGCGCGTTTTCAGGCGGAGGCGCCATCTGGCTGGGAGCGGTTGCGGACGTCGTCCCAATCCATGTCCGGCTCGCAAACATATACCTTCTGGATCGACATAGCCGACCCAAAAGAGGAAGGCTTCGGCAAAGACTACTTTGCGAAACAGACAAGGCATTTTGTAGTCGCTGACGGCGCGGGAAAGATTTGTATAGATTCATACGACAGGTCGGGAAAATGGCTTGGGCGAAACGTGCAGGCGTTCAATCCCAAGTATGCATTTACCGCACGTCAGGTCGTTTCGGAGGGGCCGTATTCACTCACCCAGTATGGCAGGACCAATGACATTATGAATCGCGCAGGTCTTGAAGTGAGTCGCGCTTCGGCGTGGGCCGCGATCTCTTATCGTGGCTGGTGGCATCTGCCCCTTCCTGAACTTATCAAGCAATCCTATTGTAAGGTCCTGACTTGCGAACCGGTATCCCGCGGCGGAAACGAGTTCGTTGAGGTCGTGTTAAGTTATGGTCCGACTACGCTGGCCGCCACGCAGGATCCCTCTCCACGTCTGACAACGCTCATTCTTGACCCACGCGCTTCGTGGCGAGTCGTGAGCGACATAACCATGACAGGAAAGGAGACGGACAGCGTTGAAGTGCATTACGTGGAAGGAGGAAATGCCGCCCAGGTCGCGAAGGTCGAACACACTGTCACATATGTTAACAAGACCAAAACTGGTCATGAAGTAATGGAGTTTGATTCACTCTCTTATCATCCTCTCTCCGCCGAGTCCGCCGAGTTTGACGTGAGCTCGCTTGGTTTCCCCAAACTAGAATCCATCGAGAAGAGCGCGCGATCAGATCGGGTACGATATCTACTTTGGACGGCGGTGATAATTGTTGCTGTGCTGATACTATATTTGCGACGAAAGACGCGCGACGTAACGTCCCATGCGTGAGATCTCCAGAACAGAGTGTAAAGGACATGGGAACTTGTATGGATGAAGTATCCATTGCCGATCGCGACATGAACACTGATGCGAGTGCATCGTCCGAGTTTATTGGTATCCTGGGAGCTGGAATACTTACGACCATTATAGTTCTTCTCGGAGCACAGTTTGGGAACGTATTTATCCGGTCGGAAGGGTCGCGGAGCTTTATTGAGAGTTTGGCGCTGCTTGACGGTCAGAATTACAAGCGTGTCGCGGAAGAGGGTTATTCCTACGACGTCGGCCAACCTTCGACGGTGGCATTTTTCCCGGCGTATCCACTCGCGATCCGGTGGCTATCGAGGGCTACGCATATCGGGACGGTATATGCGGAAGTAATAGTCTCTAATGGATTATGCCTGGCATCATTCGTGCTTTTCGGCGCCTACCTGCGGCGGCGCGATGCTCGGCTAATCAGATCTGGCGTCGCCGCAAATACGTGCCCGAGCGGCGATGTGATTCGCAGATACGCCGTTGTGGCGATATGTGTAATTCCTACCTCCTTTTTCTTCCGCATGGCGTACAGCGAGTCAATGTTTCTTTCGCTCTCAATACTCGTCCTCTATGCAATCCTTTCCGAATGGCCCATGGTGGTTATTGCTTTGATAGCCGGACTCGTGAGCGCAGTGCGGCCCGTCGGGATTATACTCGCGATCCCTGTTGGATGGCATGCCTGGAGGACATCGACCTCCACGCGGAAAAGCCTTGGACGGATGGTCTATGTGTTGCCACTGTCCTGTTGGGGGATAGTGGTCTACATACTGTTTCAAACGGCAGAGTTTGCTCAGCCGTTCGCATTCGTGCTGACTCAACGGTTTCATTCGGTACGTGGAACGAGCACGACCACGTTTTTGGACAAGTGTGCATCGCTGCTGTCGTGGGAGCCGATTCGGGAGACATATAACTCTATATCGCCGGGCTATTGGCAAGCGATGGATCATATGCATACCGCGTTATTCAGTCTTCAGTTTGCAAATCCGATCTTTATGATCGGTGCGGCCATGTTGATCGCACTTGGAAGTTGGAGAAAGTGGCTGACAGAATATGAGATATCCATCTCTATTCCCCTTTTGTTGATCCCATATTTGACGCGTGGATACGAGATGCGCATGTTTTCGCAAGGCCGTTTTGCCGCGGTCGTATTCCCGGTATATATTGCGCTGGCACATTTACTAAAGAGACTCCCCCCCGCGATGGTCATCGCGATCTTCGGGTTCTCGGCGTTTCTAATGGGTACTTACGCCGCCCTATTCGCGGCAGGATATTTACTGTTGTGACGGCATACATTAAGGACCCCAGGATTGACGAATGACGCAATTCGAGTGATGAATCAATCACGAATACCGGTGACGGACTGAGCGGCCCCAGCCAGCCGCATCGGGACTGGCGTTCCGAGCCAAGAATCCACCTTTTGTACGCCTCAGGCCGGTGGATATCAGCGGGTTCGGCGGCGAGCCAAAAAACGCGGCTCGGCGGGAGCGAAAGCACCGCCTCGCACACCCAAATCCGATGATCACGGGCCACATGCCATTGCCATGCCAATTGCTATTCACTACCGGACCCAAG
This sequence comes from Tepidisphaeraceae bacterium, assembly GCA_036794395.1. Classification (GTDB taxonomy): domain Bacteria; phylum Planctomycetota; class Phycisphaerae; order Tepidisphaerales; family Tepidisphaeraceae; genus DASXMX01. Next base: position 11,320 of record DAIRGS010000114.1, on the reverse strand, counting down.
TTTTGACACGGAACGCCATCCCAATACAATGCACCGGGCTTTCCGTGTTGCTCGCCAAGTCTGCGCGGAAGGTGTTTTCCGGTAGTTTGTTGCCGGTCATGATGCCATGGCCACCACGTCGTCGAAAGAAATTGTGCAACCCTCGATCCGGTCCCCGCTTCCCGCGGACATGCTCCCCATTGCGGTGAGTGCCGGCCAGGCCATTGCCCCGCTGAAGATCTGCGCTGCGGTTCGTGTCTCTCCCCCAACCAACGGATCGGACTCCGTCCCCCAGTTAATCGTTCTACGCGATACTCTGGATGCCAGAGTGCTTTTAGGTTGCACGGTTGACGCCAGCCAAAAAGTTCACGATTGGCTCGAGATTTGGGTTCAAAGCCCCGAAAATGCCATATCCGCGCCGCTGGCGGTTCGTGGGGCGGTTTCAAATGCACTGCTGGACGAACGATGGTCGCAGCTTGTCAATGCACTGGAATCGATTGACCCCGATTCGGTGATTCGCACCGGCTGGGAACTTAAGCCTTCCGCGCCCGTCTGGATCGATCCAGTTGCCAAACAACCCGTTCACCCGCGAGACCCCGAAACCGGCGAAATGTGGGTACTGTGCCGTGACGAAGCCGCCTTGGCCGCCGCATCACTTCCACCCTACGGCTCATCGCTTCACCGCTATTTATACCTTCCCAAGCGCGCCGCAAGCTCGAATTTTGTTCCGATCACCGCCGATGCGCCGACCGGCCCGAGGACAAGGCCGTTGGAATCGCTGTTTGGATCGAGAAACGACGTTCTTTCCTTAAATCCCGGCGGATTGATGTTCGTCCGCTCCTTCAGCCCAATTTCCCTCGAAACCTTCGTCGAAGTGCTCAGCGCCCGCCCCAACGTAAGCCTTTCACAAGGTTCTCCCTTGCCGTCCGCGCCGCCCACCCCAAGCGCCGGCCCCTGGGCCGAAGCCGGTTGGATGCTCCTCGGCCAGCACGGCCGACGCGGCCGCCTCCTCGAATCATTTCATCTGAGGCTCCGAGCCTTCGCCGACGTCGTTAACGCCGTCAAAACAGTCGTCTCCCGAACCCAACGGCCGCTCCTCAACCTCGACATCGATCACTTCCGCGTCCGAATGGGCGAAAAAGGCTCCGCTCTGCCTTATTTCTGGACCGGTCGCGTCGCGATTTCCGACCCCGGCAGTGCGATCGACGTGTCGATCCCCGGTTCCGATGAGCGCTATTGCCACGCCGCCGGCCCCATGGGCAGCGCCGTTTACCAGCCCACTAAACCCGTCCAACCCTCGTCCGGCCGCGGCATCGTTCGCGTCAGAAAAATCATCCCCGGTGCTTCCGGCACTGCCATTTTGGAAGGAACGCTCGCCAGCCAGGACCGCATCGACTCCACGCCCAACGACTTGTTATGGCTGCGTTTCAGCCACCCAGTTGCCCCGCTCGATCTGTACGGCCGCGTCCACCGCGAGCCCGGACTGCCCCCCGGCGAATCCCGTTTCCGGACCATCGATCAGGCGATCGACAAAGATCGGCTCGAATACCTCAAGTCCATCGAAGGCATCCCCACCAACTGCACATTTCACCTCCTGCCTGTTCTCAGCACCGCCTGCGATCTTCATGCCCTGGCGGTTCTGGCGGTGCGCATGTTCCTGGTCAATGGCGAATCGTCTTTGCCCGTCGCATTGGATGAAGTGCTGAGTTTTGCCCGTCTGGTCGCCCAGAAGCACGACCCGTCCGCGCCTCTCAGGCTCCGCGTGAACGCGCTGTTCGAGGGAGACCCTCGCTGGCCCGCCGCCCTGGGGCCCCATCGTTTGAGCTGGGAAAAACTGGCCCCCGATCAAGTCCGTGACCTCGTGCCCCACGACCTGTGGCTCGGCGTCCTTTCGATGATCGTGCCCATGTTCCCCGGCCTCGGCCCTGACAGCACCTGCTCCGATCTTAGCGCCTCGCCGCCCGGCGCGCCCCAGCGGGTCTTCGACCAGGTTCGTAACGACCTGGAAGCGCTGGTCCTGAAAACCAGAAGTCTGATTGTCATTGACTGGCGGTTCAACCGGGAAGTCTCTTCGTTGATCCGCGCCGAATTGGCGCAGCTCAGCCCACTTCCGCCACCGCCCGCCTCGGTCGAATCGATCTTCGTGGGGGCTAATTGGTCCGTTTAATCCGGGCCCTCCAGTTCGGGGGGCTTAAGTCCGTTTGTTTGGGAGCGTCATTCAGATGAGTTCACTTTGTTCCAGGGCGCTGACGCCTTTATGCTGCATTTTGCTCTTCACGATTGCCGCCGGCTGCGGATGCAAGGGAGAAATGCGCCACTTCGATGATATCACCGTCTCGCTGGCCCCAACGCTTAAGACAAATGACGTCTATCCGTCTGTTGAGGTCGATGTCATTGCCGTGCCGGACAACGATACGCGCGACTGGACAAAGGAGTCGGTCGACAATTTCTTCGCCCCCGGCTTCGATCGCCGGGTCGATCCCACTTTGCTTCGGACCCTTCTATTAGGGCAGGAGCAGACGTCCCAGACGTTGGAATATAAGAAAATGGAAGCGCTTTGGGATAAATGGAAGGAACGGAAGGTGATGAAACTGATCTTCGTTTCCAATTATCCCAGGCTGGCGGCCAACAAGTCCGGCAACGACGAGCGGATCCTGGAAGTACCATTATCATGCGAGCGCTGGGAGGAGACAAAGAAACTGAGCATTTCAGTGATTCCCGCGGGCTTGGATCTTGAAACCAAGCCGTTGCGCGAGCAGAAGTAGGGGATTGGGGTATTGAATAACTTGTCTCAAATCCGAATCTCCATATATAGTGAGATGAAAGACTTCGCTGCTGCATCACCTCGTTTTGAGGTTGGGGAATGAACGAGAATGGCTCCAGATCGGATCGTGTGGCGGCTCTGGCCGCTCGTCTGCGCCTGGTCCAAATCGATTTTGCCGATCAGGGCGATGAAGTGCGCCGAGGCTATCTGGTTGAAGAGCTTCGCCGCGCGATGAGCAGCATCGTCCCATCCGAGCGAAAAGCCTTCCTCGACGATCTCCAATCCCGTTTCCCAACCTGGGATGGCACTGCCGCCGAGCCGACCCCTGCCGTCGGTGTAACTCGCGGACCCACCGAAGATCAACTCAAAGATCCCAGTTTCCTCGTCTCGCAGTTGATCTCCCTCCGTAACACGCTTTCCGAACAACAACGCCGGACCACGACCGAGCAACTCCAGCAAGCCGGCTTCCTGGGCACTGGCGGGGGGGGCTTGCCGCCTGTGGCGATGTCGGAACTGGCTGCCAAGCTCAAACTGGCTCCGCGCGATCAACTCGATTCCCAACGCGTGCTCGAACTGATGACGCAGTTGGTCGACATCATGTGCAGCCTCGATCGCGTCATCTGGCGCACCTGGCAAACCGCCATCGCCCCCCAGTCCAGTATTCGATGCCCCAGTGTGCTCGAGCAGCTCATGGCCCGCTTTGTGACCGGCAGCCCCATGGTCTCGCGTCAGCAAATGATTGAAGATACAAATATGCTGCGACAGCTTGTGGCCGCTCTCGTGGCGGCCATCGCGCAGACAGGTCAATTCGCGGTTGAAAACCTCAGGGCAATGTCCCCGGAAGAAGTCCGGGCAACGGTAGGCTCCGTCACGTTTAACGCCGAGGCGCGGTATTGGCGGAAATATGTCGAGCTTTTTGAATCCAATGATGTAAGCGCGGTAGACAATGCAATGCGAAAGTCGATCGCCGACTTCGCCGAAAAATTGATTCGCGGCCGGCGGGCAAATATCTAACCGCCGCGAACGCAAATGATGGGCTGGCAGATGAATGAGCAGTTGCATTTCAACGAAGGGCTTTACCTCGAGCCCCATCATCTGCAAGCCATGCAGCGCGGCATCTACGCGCGCTTTGCCGATGAGCGCCGCCTGCAATGCGGCTACCCTTATGGCCTGATCGAAGCCCGACTCTCCCCCGATGCCCTCAACAATCACCTGGTTCAATTCGCGCGCCTTCGCGTCGTGATGCCCAGCGGACTGCTTGTCGAGTTTCCCGACAACGCCGACCTGCCGCCTCTCAACATCCGCCACGCATTCGATTCCAGCGTCGAGCCATTTACCGTGTCGCTTGGCGTCCCCATGTGGAAGCCCGATCGGTCGAACGCTCTCGAAGAAGGTTCCGGCGACGATTGGCGCTCCAAACGCCAGTTTCGAGTCACCACCCGCTCCCTCGCCGACGAAAACACCGGCGAAAATCCACAGCCCATTCTCGTCCGCCGCATCAATGCCCGCCTCTTGCTCGAAGATGACGATCGCACCGACCTGGAAGTGATACCCTTGTTGCGGATTGCTCACGCCGCCGGCCAGGATGTGGGTCTTCCCCAGCAGGATCCGGCGTTCATTCCGCCCTGCCTTCTGCTCAGCGGGTCGGTCGTACTTCGTGACATGGTGCGTGACCTGGCCAACCAGGTCGAGGCCACCCGCAAAGAACTGGTGGCTCAAATGTCCCGCGGGTTTAACGTCGAAACCATGCGCGGCCCGCAGTTCGAGCAGATGCTCCGCCTGCTGACCCTCAATCGTTACAGCGCCCGCCTTCAGTTCATCGCCGAGATGCAGGCCATCACCACCTCCGAGGCATATCTGGAACTTCGCGGCTTGCACGCGGAGTTGGCCGCCCTGCAGCCCGCCACCGATGTATTCGACGTCGCCGCCTACGATCACGACAATCCCGCGATTTCGTTCATGGATCTCAACCAGAAGATCCGGCCCCAGCTCCGCACAAAAGTCCGCGGCCGCTTCTCAAAAGTGGATTTTGCCCCGGCCGATGGCGGAATGTTCGCCCAGCTCAGCGACGACCATCTGGCACAGGCCAACGAATATTTCCTGGCCGTGAAAAGCCGCCAGGATCCTCGCGCCGTCGCCACGCTCGTGCAGGATGCCGACCGTTTCAAACTGATGGCCCGCAGCATGATTCGCCAGGCCGTCTGGGGCGTCAAACTCCAGGAAGAGCGCCAGCCGCCACTTCAGTTGCCCGTCCAGTCAGGAATGATTTACTTCCGGCTCCTGCGAACCGATAGCACGCGCATGTGGGAAATGGTTCAACGCGAAAAGATCATTGGGGCGCGCTGGGTTCAAATGGAATCGTCGGATTTTCAACTTGCTCTTTACATGACGTTGCCTGATGAGGCCCCGGCTGCAACGCCGCAGCGACCACGTGCCTGAATGAAGCTTTCGAGGTTGTTTTAGTGAAGCTGTTAGACACCTGCGAGCCACTGTTCCAATACATCTGTCGCCTCAATCGCTCCGCGCGCAAAGGCGGCAATCACTCACTCCGCCAGGTGAAGGAAGAAATCGGCCAGCTTCTCAAGGACATCCGCGCCCAGGCCAAGTCCGATTCCGAAATCCTCCTGCACATGCAGCAGGGGAACATCTACATCACCCTTCTGGGCTTTATCGATTTCATGGTGCGCAACAGCAATCTTTCCTTCGCCCATGATTGGCCCAATCTGGCATACGAGCACCAGCAGATGGCGATGGATGAGAAATTCTTCGATCTACTTGATGCGACCCTCGCCGACCGATCCGAAAACGCCGTCCCGCGCCTGGCCGTGTTCTACACCTGCATGGGCCTGGGCTTCACCGGCTTCTACACCGGCCAACCCGAATACCTGCGCCGCAAGATGCTCGAATGCGCTTCGCGTCTTCGTCGGTCCATCAATTCCGACGAATCACTTCCCATTTGTCCTGAGGCATACAACCCGGACAAGACAATTCTCTATCGCCCAGTGGGCAAGAGCGTGTTGGGCATTACCGTGACCCTCGCGCTGTTATTGATCGCGGTCTTTGCAATCAATGTTTGGGGATATTTCTCGGCGTCCAGTGGCCTGTCTGAGGATCTCAAGGCTATAAGCTCCGCTACGGATCTAGCTGCTCCGGCCTCCAAACGTTAGTTCAACTCTGCCAGGTGGTTTGGTTATGCCTGAAGTGCCTCCGGACAAATTGAGCAATCTGACCAGCGTCGCTTTGGGCGCGGTCGGTGCGTCCGCGCTGGTCGGGGTCCTGGCGATCACCTTCCAGCAATCCGGCGCATCCTGGATGGGCGAAGTGGTGATTTTGCTCGGCCTGATCCTCGTACTGTTGCTTCTGTGGCTCGTCGCAAGATGGGTCGCCAGTCGGAAAAATCGTCCCTTCGTACAAAAGCTCCAACAGGCGGCCGGTGTCACCCCCAATGCGCTCACCGCCGTCGCAGCTCGCGCCAAGCTTGACGATCTTCGCCGCAGTTTCGAAGCGGGCATCACCAAGTTTCGCGCAACTGGAAAAGATATCTACAAATTGCCCTGGTACCTTCTGGTGGGGGAGCCTGGATCGGGAAAGACCGAGGCGATCCGCCATTCCAATCTGCCCTTCCCTCCGGGTCTTCAGGATTCCCTTCAGGGTACCGGCGGCACGGTCAACATGAATTGGTGGCTCACCAACCAGGCCGTCATTCTCGATACCGCGGGCCGATACCTATTTGGAGAACTTCAGCCCGGAACCGCCGCGGAGTGGTCGGAATTCCTCCGGCTCCTGGTCAAATACCGCCCCCAATGCCCGATCAACGGCCTCATCCTGGTCATCCCCGCTGAGAGCCTCATCGTGGACACCGCCGACAAGATCGAATCCAAAGCCGCGACGATTGCCCAGCAACTTGACAGGATACAGCGGGCGCTGGAAGTGCGTTTTCCCGTTTATGTCATCGTCACCAAGTGCGACCTGATCAACGGTTTCCGCGAGTTCTTCGAAACACTCGACAACCCCCAGCTCCAACATCAAATCCTTGGCTGGTCCAATCCCAAGCCGCTCGATGAACCCTTCAATCCCGAGCAAGTGGAAGCGCATCTGAGTGAAGTTCACAAGCGTCTGTCCGAGCGCCGTCTCGGATTGCTGCTTGACCCGGTGGCCCACGAAGGAATGGAATCCCGCCGCATCGACGAAGTCGACTCGCTCTATTCCTTCCCCGACAGCTTTAAGCACCTTGGCCCCCGTCTGGGCCGCTATCTCGCCCTCGTGTTTGTGGCCGGAGAATGGTCTCCGAAACCGCTTTTTCTTCGCGGCATCTACTTCACCAGCTCAATGCGCGAAGGTCAGGCGCTCGATGCCGAGCTGGCCGAGCTTTTGCATGTCCCCATTGATTCCTTGCGCGAACGTCGCGTATGGGAACGCGACCGCGCCTTCTTCCTCCGCGATGTTCTGCTCAAAAAAGCCTTCCCCGAACAAGGCCTGGTCACCCGCGCCCCGAACACACGCAAAGCCGAACAAACCCGAAAGGTCGCCCTCCTCTCCACCGGGTTCATCGCGGCGATTATCATCCTTGCGTTCTCTCTCTGGGGAAGCCATGAACGAAGCAGCAGCATCTCCGAAAACCAAACAGCTTTCTGGAAAAGTGCCACCCAACTCAAACAATCCGACGGCACCCTGCAAATTCTTGAATCACCTGAAATTCATCCGAAAAGTCGTCTCTTGGAAAAAGTTGCCGACGACGGCGGCACCTCCATCGGAAAATTCTATGAAGACCTCAATACGTGGGGTACTCAGGATGTCCATGTTCAGCCTATCTTCAAACCCGCCGCGTTTCTCCTTCAAATGAAGGACCAGTCCAACGACATCAATGAAAGTCAGAAGAACGATGCCGGAAAAATATACGCCGCCAACGTTCTTGCGCCACTCATCAAAGCGACCCGCCATAAGATCAAGGGCAAAACCGCCGGGCATTGGGACGAGGATTCCACCGCGGCCCTGAAAGAACTGATCCGCTTCGAATGTGGGGTCCGGCCGGATCTTCCAACTTTGTTTGCCTACGTCACTGCCGACCGGCCCGACAAGAAAGCCGCCACGCCAAACCCCAACGAACAGGCCTACGTGAAGGTCCTCAGCGAGGGACTGCAACTTTTCATTCCCGCCAGTTTATCGGCCAATGAACACTGGTCCTTCGTTCAACCTGATTCCGGCCCGGCCCAGAAGGGCGTGAACACGTTGATCGATTACTCGCGAGATATTGGCGCTCGGCCCAATACGCGGTTCCTGGATTGGCAAACCGCATTGGTCGATCTTCGCGATCGCCAAAAAACCCTTCATGAGTTCTGCCTGAGCCTGGAGAACAACTATCCCAAATCCGTCGCGGACTTTTACCGCCAGCGAGACAACTGGAAGAAGCATTGGGAGCTTTATGACGGCTTTTACAGCACCAAAATGTCCCAACGCCTGAGCGAATTGGACAATGGTGGCAATCCGCTGTCTCTAGTCGGGCTTTATCGCAAAGAACAGGCCGCCGCCGGCAAAGAAGCGGCCGACGTGTTGATCGCCGTGCGCGACTCCATTCCTTCGGATCGCCGGCAACTCCCGCTGCCCTCCCAAATCCGTGACGCTCTTCAAAAGCGGATCGAGGAAATCAATAAATCCGATGACCGATCCAAGCAAACAGAAATTGAAGCCCAACTCAGTCCATTCGATTCCACGCTGCTCAAAACTGTAAACGTCGATGCCCACGAGAAACGCGCCGCTGTTGTCGTGCACGATTTGTATAAGTTGGCGAACACTGAACTGTTCGACGAATCCGATAGTCCGTCCACGCTCCCGGCCGATCCAGCTTTCTCGGTATCGCCTAAATCCATTGCCGCAAGCGGGACAGCCGCCGGCCCCGAGAACCCCGTTGCCTTTGCCCAAACCGATGTGTCGAAGCTCCACGCAAACATGGCGGGTCCGTACCATCTCAATAAATCGGTGGCCCAGCAGATCGCTTCTCTTCCCACGCAAAAATGGATCGCGGATTCCATCGCCAAACCGCATGGCAATTACCGCCAATTCGCCATCCCCGCTATCCCGTTTACAAAACACGACAAGGACGATGCCGATCAGCGATACAATCCGGGCGCGGTCAGCGGCGCGCTCTCGGCTGTATTCGGCACCGTTCACACCATCTCGCAGGAAATTGCCGGCGACCCCAAACCGTTGGATGTCGATCAGCTCTCGGCGGATTTAGCACAACGCCGGCAGCCTGCTGATGCATACCTTCGCAATTATGTCATCTACTGGTCCGGACTCTTCCCCGAAATTGATCCGGCAGGAATCCCCCGGGACTGGAAGACGTTTCACGAGCATCTCCTGAGTGCCACCGATGTCAATCGCAACTTCAAAGAGTTGGGAGGATTTGTCAAAGATGCACTGGACCAGGTTCAATCGTTCAGTTCTCCGGTCCAAATCGATGTAAAACGCGCCGCGGAAAGAACAAGCGCGTTCATCGCCGCGTCCTCCGACAAACTCGATTTAGATGCAATCCAGGAGAAGATCGACTATTGGCGAACGCTTAATTCCACCGACGTAAATGCCGTACGCGCCATTCTTCTCGAGCAGCCTGCCGCCGTATTGCAGCGTAAATACATGGTCGACGCCGGAGTGAATGAAGTCGAAAAATATTGGTCCGAGGTGACGCTTGGGCTGTTGCGGGTTGTAGCACGGCAAGGCGAGCAGCCGGGCACTATTCAATTAGTGGACTCCGACCTGGCCAAATTTCCATTTAACATCAATTCAACGGTCGAAATCACTCCCGAGAATCTGGACCAACTTCGCCAGATCCTGGGGGGAACGTCGTTATGGGGCACTGCCGCCAAATCCAAACCGGAAAATGTTGGAGGCGGAAACCTCCTGGGAAACCCGAAGTACGCCGCGATTGACGATGAACTGAAAGCGCTGGCTCGTGGAGGCCTGCGATCGGAGCGATTCGAGCGGCTCGGTCGAGCCTATGCCCTGATCGAATCACTCCCGTTGGCGAATGGTCCGGCCACCTGCAGAGTGGAGATCCCGGACGAAAACGCAGTCGCCAAACTGCTGGAAGAAGTTCGTCCGAAGCTTCCGCGGGCCAGTATTAAGTGGAGCGATTTCACGTTGGTCATCGGCAAGCAACCGCCGGATCGGAAAAGCGGGCGGTCGTCTGACAGTCCCGGTCGGCTTGGGGATATATCATGGCCCAACATCAACATCGCATTTGAATTTTACGAGCACCCGCAAAAGCCTGATGGCACTCTGCACGAAGTCACTAAGACCATGAACGTGTGGCAATGCCTTTATTTGCTGTCGCATTCGAACGCTGTAGCCGCCGCTGAAAACGGAGATCCTAGAATTGGAGATCCCCCCGTCCCGTCAAGAAAATGGTACGTGCGCCTCGAGCCCGAGTATGGCAATGTGGATCGGATGGGTCAGCGACAACATTACGCCCAATGGCTTCTTCTGACATTCAAGAATCCGATTCCGCATCCATCCACCTGGTCTAACTGAAAGTGTGTTCCAACAATCGATGTCCGAAACCTTCCTCCAACGCTGGGTTCAGAAACTGAGCAACAAAGCTCAGTCGTTCGACACCCGGCCCGTTCAGGTCTTTGCCGGGGCGTTCGGCAAACACCCGGCTTGGAACGATCACGTCCCCGACCTTGGCCTTCAACACCCGACCCTCGTCGACTTCAAACGCGCAATCTACGAAGGCATCACCGGCAACGTAGACAATGGCCAGTGGGACAAGCTTCAGCAGTCCAAGAAGCTTGCCCCGTTTGGCCACACCCTTCTCCACCGATTTTCAGGCGGGGCGGTGCTTGGCCGTCTATGGTATTCACAGGATGGCAAAGGGCGCGACGCCTACCCCATGGTGATCGTGCTGTTATGGCTTGGAGCGACGTCTGACGAAGCCTTCAAGGAAATTCTGGTCTTCCTCCCAAAAGTCCAGATGAGTTGCCAGGAGGCCACGTCTCACGAACAGGTCATGAATGCCCTCAACACCTTACAGTCATTCGCGGCCGAGCAGACAACAAAGCAGCCGTCTGCAGCTCCGAAATCCATCACGCAAATGAATTCGATCCCACGCCTGATCGACAACCCGCAACTCGGTCCCGACCATCAGGGCATGTTCCGGATTCTTTATCACATCGAGCGCGAGCTGCTGATCAATTTGTCCCCGGCAGACATCCCCCTCAAAGCAAAGCTTGACCCAAATCATATCGCCGCTGTCCGCGTCCCACTCTGCGCCAAAACCCCCACCCACGCCGCCCGAAACTGGATCAAATTCCTCAATGCCGGAATGGGCCTGCCCGGCCCCCTCCTGGCATTGGCCCCCGACCACGGCGGATGGCTCGATCTGGTCATCGGCCAACCCGGAACTCCCCAGCTCTACTGTCTCCGCGCCGCCACCGAAACCATCCCCTTCACCACCGAAATCCCCTACACGCTCGAGCCGGAATTCGTCGATCGCGCCCGCCTCGTCATGGCAAAATGTAAACTCGCCATTCCAGCGTGAGAAGGTATTCAAGGCTCCCCCAATATAATTTTGGCGTGGTC
>DAIRGS010000113.1:0-20244 GCA_036794395.1 Tepidisphaeraceae bacterium | reverse complement strand
CAGGAATGCCCCCGCTCAGCACTCCGATGGCAGGCAAGAATGCCCGCCCCACCGGCAACCCGCCACAAAGAAAAGTTACACCCTATCGATCGGAATGGACGGAACGATTAGACCGTGATATGGGTCGGTATTTGGAGGTCGATGACGGACGCTTGGTTGAGGTCAGTGGGTGTGGCTTGTGTTTACTTGCCAAGGATCACAATTTAAATTCGAACATTTGTCGGGATGCGCCGTATGTGAAATTGTTGGGGCGTGAAGGACACTTATATGGCGTCCGACATACGCTCGCTCGTGTGATCCATGTCACGTACATCTAAGGTTGTTTGAAGCACGCGAATTTGCGCCCATAGATAGATAGGTAGAAAATCCCATTTACGGGGATTTGCGAATTGTTAATTAACTGTGGTGCTGATCGCATCATGGACCGATCGTGATCGGCAAAGTTTTCCGTCAAACCAACGTTGCGCCGGCTTTGAAAAAAATCAGAGTCTGGAAAAAGGAGTTTCCAAATGTCCGCGACCACTTCTGCGGTTTGTCTGTCATCTCATCGCACTGATCCTAAGACTTCGACTCACCCGGCAAAGGGGCATGGCCGGATTCTGGTGGCGACGTATAGTTCGGAGGGGCGGCGGATGATCTCCGGCATGCTCCGGTGCATTGGCCTTGAGATTTCCGTGGCCGGAAATGGCCGTGAAGTGTGCGACCTGGCGTTGTCGGCATGGAAGGCCGGGGAGGGGTTCGATCTGATTCTGATGGACATGAATCTCCAGCAGATTGACGGCTACGAGGGCACCGCGCTGCTGCGATCCATGGGATATGACGGGCGAATCGTCGCGCTGATGCCCGAATTTACATTCCCGTCGACGCACCAAAAGTGCCTGGCGGCGGGTTGCGATGGGTATGCGAGCAAGCCGATCAATTTCGGCATGTTGCGGGATGTCGTAGAGCGGTTTGTCCCGTCGGCATTGACTGATTCACGCGATGCCGTTGGGTATTAGCCGTTCCTTCCCGATGGGGCTTGCGAGCGGGGCAGAACGCGCTAAATGACCGTGCGCGATTCCGCGCCTTTCGTGGCATGGGGCTTCCCCTTCGGGTCTGAGCCTCAGGGTCGAAGACAGCCCATGATGGAGGGAGATGACCTCCGACGACGGATCCGATTAGGGAAAACCAAGTTTCGACAGTTGGACAACCTTCTTAATTTCCACCAGAAAATGCCCGGTTCGGGCGAGTTGGTTTTCCCACATCTCGCCCGGCACCGGACCCGAAGCGTCCCCGGCCACGGCCTGGAAGGCCGTGCCACTTAGGAGCAATGGCGCGGAATCGCGCACGGTCATTTAGCTGAACGGGATCATTTCCTGGTCTTCCGCTGGTCGGCGGCCAATCGGCGCGACAGCAGCACCAGCACCGCGGCTTCTTCGGGATGCAGATGGCGGAGGGGTTTGAGCAGTTTTTCTGCTTCCTGATGGAGATGTTTCAGCAGAGATCCATCCATATATGAATCGATGATGCGGGGATGGATGTAGCACTTGCGGCAGACGGCCTTGGTGTTTCCCAGGCGCTTGGCGACCGATTCGACGGCGCGGACGACGTTCTTTTTACGGCCGGATTCTGAATCCACCTGCTCGAACTCCTGTAAGGCGCGGGCGGCCAACACGGTGCCGGCCCAGGTGCGGAAGTCCTTGGCGGTGAAATCTTCCCTGGTGATTTCCTGTAGGTAGGCGTTGACGTCTTCGCTTTTGATGTCGTGGGGTTTGCCTTCCTCGTCTTCGTAGCCGAAGAGCTCTTCGCCGGGCAGCTCCTGGCATTTGCGGATGATTTTGGCGAGGCGCTGGTCCTCGAGATCGATCGCATGCTGTACGCCGCTTTTTCCACGGAAGCGAAACTGAATGGTGGCCCCGCGCACTTTTGCGTGGTTGTTGTGGATGGTGGTTAAGCCGTAGGACTTATTTTGCTGGGCGTATTCGTCGTTTCCGACGCGGATCAGCGTGCTTTCAAGCAGTCGCACGACCGCCGCCAGGACTTTTTCGCGTGCCAGGCCTTTGGCTTTTAGATCGCGCTGGACCCGGCGGCGGATTTTGGGGAGGGCTTTGACGAAGTGAAGCATGTGGCCGTATTTGTTTTCGTCGCGGACCTGGCGGAATTTGTCGTGGTAGCGGTATTGGCGGCGGCCGCGAGCGTCGCGCCCGACGGCTTGAATGTGGCCGCATGGCGAGGGGCAAATCCAAACGTCTTTCCAGGCCGGGGGAATGACGAGCGCTTGGATACGGGCAAGCGTGTCTCGGTTGCGAATCGTTTTGCCCTTGGCGTCCAGATAAACGAAGCCTTTGCCCGAATGCTTGCGCGTGATGCCCGGGGATTCATGGGAAACGTAGGTCAGCCCCGCGGCTTTGGCGGAATCGACTGGGTCTGGCGCGGCGGTGACGGGGTGTACCGACTCGGAAGAACGATCCAAGCGAATTGTATGAGATTGATCTGAGTGTCGGCCGGTTGAAGTTTCACGATCCATTGCCCGGTCCCTCAACCGACTTCGTTGTTGGCTCTTGCCGCCGCCTGGGAAAGGGCGGTGAGGTTGGAGCGGGTGAGGTCGGTTTCGCTGTCTTTTCCCAGAGCACGATCCGTGCCGATTCCGCCGGATTCTGGAAGGGCCTGGTTAATCCAGGAGTGGAGTTCGGCCGTGAGGCCGGGGAAAAGGGCGTGAAACGTGGTGGCCAGGCGGACGGGGTGCGGCAGAAAACCGCCGTTCGCAGGGAAGGACCGCAGCGGCTAAAGTCCGGCTTGGGGTGAGGAAAAGTAGTTCCGGAGATGACATGCGCAACGGGAAAAAGAAGGACGCGCCGCGACAACACGCCTCGGAACATGGGTATCCACGTCCGCAACTGCGGCGCGAGAACTGGACATCACTGAACGGGCAATGGCAATTCGCAATCGACGTAGCTGGCGAACTGAAGCGCAAGGACGCGGTGAAATGGGATCGGACGATCAACGTTCCGTTTGCTCCTGAAGCGCCTTTGAGCGGTGTGAATGAAACCGGGCTCTTCAAGGCAAGCTGGTACAAGCGAAACTTTAAGGTGCCGGGGCTCTCGGGCGGGCAGCGATTAATTCTGCATTTTGGCGCGGTGGATTATGAGGCGACGGTATGGGTGAATGGCCAGTTGGCGGCGACCCATGAGGGGGGATATACGCCGTTCAGGGTGGATATCACTGATTTGGTTCGGGGCGCGGAAGAGGCGACGGTGGTGGTGCGGGCGTTTGATGATCCTGAGGATCTGGCCAAGCCGCGGGGCAAGCAGGATTGGCGGCGGGAGCCGCACTCGATCTGGTATTACCGTACGAGCGGGATCTGGCAAACGGTGTGGATGGAGGTTGTGCCCGAGACGTATATCGAAAAGCTCAGGTGGAGCCCTGATGGGGATAACTGGCAAATCGGGTTGGATCTGAACCTCGCCGGGCCGATTCGTGCCGGACAATGTCTTCGGGTGAAGCTGTCGCTGGGGGAGCGGGTGCTGGCGGAGGATACGTACGGGGTGAGTGGCGATGAAGTGAGCCGGCGCATCGGGATTACCGATCCGGGTATTGATGATTACCGCAACGAGTTGCTCTGGTCTCCGGAATGGCCGAAGTTGATCGATGCGGTGATTGAGCTGCTGGATGGTGACGGCAACGTGATCGACCGCGTCGGCAGCTACACCGCCTTGCGCTCGATTGCTTTGCTGGGAAATCGGTTTGTATTGAATGGGAAGCCATATGAATTGCGATTGGCGCTGGACCAGGGGTATTGGCAGGATGGCGGATTGACCGCGCCGGATGATGATGCGCTGCGGCGGGATGTGGAACTGGCCAAGGCGATGGGATTTAACGGGGTGCGAAAGCATCAAAAGATTGAAGACCCGCGATATCTGTATTGGGCGGATCGGCTTGGGCTGATGGTGTGGGATGAGATGCCCAGCGCGTATCGGTTCACCAAGGAATCGGTGCGGCGGATCACGCGGGAATGGACTGATGCGGTGCTGCGGGACATCAGCCACCCGTGTATTGTGGCGTGGGTGCCGCTCAATGAATCGTGGGGCGTGCCGGACTTGCCGACCAGCGCGGCGCAGCGGAATTTCGTGCAGGCGCTGTATCACCTGACCAAGACGCTGGACCCGACGCGGCCGGTGATTGGCAACGATGGATGGGAGGCAGTGGCGACGGACATCGTGACCATTCACGATTACGACGCCGATCCGGAACGAATTGAGAAAAGGTATGCCAGCGCGGGGGAAGGCGTGGCATCGCTCTTGCGCGAGGAGCGGCCCGGGCATAAGGTTTTGGCGCTGGGCGAGTTCAGTTATGACAATCAGCCGATCATGCTAACGGAGTTTGGGGGAATTGCATACTCGCCCGACCCGGCGCGGACCTGGGGATACAGCAGAGTAGAAAACGCGCACGAATTCGCCCGGCGATACTACCGGCTGCTGAAGGCAGTGCGCTCGCTGCCGCTGCTTGGCGGGTTCTGCTACACGCAATTTGCCGACACGTACCAGGAGGCCAACGGACTGCTGTACGTGGATCGCAAGCCAAAGTTTCCCCTGCATGAAATTGCGGTGGCCACGCGCGGAGCTATCAGCCCGGAGGATCACCAGGTTGAGGCGTCTTGGAGGGGAGCCGTGATGGGGACGCAAAGGCGGGGGCGGGCTTCGCGCGAGGTGCATGCGGATCGGTGATGCCAGTCTGGTGAGGGCGGTTTGGGCGCGGTCGCGCTCATTTCTTTTTGGCCCCATCCAGTGCGCCGATGATTTTGTCCACGGTGGCGGTCTGAGCATCGACTTTGGCCTTCTCGATCCGGTTGAGGACCGCCGGCTGGATGCCGGCGCGCCGTGCCAGTTCGGCCTGGGACAATCCCAGGGCCCGCCGGCGCTGAATGATGTCTCGGGCGATGGAAGCGCGCATGAACGCGACGGCGGGATAGTTTCCGCCGGGCAACGACCTGGGCAGCGGGGGTAACCCGTTTTCGTCGGGCTTGGCCCCCTTGAGCAGGTGCCGGTAATCCTCAAATGGAACCACGGCGAATTTTTTCCCCGCAACGGTCAAGGTTTGAACGTTCATAGTCACCTCTTGCGATATACGTCGCGCCGGTTGTCGACGCGGGTAACGACGACGACATTAGCCCGGGAAACTCATGATTCACCGCGGAGCCGAAGGCCGCGCCTCCGCGGTGAACAATCCGGGTTAGCACTGACGTCGGGCTGTCCGATCATATCCCGAATATGTAGCCTGATCGCGGACTGCCGACGGGGTCTATGTCGCGGCGTTGTGGATGCTGCCGACGCGCATCGCGACCGATACCAGTCGATCCAGGCTCCGGTGAATCAGCGTGGGATTGCACTTTGTCGTCAACGCATTTCAGATTTGCGGCAATCATTTAATATACAACCCGGCGGGTGTTTTCGGAGTATGGTTTATACAGGCGGCTCCCGGGCTGCGCGTTGGTTCTGACACGGCGTCTAGACTTTGGAGTTTCTGAATGGCACGTAAGAGGCTGACTTTGGATATCCACCGCCTGGGTGCTGTTAGCCTGGCGGCTGGTGCGCTTCTGGCGTGGGCGGGGCCAACGCGGGCGGCAGAGCCTGTTCAGGAATTCCAAAGTTCTGTCCAGCCGATTCTGACCCAGTATTGCTACGACTGCCACGCCGATGGGGTGAACAAGGGGCAAGTGGCGCTGGATCAATTTAAGACTGAAGCCGACATCCGGAAGAACCCGGAATTGTGGTGGAAGGTTTTGAAAAACGTGCGGGCGGGGATCATGCCGCCGTTGAAGAAACCGCACCCGAATGATCAGGAAAAATCGAAGCTCGTCGATTGGATCAAGTTCGATGCGTTTGGGATTAACGCGAAGGATATCGACCCGGGCCGGGCGACGGTGCGGCGGCTGAATCGGGTGGAGTATCGCAACACGGTTCGGGTGTTGATGGGGTACGACTTCAACGCGACGGAGGAATTTCCGCCGGACGACACGGGGTATGGTTTTGACACGATCGGCGAAGTGCTGAGCGTTTCGCCAATGCTACTCGAAAAATACATGCAGGCGGCAGAAACGATTGTCGATAACGCGGTGCCGATCGTTTCGAAAGTCGTGACGCAGGAGAGCATTGCGGGGAATGAGTTTCTCTCAGCGGACGGCGATGGTGGCGGCGCGGGCGGGGAGGGGAAGACCAAAAAACCCCCGGTTGATGGGTCGAAGATGGCGTTTTACAAGGAGGCCAATGTCTCCTCTACGTTTGATGTGCGAAAGGCGGGCGACTACCGGCTGGTTTTAAATTTTGTGGTGCGCGGGGCGTTCGATTTTGATCCGGGCCGATGCGATGTGGCGTTTAAGGTCGATGGGGTCGAACAGTGGCGCCACGAATTCAAGTGGGACGCGGGCAAGAAGTTTCAGTACGACCTTCAGCAGAAGTTTGAGCCGGGCGAACATACGTTTTTATTCGAGCTGCGTCCGCTGGTGCCGGCCAACAAGCAGCGGTTCCAGTTGGATTTGCAGGTTGCAACCGTAGATGTGCAGGGGCCGCTGGATCAGAAGTTCTGGACCGCGCCGCCGAACTATCACCGGTTTTTCCCGCGGGAAGCGCCGCCGACCGGGGCGGCTGAGCGAAATACATATGCCCGCGAGGTGCTGGGCGCTTTTACCAGCAAGGCGTTTCGGCGGCCGGTTGATGATGCCGTGCTGGATCGGCTCGTGAACATCGCGGAAATTGGCTACACGAGCGAAGGCAAGGGGTTTGAGGAATCGATGCGTCGGGCGATGGTGGCGGTGCTGGCTTCGCCCCGGTTTTTGTTCAGAGTTGAGCAGGGCGTTGCGCCGACGGAAGTTCGGCAGGCTTCGGTGGCGTTGGATGAGTATGCGCTGGCTTCGCGGTTGTCTTATTTCCTTTGGTCGGGGATGCCGGATGAAGAGTTGCGGACGCTAGCGGCGCAGAAGCAGTTGCGAGCGCACCTGGGCGATCAGGTGAAGCGGATGCTGAAGGATGTGCGGGGGCAGGCGTTGATTGAGAACTTCGCCGGGCAGTGGCTGGAGCTGCGGGATGTGGGGGGCGTGTCGATCAATGTTGGGATTGTGTTTGCCCAGGATGCGGCAGCAGCCCCCAAGCCTGGTGCACCTCCAGCGTCGCAACCCACGTCTCGGCCGGCGGGGAATGGGCAGCGGCGGTTTGGGTTTAATCGGCCGCCCATCTTGTTTGATGATCCGCTTCGGCGAGCGCTGCGGCGCGAGCCGGAGATGCTAATCGGGGAAGTCATGCGCGATGACCGCAGTCTCTCGGAACTGCTGGATGGCGATCACACGTATGTGAATGATGTTCTGGCGAAGCTTTACAACATTCCGAATATCACGGGCACGGAGATGCGGCGGGTGACGCTGCCGAAGGATAGCCCGCGGGGCGGATTGCTGACGACGGCGGCGGTGCTGGCGGTGACGTCAAACCCGACGCGGACTTCGCCGGTGAAGCGGGGGCAGTTTGTGCTGGACAACATCCTGGGGATGCCGGCGCCCGCGCCGCCGCCCAATATTCCGCCGCTTGAGGATGCGGAAAAGACGGCGGGGCAGGCGATGAGCTTCCGGCAAGTTTTGGAATTACATCGGAATCAGGCATTGTGCCGGTCGTGTCACGCCCGGATGGACCCATTGGGATTGGCGTTTGAGAATTTCAATGCGCTGGGGTCGTATCGTGAAAAAGAGCGGGGGCTGCCGATCGATTCCGCGGGGCAACTGCTGACGGGTGAGAAGTTTAAGGACGCCCGGGACCTTAAAGTGATTCTGAAAGACAAGCATCTGACTGATTTTTATCGCTGCCTGACTGAAAAAATGCTGACATATGCGCTGGGCCGCGGCTTGGATTACAATGATGTCGAGACGGTCGATCGGATCGTAGATCGGATGAACCGGGAAGATGGGCGGTTTTCGGCGTTGATCAATGGGATTGTGGAATCGGCGCCGTTCGAGCGACGTCGGGTTTTATCGAAGGCAGGGAATCGCGCAGTGCAAGTTCGCGAGCCGGGATTTCCGGAGCACGCGGTTACCACGACAGGGACACCATGAGTCAATTCTCTTCACCGAGTGATGATCGAGCCCAAGCAGAAGTTCGGCGCCGGGAGCTGAGTCGTCGACGGTTCCTGAAAGGGCTGGGGGCCGCGGTGGCGCTTCCGGCTTTTGAGTCGATGGTCCGCGGCGGAGCGGTTGTGCCGGCGGCGGGGGCTTCGGCAGCGGTGGGGGCGCCGCTTGCCACGACCGCCACAGGCGCGCCGCTTCGGATGGCGTATGTGTATTTCCCCAATGGCGCCATTCAGAACGTATGGTGGCCCAAGGGCGAGGGGAAGGAATTTGAGCTTTCGCCCACGATGCAGTCGTTGTCGGAACTGAACGGGAAGTTCCAGGTGTTCGGTGGGCTGGATCATCTGAATGCAACAGCCGGGAACGATGGCGGCGGCGATCACGCGCGTGCATGCGGCACGTTTTTGACGGGCGTCCGCGTTCGCAAAACGGCGGGGGCGGATATTCATGCGGGCGTGTCGATCGACCAGGTGACGGCCAATCACGTCGGACATCTGACGCGGTTTGCCTCTCTGGAATTGACCTGCGATGCGGTGCGCAAGTCGGGGAACTGCGATACGGGTTATTCCTGCGCGTATCAGTACAACCTTTCGTGGCAATCGCCCGAGACGCCGGTTGCGCCTGAACCCAATCCCCGACTGCTCTTCGAGCGGCTGTTTGGCGCGGGAGCCAAGGGTCAGCGGGTGCAGTCGCTGAAGCGCCGGCGGCAGCAGCAGCGGTCGATCCTCGATTTTGTAATGGAAGATACCAGGAGCCTGGAGGGCGAACTGGGATCGAGCGACAATCGAAAGCTGGACGAGTATTTGACCAGCGTGCGAGATGTAGAAAAGCGCATTGAGGCGGCGGAGCGGTTTGGGGATGCACCCGATCCGAATGTTGAAGCGCCGACAGGCGTGCCGACTGCGTATGCCGAATATATCCAGCTCATGTACGACATGATGTTGCTGGCGTTCCAGACCGATTCCACGCGTATCGCGACGTTCCTGGTGGCCAATGAAGGCAGCAACCGGTCGTTTGGCGACATCGGCATTGCCGAGGGCCACCATACGCTGTCGCATCACATGGGCGATTCGGACAAGGTGAAGAAGGTGTCGCAAATCGACCGGTTCTACGCCGACCAGTTTGCGCGCTTCCTGAAGAAGGCCGATCAGATCATGGATGTGGACGGGAATTCGATCCTGCATAACTCGATGATTGTGTATGGGTCGGGCAACTCCGATGGAAACCGGCACACGCACGCGAATCTGCCAATCATCGTGGCCGGCGCAGGCGGAGGGGCACTGACGCCGGGACGGTATGTGAAGCATGGTGGCAAACCGATGTCGAATCTGCTGATGGCGATGGCGGATCGAATGGGCGTGAAGGATCTGTCGCGATTTGGGGATTCGACGGGGATGGTGACGGATATCTAAGGGGATTTGCGATTTGCGGTTGGGGGATATCGCGGGGTGCGAAGTATCATCGATTGTGAGGCGCGCCTCATCGGGGGCTGTGGCGCCACCACAAAACGTCTCATTGCGCCCCATTCCGAACGATTTTGGGGCGGGTATTTTCCCATTTTAATTATTACTGATCAATGATTTATGCGCTGATTGAGCGGTGCGCGATGAGGTAAGCCTCGCGATCGTGAGGCGCGCCTCATTCGGTCTGGGCGCGCCTCGGAACGTCTCAGCGCGCCTCATACTTGTGGGTCGGGTGTTTGGAAGTTGGAATGTCGCGGATTAATACTTGGAGGATTCAGTATTGGGGGAATCGAAGGAGAAGCAGCGATGAATTCAATTTGGACGCCGGACCCGAGGTTGGATTTGATTTTTGAGCGGGTGGTGGATGTGCCGCGGGAACGGGTCTGGGAGGCTTGGACGACGCCCGAGCATTTGAAAGTATGGTTTTGTCCGGCTCCGTGGATGGTATCGGAGTGTGAAATCGATCTGCGGCCCGGCGGGATTTTTCGAACGGTGATGCGGTCGCCGGAGGGGCAGGCGCATCCGCACGTGGGATGTTATCTCGAAATCATTCCCAACGAACGGTTGATTTGGACGGATGCGCTGCTGCCCGGCTTTCGGCCTTCGGGGGCTCCGTTTATGACGGGGAATTTGACGTTGGAGGATAGTGGCAAGGGGACCCTGTATATGGCCATGGCGCGGCATAGCGACGAAGGGACTCGCAAGCGTCATGAAGAGATGGGGTTTTATGCGGGGTGGGGGAAGGCGCTGGATCAGTTGGTGGAGCATGTGAAACAGTGAGGTAAGGGACCGTAACTGGACACTCGTGCGGCATGGGTACCTTGGGCGCGCCAAAAAAATGATTCACCGCAGAGTCGCAGAGATCGCGGAGAATACGGCGACAAGTGGGATATGTGCGCTGCCAATGGCGTTTGACCCCGGATAGAGTGATGGTGTGGAATCTCCAGCGGAACAATTGCAATTGAACATCGAGATGATTGACCTGGAGATGGCGCGCGTGATTCTCAAAAAAACTGGGGCCGAACGTCTACGCATCGCCAGCGGGATGTATGCCAGTGCCCGGCGGATGCTCCTCACTTACTTGCGCGCCGAGCATTGCGATTGGAGCGAGCAGCGTGTTAGGGAAGAGGCGGCGCGGAGGCTGTCGCATGGAGCCGCTTGATCTTCTGCGATTTGTAGTGCGCGTCATCGAGGGTATGGGCCTGCGGTATTTTGTAACGGGCTCCACGGCAACGATTTTTTATGGCGAGCCGCGCTTCACTAACGACATAGACATTGTTGTCGAACTATCGGAACGAGTGATCGACGATTTCTGTCGCCAGTTTCCTCCAGGCGAGTTTTACGTCAGCGAGCCCGCCGCTCGCCAAGCCGTTCGCGACAAGGCTCAGTTCAACGTCATTCATCCCGATTCGGGCTTGAAAGTCGACGTAATCGTGCCCGAACTAAACCCCTTCAACGAATCGCGATTCATCCGAGCGAAACGCCTGCGCGCTGGCGATGACTTGGAGGTCTCGTTTGCATCGCCAGAGGATGCGATCATTAAGAAGATGGAATATTACCGTGAAGGCGGCTCAGAAAAGCACCTTCGTGATATTGTCGGCGTGTTGGAGACCAGCCGAGATGCCATCGACATGGGCTATATAGACCAGTGGGCGGGCCAAATGGGTCTCGAAGAGTTATGGTCCTCAATTCAGAAACGCATGAAGCGGAATACCTGAACCTGCCAGCGTACGTCTTTCCTCCTGCAAATCACCACATGCAATTGAGAGCATGCCGCGGTCAGGCTAACGTAGGGCGGTGACATCCTCGTAAAGGCAACGAAGTTGCGATTGACTGATTTACGCAAGACTGAATTTTCTCGGATCCTCTTGATCAAGCCCTCGGCGGTGGGCGATGTGATCCATGCGCTGCCGGTACTGGCCAAGCTTCGCGCGCGGTATCCATCTGCACAGATTGACTGGATGCTGACGCCGCAGAATGCGGAATTGGTGAAGGATCATCCCGCGCTGTCGAACGTGGTTCTGTTTGCCCGGCAGGCATATGCCCGGCCGTGGCGGGACCTTTCAAGCCCACTCAATTTTATTCGGATGCTCACGGGTCTGCATGCGGCACATTACGATCTGGTGATTGATCTTCACGGGCAATTCCGCTCCGGCGGTTTTGCGCTGGTGACGGCCGCCCGGACGCGGATTGGCTTTGATCGGCCCCGGCGGCGCGTCCTGGAGGCGGGGCGAAAGCTGCCACAGACCGCGATCGATCATGCGTGGAAGGGCGCGCGGGAATTGTCGTGGATGGCCTACACGCACAAAATTCTGATTCCGACGCTCGATGCGCATGCAATCGATCGGTATCTGTGGCTGGGCGAAATGCTGGATCTTCCTGAGGGCCCGCCTGAGTTCACGCTGCCGATATCGCGGCCCGCCGAGGAGCGTGTGAATACTCTGCTGGCTGAGCGCGGATTGGGCAGCCGGCCGATTGCGCTGATCACGCCCGGCACCGTCTGGGAGACCAAGCATTGGCTCTCGTCTAACTTCGCGGAAGTGGGGCGGCATTTTCTCCAGACTGGATGGGACGTGGTTCTGGCTGGCGCGCCGCGTGACCGAAAAGCGTGCGCGGCGGTGGCGGCCGAGTGTCCGGCCGCGATTGATCTGTGCGGGCAGACGTTGCTATCGGAACTGGCGGCGCTGATTCGGCGCGTAGGCATCTGCATTACCAACGATTCCGGGCCGATGCACCTGGCGGCGGCGCTGGGTACGCCGCTCGTCGCGGTTTTCGGCCCGACGGAGCCGGTCTGGGTCGGCCCTTATGGAAGCCCGCATGCGGTTGTGCGGGTGGGTTTGCCCTGTTCGCCATGCTATCTTCGAAAACTGCGCGAGTGCCCGTACGATCATGCCTGTATGCGACAGGTCTCGGCGGAAATGGTGATTGATCGCGCTCGCCAGATTCTTGGGAGCCAGCATCTTCAGCTACCCCGCCCAACCGGTCATCCGGCGCTTCGAGTCATTTAGAAATTCAGGAAGGGGAAAACGATGAAATCAATTCGTCTCGCAAAGTTTGACCGGCTCTACCGCCATGTGGCCTGGGCGGCTGCCGCAACATTGATATTGCTCGGAAGTTTACCCCGCCCGTCGGCGGCGCAAGCCACTCGCCCCGCAACGACGGCCAATGTTCAGCCGCAGCGCGTCATCACGCCGGGCCAGGCATATCTCCGCGAGAATTACACCAAGTACGAACACATGATCCCCATGCGGGATGGCGTGAAGCTGTTCGTGGCGGTGTATGCGCCCAAGGATGATTCGCAGAAATATCCTCTGCTCATGACCCGCACGCCTTATGGATGCAAGCCGTACGGCGTCGATTCCTACCCAGAGCCCGTCGGGCCCCTGCAATATTACGCGAAAGAAAAGTTCATCTTCGTCAATGCCGATGTGCGCGGGCGATATGCGTCCGAAGGCCAGTTCGTCCACATGCGCCCGCAACTGGAAGACAAATCGGGCGCAAAGGACATCGACGAGAGCACCGATACCTACGACACCATCGATTGGCTCGTCAAACACATTCCGAATAACAACGGCAACGTCGGCATGATGGGGATCTCATATCCCGGTTTTTATACAGCCGCGGGAATGATCGATTCGCATCCGGCGCTCAAGTGCGCCTCCCCGCAGGCGCCGATCAGCGATTGGTTTGTCGGCGATGATTTCCATCACAATGGCGTCTTCTATCTCCCGCACGCGTTTCGATTTCTGTCGGGGTTCGGGCAGAAGCTTGATGAGCCCACCCGCGAGCAGCCCAAGCCTTTTGATTACAAAACGCCCGATGGCTACGAGTTCTATCTCAACCTCGGCCCGCTCTCGAACGCCGATAGCCGGTATTTTCACGGCAAAATTGAGTTCTGGGATGAGCTGATGCAGCACGCAAATTACGACGAATTCTGGCAGACTCGAAATCTCCGCCCGCATATTAAAAATGTGAAGGCGGCGGTCATGACGGTGGGGGGATGGTTTGATGCCGAGGATTTGTTCGGCGCACTGGCCGTCTATCGTTCAGTCGAAAAGCTCAACCCCAGCGCCACCAACACCCTGGTCATGGGCCCGTGGTTTCATGGCGGATGGGCCCGTGGCGATGGCGATCATCTGGGTTCGGTCAATTTCTTCCAGAAAACCTCCGAGTTCTATCGCCAGCACATCGAGCTCCCATTCCTGAACCGTTACCTCAAGCGCCAGGGCACCGACCGATTGCCCAAGGCCTATGTCTTCGAAACCGGCACCGATCAATGGCGTCGCTACGACGCATGGCCGCCGAAAAACGTCAAACAACAATCGCTCTATTTCCATGAGAACGGCAAGCTCTCCTTCGAATCGCCCAAACTCGAAGAATCCAAATTCGACGAATACACCAGCGACCCGGCCAAGCCCGTTCCGTACACCTCCACCGTCGCCATCGGCATGACCCGCGAGCATATGCTCGACGATCAACGTTTCGCCTCATCCCGGCCCGATGTGCTGGTGTATCAAACCGACGTGCTCGATCACGATGTAACGCTGGCCGGGCCGCTGACGCCGAGGCTCACCGTCTCCACCACCGGGACCGATTCCGATTGGGTCGTGAAGCTGGTGGACGTTTATTCGGGCGATTATCCGAATCCCGATCCAAACCCCGCCGGCATTGAAATGGGCGGCTATCAGCAAATGGTTCGCGGCGAAGCGTTCCGCGGCAAGTTCCGCAACGGCTTCGACAAGCCCGAACCGTTTGATCCGGGCAAAGAAGCAAAAGTGCAATACGTTATGCCCGATGTGTATCACACCTTCCGCAAGGGCCATCGAATTATGATCCAGGTGCAGAGCACATGGTTCCCGCTGGTCGATCGCAACCCGCAAAAATTTTGCGACATCTACCACGCCAAGGCCGAAGATTTTCAAAAAGCGACCCAGCGCATCTATCGCTCGGGCGAGACCAGCTCATGCCTTCAGGTCAACGTGTTGGGGGCCGAGTGATGCAATCGTTTGTCACACATCTTGAAGGGGCGATTGATGGCACGCGCCTCGAAGCGCGCGTTCCCCACCGCATGCACTCCGGCCGGCCCATCTGGGTGCGGTACGATCTGCCCGCGGTGGGGCGGGCGGTGAGCCGGGAGACGATTGCACGCCGCGAGCCAAATCTCTGGCGATACCGCGAATTGCTGCCGGTCGATTTCGATGATTCGATTGTCACCCTCGGCGAAACGATGACGCCGCTGCTGAGATGCAAATCGCTGGGTGAATCACTTGGCCTGAGCAACCTCTTCGTCAAAGACGAATCCCGTCTCCCCACCGGCAGCTTCAAAAGCCGCGGCCAGACCGTCGCCATCTCGATGTGCCGGCAATTTGGAACCAAGCGCGTGGCGATCCCCACCGCCGGAAATGCCGGCGGCGCGATGGCCGCCTACGCCGCACGGGCAGGGATGGAAGCGTACGTCTTCATGCCGCGCGATACGCCGATCATTAATCAGGTCGAGGCGGTCCTTGCTGGCGCGAAGGTCTTTCTGGTCGATGGGCTGATCAACGACTGCGGAAAAATCGTCAATGCCGGAACTGAGACGATGGGCTGGTTCGATATCTCCACGCTCAAGGAGCCTTACCGCGTCGAAGGAAAAAAGACGATGGGGATCGAACTGGCCGAGCAGATGAATTGGAAGCTCCCGGATGTCATCCTCTATCCCACCGGCGGCGGCACGGGGCTGGTCGGCATGTGGAAAGCATTTGACGAGCTCCGCCAGCTCGGCTGGCTCGCCACCGACAAATTCCCAAGAATGGTCGCCGTTCAATCTGAGGGCTGTGCGCCGATCATCCGCGCCTTCAAAAAGGGCGAGCGTTTTGCCGAGCCCTTCCCCAACGCCCAAACCGTCGCCAGCGGCCTGCGCGTCCCCGTGGCAGTAGGGGACTTCATGATCCTCGACGCCGTCCGCGCCAGCGGCGGAACCGCCATCGCAGTCGAAGAGGATCGCATCATCGATTGGATGCGCCTCGGCACCGCCCGCGAAGGCATAAGCTTTTGCCCCGAATCCGCCACCTGCATCGGCGCGGCGCAGTCGCTTGCAAAATCGGGATGGATCAAGCCCGATGAGAACGTAGTCATCTTCAATTGCGGCGCAGGCCAGAAATATCCGCATGTGGTGCCGCTCAATCTTCCTGGCATTGCCAATCCGTCGTCGGTTGATTGGGATTGGCTTCGACGCCAGTGATGATCTTATCCCCTCTCCCCCCGGGAGATGGGTTAGGGTGAGGGGGAATGTTGAGTTGCGCGGATTGGCTGGTGGAGGTCTTTCGTAATTCGCCCTCACCCCGGCCCACTCGCGGGCAGTCGCCAATTCCGCTCGCTTCTCCCGGGGGGAGAGGGGGTAAGAGGGGCATCCAACTTCACGTCTCCTCCACTGGCAACCTTTCCTTAGTCATCGTACATTCATCCCGGGTAGAACATCCCTCGATTTTGACAAGATTCAGGAGTAGCGATGGCCAGTTCCCAGTGGAGCACGAAGCAGGATTTCAAGTTTTCAGCCGGCCCGTGGAACATTCATTCCGGCGCTGATCCGTTTGGCCCGACCGTTCGCGGCGAGCGGACGTTTGCCGACAAACTGAAAGTCTTTAAAGACCTTGGTTTTGAATACGTCCAGTTTCACGATGACGATGCCGTGCCCGATGATTTTTCGCCGGCCGATCGCCAGAAGAAGGCGCGCGAAATCAAAAAACTGCTGGATGATCACGGCCTCAAAGCCGAGATCTGTGCCCCGCGTCACTGGGAACATTCCCATGGCATCGACGGCCCCGTCACCAGCAACAGCGCCGCCGATCGCCAATGGGCCACCGAACGCGGCAAGCGCTGTATCGACGTTGCCCGCGAGCTCGGCACCGATCGCTTTGTCTGGTGGCCCGCTCGCGAAGGCACCTACATCCGTGAAGCCAAGGACGCCATCACCAGCTTCAATCGAATGCTCGAGTTTCTTAACGCGATGCTCGATTACGACACAACCATCCGCATCCTTGGCGAGATGAAGCCCAACGAGCCGATGGACCTCATGTACATGCCCACGACCGGGCATTTCCTCGCCCTGGCTTACAAGTCAAAAGATCCGAGCCGTGTGGGTGTGTTGATCGAATCCGCCCACTGCATCCTCGCCGGCCTCGATCCCAGCGACGAAATGGCCAACGCCATGTTCCACGGCAAGCTCTGGGGCGTTCACCTCAACGACCAGAACGGCCTCAAATACGATCAGGATAAAACGTTCGGATCGGTCGATCTTCGCCGGGCATTCAACCAGGTGGATGTGCTGGTCCGTAACGGCTACGGCAAGAAGGGCGAAGTCATCGGGCTCGATGTCAAAGCCATGCGCACCCAGAACGCCGACAACGCGGTCCTGCACCTCAAACATTCAAAGGAAATCTTCCTCGATCTTGTCGATCTGGTGCATTCAATCGATCGAAGCGCCTGGCAAGGCTACGTCGAAAAACGCGACTACGAAGGCCTCGAGCGCTTTATCGTGAAGAATCTCATGGGCAGGAAATGAGCCTTGTGACACGGGTTTTCAACCCGTGCAGGCGATGTTCTCCGGCGGGATTCCCAAATTGAGCACCAGCAGGCAGCCGACGAACCCCGGCGCGGGTCAACCCTCCGCGCCGGTGCTGGCTGCGCCGACTGCACCGTCCAGGTCACTGCTGCTGTCACTGTTGCTGCTGGGCCTGCCCATCGTCGCCGAGAACATGCTGCACATGATGGTGGGTCTGACGGATGTCTACCTCGCCAGTCATCTCCCCACTCAAGCCGCCCCGGCCACCGCCGCCGTCGGTTCGATTGGTTACGTCCTGTGGCTCATCGGCCTCATCGCCGGCGCCATCGGCACCGGCAGCACAGCCATCATCTCCCGTGCCATCGGCGCGAAACACAATTCCCTGGCCAACAGCGTCTGCGGCCAATCGGTTACCGCCTCGGTCCTGCTGGGTCTTGGGCTCGCGGGCCTGTTCATCGTTGGCGCAGTCCCCGCCGCCGCCATGACCGGCCTCGAAGGCGACGCTCACCTTTACGCACTTTTCTATATCCGAATCCTCAGCCTCGCCCTTCCCTTCAGCATCCTCATGTACGCCGCCAGCGCCTGCCTGCGCGGCGCGGGGGATTCGGTTACGCCCGCCATCGCCATGATCGTGGTCGACCTGGTCAATATGGTTTTCAGCGCCGCGCTCGCCCGCGGCTGGGGGGGCCTGCCGGTCATGGGCTTCCGCGGCATCGCCATCGGCACGGTCATCGCGTACATCGTCGGCGGCGTCATTCTCTTCCTCGTGCTGCTCGGCGGACGCGGCCCGCTCCGCCTCTTCTGGCATCGACTCCGCCCCCACTGGCTCACCCTCAAGCGCATCATCCGCATCGGCCTGCCCAGCGGTGCTGAAACATTGCTCACCTGGATCGCCCAGTTCCTGGTCATCATCGTGATCAACACCGCAGATGCGACGAATGTCATGTCCGCCGCACACATCATCGCGGTGCGGGTTGAGGCTCTGAGCTACATGATCGGCTTTGCCGCCGCGACGGCTGCCGCCACTCTGGTCGGCCAGTCTCTGGGCATGAACGACCCCACCCGCGCCCGCCGGGCCGCATACCTGGCCTATGCCGTTGGTGCTGGCGCGATGACCTCATGCGGGATTCTGTTTATTTGCTTCGGCCACGTCTTCACCAGCATCATGACCAACGTGCCAGCCGTTGCCGATCTGGCGGCCAAGTGCCTTTTCATCACCGCCTTCACCCAGCCCGGATTCGCCGCCGCCATCATCTTCGCCGGTGCCCTGCGCGGCGCGGGCGATACGCTCTGGGTCATGTTCCTCAATCTCGCCACGATCATTTCCATCCGCCTGGCGGGCGTCCTGGTCGTCGGCTGGTGGCTCCGCATGGGCCTGACCGCCATCTGGATCATCCTCGCCACCGAGCTGTCCCTACGCGGCGTCCTGGTCTTCCTCCGCTTCCTCCACGGCGGCTGGAAACACGCCCGTGTGTAAGGATTGTGATCTTCTCGGTCTGGTGGGGCAGGCATTCTTGCCTGTCTTTTTTGGTGGGGCGGACATTCTTGTCTGCCGTGAGTCCGCGAGTGCGGGGGTGTACTCACCCTCGCCGAGCGGACTCGGAGCAATCAGAGCGGTAGGCGAATTATTGTCACAGGGTGGGGCGGAAATTCCTGTCTGTCTCAAATCGGTGAGTGGGAGCATTTCCGCCCGAACCGATTCGCCGTTCCCAGTGTATAATCCCTCCATGTCACTCCAGCACATTGACATCGAATCCGCCATGCGACGCCTGGCCGATCGCCGCATCGAAGACGCCATGCGCGCGGGCAAAGTCGACAACCTCAAAGGGGTTGGCGAGCCCCTCGAACTCGATCCCGCCCCAGCCGAGGAAAGCGCCCGCATGACCTGGTGCTGCCTTCGCATCCTCAAGAACAACGATTTCACCCCCGACGAAATCCGCTACCGTAAAGCCATCGATCACCTCAAAGGCTCCCTCGCCCAGGCGAGCACCGAGCAGCGCGTCCGCACCCTCGTCGATCAAATCAATGACCTGGTCCATAAGCTCAATACCCTCGGCACCAATGCCATCAACCTGGGCATCGCCCCGCTCTGCCTGGACACCGAGCTGACCGATTTCCAAACCCGCCAGGCAAGATCGAACCAGCCTCGATGAGTTCATCCTCCCTTCAACTCGATCGACTCGCTCTGGCCGCCCAGATCAAATCGCGCGCACTGGAATTGGGATTTGATTTGGTCGGCATTGCCCCCGCCGAGCCGTCGCGCTGGTCGTCCTATCTTCGTCAGTGGCTCGATGAGGGTCAGGCCGGGCAGATGACCTACCTCGCCGACCGCTTCGAAGAACGCGTCCGCCCCAATGCCTACCTCGAAGGGGTTCGCAGCGTCGTCTGCGTCGCGATGAACTATTATGTTGACCTCGATCAAGTCCCCGAGGCCGACCGCCCGCATCATGCCCGCATCGCCCGCTACGCGCTGGGCGACGACTATCACGACCTGATCAAATCCCGGCTCCACAAACTCGCCGACTTCATCCGCACGCTCGTCCCAGGCGAATCCACCCGCGCCTGCGTCGACACGGCCCCCGTGCTGGAAAAAGAATTCGCCGCCCGCGCGGGCATCGGTTGGATCGGTAAAAACACCTGTCTCATCAATCCCCAAATCGGCTCCTGGCTCCTGCTCGGCGAAGTGCTGACCACCCTTGATCTGCCGACCGATGAATCCGAAATCGATCACTGCGGCACCTGCACCCGCTGCATCGATGCCTGCCCGACTCAAGCCATCACCGCGCCGTATCAACTCGACGCCCGCCGGTGCATCTCATACCTCACCATCGAACACCGCGGCCCCATCCCCGCCGATCTCGAACCCCACATCGGTAACTGGCTCTACGGCTGCGACATCTGCCAGGACGTCTGCCCCCACAACTCCAAAGCTCAACCCACCTCCAACCCCCAACTCCAACCCCGCTTCCCCACCGGCACACTCGATGTCCGCGAAATCCAATCCTGGACCGAAGAAGATTTCCGCACCCGACTCCGCAAAAGCGCCATGAAGCGCATCAAACTCCCCATCCTCCAGCGCAACGCCGGCATTGTTTCAAAAAACGCTTAAACACGAAGGCACGAAGACACGAAGGGGAGGAAGAGATTCAGCCGCA
>DAIRGS010000005.1:37184-57066 GCA_036794395.1 Tepidisphaeraceae bacterium | reverse complement strand
AAGCTGTGCCCCGGCGTGGGGGTTGTTTGGCGTGGTAAGGGGAAGCGGTTAGGAGGCGGCGTCTGGGTGCCGGGGAACGGCGAGAATGATGCGGCGCGTGCGGTGATTCTAGTTTTTCAATTCACTTGGAACGGTGACTCGCCAAGTTTCGGTTCGGTTCGATCCGATCGGTCTCGCGCTCAAGACAATTCAGGGCTGTCCCGGTTACTTGGCTCCGGTCTCGCGCTCAAGACAATGCAGGGGTGTCCCGTTTACTTAGCTCCGTTTACTTGGCTCATTTCCCATCGCATGCGTCGTGCATGGCGCCCGTGATTTGAAGAAACTGTTCAGTGAAATGGAATCGTCAATCGACTATTGAAGTGGTTTCACTGTCAGATCATCAAACCGAACCGGCTTCTCCGAATAATCGTTCGCCCAGATTGAAGCCCGGCCGGGCGGTGGCGATTTTGCGTCATTTGCAATCACCATCCACTTGGCCGGCTCGGTGTCGCCTTGTTTCCAGACTTTTCCCTGGATTGCGCAGGCGTTGGCGATGGTGGAGACGTGAAGCTTGAAACGGGTCCAAGTGGAGGGGGTCCATTTGAACGGGGCGGTTGCCAGGGGTTCTTCGCCTTTTCTCAGTTCCACAACGTTCTGCCCCGGCAACAGCATGAGTTTGTAGCCGCCGGCGTCGTTGGCGCCGATACCGAATTCGGGGAAGCGTTTGCCGGTCGGGGACGCCCAGATCCGTGCCGAAACTTCGCTACCGCTCACGCCTGCCGGTCCAAATAGCGCGCCGAATGCGCCGATTGGATCGCCGGTGAGTTCGAGGCATTTGTTGCCATCCACTTGGCGCACTGCGAACGGCCCGTCCAGCACCATAAACTCATCGGGGACTTTTCCGACTTCGGCCTTTTCAAAATCGTTGGAGTAGGCAACCGGGTTCGGCGCATCAGCCGCCAGTAATACTCCAAAGCCCAGGGCGATTGCGATCAGTCGGCCAACGCTCATTTTCCCCCTCCGGCCACCGCGTAAAGGTTTGCTGACGTGCCGATATACAAGACCCCGTCTGCCACGACCGGCGTTGAATAGATGGGGTCCTTTAGATCGATCTGCCCGAGGAGCTTCTTGTCCTTGCCGGGTGCGAACATGAAAAGTGTTCCGCTGTCATTCCCGACATACACCCGCCCATCGGCCAGCAAGGTCGATCCCCAGATGTGGCCCTCGGTATCGTGCTGCCAAAGCTGCTTGCCGGTCGCGGCTTCGATGCAATGCACTACACCCGCGAAGTCCGCGATGTAAACCATTCCATCCGCGACCGAAGCGGTTGAAACCGATCGGCCGATTTCCTGATTCACCCAGACTTTGCCGGTTGAGGTGATGTCGCCGGTCTTGGTGGCGTCGATGCAGGTGATGGCTCCGAGGCCCTCGCCGCCCTCGGGCTCGTGACCGATCGACACATACACCCGATCACCCACCACCACCGGCGTCGCGATGATCTCACTGGGCCCGTCGGGCTGGCTGTGTTTGAGCGGCTTGCCGCCCTTACTACGCCGTTCGGGCGGGTTGCAGTCGCACCGCCAGATTTCCCGAAGAGTGCCCTCCACCGGCTGGGGATCGAAGCCGTAACAGAACCCATCGCCGGCGCCGAAGACGAGCATCGGCTTCCCGGCAACGATGCTGTAAGCCGGGCTTGACCAATTGCTCAGAAAAATCCGACGGCAAATGCCGGATCGTTCC
Organism: Tepidisphaeraceae bacterium; assembly: GCA_036794395.1. Classification (GTDB taxonomy): domain Bacteria; phylum Planctomycetota; class Phycisphaerae; order Tepidisphaerales; family Tepidisphaeraceae; genus DASXMX01. The sequence continues at coordinate 55,347 of DAIRGS010000005.1, read as the reverse complement.
TGACCCAACAACGTCCCGGTTTTCTTATCCAGGCAGATGAGCGCCGGCGCATCGGGGCTGGGCACGTGCCGCTCAGTCCAGTCCACCGCGTTGGACGTCGTGACAAATAATTTGTCACCCACCACAAGCACCGAGCTACTGGTCATGTTGTGCGGAAAAACCCCAAGCTCATCCCGCATGTCGTATCGCCAGTTGATGTCCGCATCCCCCGCGCCAACCTTCACGTCATTCCCACCCGGCCCGGCGATATACTTTCCTTCGTCCTTAAACGGCCCCTTGTTCTCCGCGCCCAATCCGTTGACGCTCAAGCAAAGAACCTCACATCGATTCGTCACCACATAAACGCGATCCCCATCGACGGTAGGGGAGGAGCACAGCCCTACCTGCTCCCAGTCGCTCACCTTCCCCGATGCCAGCTTCGGACAAAACAGCGTCCAGTCGCGTTTGCCGGTCTGCTGATCGAGGCACAGCATCACTCCATAATCCCCATTCAGATCTTCCCGAAAGTGCGGCCACGCGTTGTTCGTCCCGACAAACACCTTTCCGCCTGCCACCGTCGGGTTCCCGTAGGTCTGCGTGCCGACTTTCGCCACCCACTTTACATTCTTAGAAACGGTTGCCGGGTCGATCGTTCCATCGTCCCGCGCCTTGCCCGCGTCAAACGCCGTCGGCAGCCCCTTCTCCTGCGAAACCATGTTCCGCGAACCATCATGCCCCCACGTCGGCCAGTCGCCCGCCCAGGCAGCCGCGCCGCCAAGCGCAATTGCCAAAGCAAAACTCACAACGCCGCCCGCAAACCGTTTGTAATGACGATGGTCTGGCATTTTTCTCTTGATTCCCGCGTCCGATCGTACAGGATTCTGCACACCATGAGAAACCGCTCATCCGCTGCCGCGTTGATTCTCTCCTGCCTGGTTTCCGTCGCCTCCGCGGCCGACTGGCCCCAGTGGCGCGGCCCTAATTTCAACGGCGCCACCGATGCCAAAAACCTCCCCGACAAACTCGACGCCTCCACCCAGCTATGGTCGGTCCAACTACCCGGCGTCGGGTCCGGCACGCCCATTGTCTGGCAGGATCGCATCTTCCTCACCGGCATCGACGACCAATCCAAAAAGCTCTACGCCACTTGCTTCTCCCGCAAAGATGGCTCGGTCCTCTGGCAAAAGGAAATCGGCATCGGTTTCCAGCAAAACGACCGCAACAACATGGCCGCCCCTTCGGCCATCACCGATGGCAAACTCGCGTGGTTCTACTACGGCACCGGAGACCTGGCCGCGTTCGATATGGACGGCAATCAGAAATGGGCCCGCAATATCCAGAAGGATTTCGGCCCCTTCCACTACAACTGGATTTATGGCTCCAGCCCGCTGCTCTACGGCGGCAAACTCTACGTTCAGGTGCTCCACCGCGACGTCCCCGTTCGTGGAGCGGCCGATGGCTCCCCGAAGGATTCTTACCTCCTGGCAATCGATCCTCAAACCGGCAAAGACCTTTGGCGCGTCACCCGCCCCAACGACGCCATCCAGGAAACCAAGGAAGCCTACTCCACCCCCATTCCCTACACGAATAATGGCCACACCGAAATTGTCCTGATCGGCGGCGACTGCGTCACCGCCCACGATCCCGAAACCGGCAAAGAACTCTGGCGCGTCGGCGGCTGGGATCAGCAGAAGAGCGCGACCTTCCGACTCGTCGCCAGCGTCGCAACCTTCGGCGATCTGGTCTTCGCCTGCCCGCCCAAAGGCACTCCGATGTTCGCCCTCCGCGATGGCGGCTCCGGAGACGTCACGACCACGAACGTCGCCTGGAGAAGCAAGGAACTCGCCAGCGACGTCTGCGTCCCGCTCATCTACAAAGATCACCTCTACGTCCTGGATGGCGACAAGAAAAAGTTCTATTGCACCGACCCCAAGACCGGCAACATCCTCTGGCAAGGAGCGCTCGGCGGGAAAGCCGTCTTCCGCGCCTCACCCACCGCCTCCGAAAACAAAATCTACTGCATGAACGAAAACGGCGACCTCTGGGTCCTCGCCGCCGACGAATTCAAAATCCTGAGTACCTTCTCCACAAAGTCCGGCCGCAGCCGAGGCTCCATCGCACTGGTCGATGGCATGGTGATCGTCCGAGCCGGCGATAAACTCACCGCCTACGGAAAAAAGCCCGGCGCGATTTAACGCGGAGAATTCATGGCACAGGGAAAATCACAAAGAAGAACTTTTAGCCGCAGATGACGCAGATGGCCGCAGATAAAGACAAGAAAATGCATGGATAACTTGCTGGTCAACCGCGATTTCAAATAGTTTTGGCTTTGTTTTTCTCTTCATTGCGGCCATCTGCGTCATCTGCGGCTAAATCTCTTGTAAATCCCGTCAAAAATATTCGGTGCAATAGGGAAGCCCGCCCACCGACAACACATCCAAAAGCCCGGCCGCCTGCTCTGTCTCCGCGCGCGCTAACCCCATCTGAATGGCAACATTCGCCGCAAGGTCGCCGCACGCGATCGCCGCCCACACATGATCCGAGCAACTAAAGTCTCCCGACCCCAATCCGCTCGACACACTTATTCGACCTTCATTAATATCCATCCCAAATGTGCTGACATGCCCTTCGCTTTCCCGAACCGACACAACCACTTTCCCCACAACTTGCTCCTTGAGCCGCAATGATTCCAGAAACCGCTTGTGATCCAGAATCCTCACTTGCATCCGCGTCTGCGGGCGAAGCTCCGCCGTCGGATGATTCACATGGCGGTGGGGGAGCTGTGTCTCCTTCAATAGCCAGTTCAAAGGCAGATCCGCCGGGAATGCACCCACCACCGCCAGGTACTGATCCCGCAGGCTCGCGAGAAAATGCAGCTGCCGTCGCAACGCGTCCATGTCCTCGTAATGATTCTGAACGATCCGCAAATAGTCCTTGGTGCCAATCTTCTCATGTTCGATCCACAGATATCCGCGCACCAGCCCATCCACCGCAGGCCGATCCACCAGAAAAAACCCGCCGCCCGTCCGCTTGATCGCGGCTTCCCACGCCTCCCGCGGCCTCTCGATATCGCACTGCCCGCGCTCCACCATCCGCTGCCGAAACTGCACCAGTTCGTCCAGATCGCTTGATTGATAAAATCGCACGCCCTCCCAATCCCCACTCGGCAGCACACCCAGCGGCAGCGTCCACTCGTTCCGCCGCTCAACCAGCCCATATCCAAAATGCTCGTAAAAACTCGCCCGGAACGGCATCAGGGCCGAAACCACCGCACCGCGGTCCCGCCCCATGCGCAACGTCTCCCGCATCAACTGTGTCCCCACGCCATCCTCACCGGCCACGCGCCGCCTGTGCGTTTTCACCGTCCCCACAAACGCCACCCCCTGACATGGAATCACTCCACCGCGCACCCACATCTTCATCGAAAGCGCCGTGCTCGTCCCCACAGGCACCCCATCCCGCTCGGCTATCAAAAAATCCCCGGCCTTCGCCCTCACATCCGCGCGAATGCCTTCCCGATACTTTTCCAGATCAGCAGCCGCGTGCGCATAACACCGCATCCGCGTCTCGGCCACGCGATCAATCTCATCTTCACCAACCCAACGAAGCGTTGTCGCCATACGCGGCATTATGTGAGGAATTCGACCTTTTCCCAATGTCGGGTGTTGCGTCATAATCCCGCATGCACGAATTGATCATGCAATAGAAGCCGACGAATCGAGGAGTGAGAATGCGAAAAAGCCTTTGGCTGTTCTTGATCCTGCTTTGGACGAATGTCCCTGCAATCGCGGCTCCCCCGAATGTGCTGTTCGTCCTGATCGACGACATGGGCTATGCCGACCTGACCTGCTACGGCGAAAAGCGCGTTCACACCGATCAAGTCGATCGTCTGGCGAAGGAAGGCATTCGCTTCACCCAATTCTATGTCAATGCGCCAATCTGCTCGCCATCGCGAACAGCCTTAATGACCGGGCAATACCCCGCGCGCTGGAAGATCACATCCTACCTGGCCAGCCGGGCGGAGAACCAGCAGCGCGGGATGGCCCAGTGGCTCGACCCTGCCGCGCCCACGGTCGCCCGCCAGTTGCAAGCCGCGGGGTATGCCACGGGCCACTTTGGCAAGTGGCACATGGGCGGCCAGCGCGATGTGGGCGAAGCGCCGCTCATCACCGAATACGGATTCGAAAAAACCCTGACCACGTTCGAAGGCCTCGGTGATCGTGTGCTGCCGATGCTCGATGCTTACGATGGCAAGCCCGCGACCCAATACGCCCTCGGAAGCGATAAGCTTGGCCGAGGAAACATCACGTGGATGGAGCGGTCGAAGGTCACCAGCGCATTTGTCGATGGAGCCATCAAGTTCATGCAGGCGGCGGAACGGGAGAATAAGCCGTTCTATGTCGATGTGTGGCCCGATGACGTGCACTCCCCATTCTTCCCGCCGAAATCCCTGCGCGGCGACGAATCAAAAAAAGCCCTGTACCTGGGCGTCGTCCAAGCCACCGATGACCAACTCGCACCGCTTTTTGACTACGTGCGATCCAGTCCGAAACTTCGCGATAACACATTGATCATCGTCGCCAGCGACAACGGCCCCGAGCCCGGCGCGGGCTCGGCGGGGCGTTTTCGCGGGCACAAAGGCAACCTCTATGAGGGCGGCATCAGCGAGCCGCTCATTGTGTGGGGGCCCGGATTGCTCGCCAGGTCGGCAGTCGGATCGACGAACAATGCGACGGTCGTCGCGGGCGTGGATTTCCTTCCGTCGATCCTGGCCTTGACCGGCGCAGAACCCGCTGAGGGGAAACTGATGGATGGCCAGGACATGAGCGCTTCGTTGCTCGGCAAAGAGTCCGCCAAACGAACCAATCCGCTCTTCTGGCTCCGCCCGCCCGATCGCCCAGGACCGGCCAATGACCCGTTCCCCGACTTGGCAGTCCGCGAAGGCGACTGGAAACTGTTGGTCAACGAAGATGGCACTGGCACCCAACTTTACGACCTCGCCAAAGACCGCGTCGAAAAAACGAACCTCGCCAACGCCAATCCCGAGATCGTCACACGTCTGAAGAAAAGCGTTTTAGACTGGCGCAAAACGTTGCCCGTCGAACGCGTGTCTGAAAAGGCCCAGGGACCGCGGGTCGATCTGAAGGATGATGCCGGGTAATCTCAACATACGCAGTACGTTTAACTTCAAGGACATCCGATGGCTAAAGTCGCAATTCTCGTCGAAAAGATTTACGAAGACCTCGAACTCCAATATCCGCGCCTCCGACTGAAGGAAGCCGGGCACACCGTTGACGTCATCGGTCCCAAGGCCGGCGAAACCTACGTCGGCAAGCATGGCTATCCCCAAAAATCCGAAAAAGCCGCGACCAGCGTCAAAGCCTCCGACTACGACCTCATCGTCATCCCCGGCGGCTCCTCCCCCGATCACATGCGCCGCGATGGCGGAATGGTGCATCTGGTGCGCGACGCAGCCGCCCAGAAAATTCCAATGGCGGCCATCTGCCACGGACCCTGGATGCTCTGCTCCACCGACGCCCTCCGCGGCAAGCGCTGCACCAGCTACATGTCCATCGTCCACGACGTCGTCAATGCCGGTGGCAAATGGGTCGACGAAGAATGCGTCGTCGATGGAAACATCATCACCGCCCGCTGCCCCGACGACCTCCCCGCGTTCATGAGCGCCATCCTCCAACTCGTCAACGGAGAAAAAGCCACCGGAACGAAAGGCAAGCCCATCGCTCCCAACTGGGTCGCGGAAACCATCCCCGCTGCGTCGAAGGGATGAGGGGCGCTCCCACTGATCTGCGTTGATCGATCGCGCTTAGCGGTTGGACCGCAGGTCCACCTCTTCCATCACCGGACAGAAGAGGTGGACCTGCGGTCCAACCGCTAAACCTGAGATCTCGCAATCCGACTCGGGTCAACGAACCATCGCATGTGACCCCATCAATTGTTCGATGAGATCACACGTCTTCCCAATGGCATCATCCCCAACAAACCGCTCCGCCACTTCTTTGCACTTTTCGCGAACCGCGGTCGATTTGAGAAGCTCCCCCAACGTCACAGCAATCCGACCCCTCCGATACCGCTTCACTTCAATCTTCCGCGCAACGCCCAACCTTACCAATCGCGCCGCATTATCCGGCTGATCATGCGCATGCGGCACGACAAGCTGCCGGACCCCCGCCTTCAGCGCCTGCGAACAAGTCCCTATTCCGCCATGATGCACCAGCGCTGCGCATCGTGGCAGAAGCTGGCTGAACGGCGCAAATTCCACGTGCCGCACGCTTGATGGAAGCTTCGGGGGTAGATGTTCGTGGTGGCGCGTCAGCAGCAGCCCACGCTTTCCAAGTAGCTCACACGCCGCGACCGATTCTTCGAAGAACGTCCGACCTTGAAACATCGCCGATCCGGGCGTGAACGCGATTGGCGCTTCGCCTGCATTCAAAAACGCATCCAGATCCGATGGAAGACGGGTCACTCCCGTTTCATCGTACAATGGGAATCCGGTCAGCCTGACCTGCGCTGGCCAATCGGGTGCTGGCGGGGCAAACCACGCCGGGAACATGCCGATCACCCGTTGGGGCGAATGGGCGTAATTCCCAAACACCCCTTTCACCGCCGCGAGGCCCAATTTCTTCCGAAGCGCATTCAGCGGCTTTCCCAGCACCCGATCTAATACCGCCCAATCCACCAAGGAATACTGCGCCTGCTTCATCCACCCCGGCAGCCACCCCGGCATAAACAACCCCTGCAAGTACGGCGGATCAATCACGCTCCTCAACATCGTCGGCTGTAGATGCACCGAAGCCAGCGGCACCCCAAGATGATCCTGCGCCACCCGCGCCCCCAGCGCCAAACTCGACGCCGCGACCAACGTCTCCCCCTCCACATAATTCTCGGCAACGATCCGGTAGATCGGTTCAATCAATGCCGACACAAATCCCAGGATTGTTTTCGTCCCCTCAAACCGCTTCCAGGCGCGCGGATCCGACGCCACACGCTTGAATTCCTCCGCGCTCCCGCAGGAAATAAACTCCAGCCCGGCATCCTCAATCAATTTCTGAAAATATGAATAAGCGACAATCGAGACCCGATGCCCGCGCGCCTTCAGGCCCAGCCCGATCCCCACAAACGGATGAACATCCCCATGGCTTCCGAGTGCGATAAGTAGTGCATGCATTAAATGTCCGATCCTCCAATGCAAGGCATGGACCCTGTTCGCTAAATCTATCGTATCAGATGAAGGGCGGACGTGACCAATCGACCCGACATCCATTCATTTCACCGCGCCAGGCCATCACCGCCCAGAGGGAGATGCAATCGTGGTTGTAATAAATACTATTGATATATACGTAACTCGACATGGTGGCTTTTTGCACTGAATGGGGGATCATATTGTGAAAATAGGGAAGGAAAGTTTTTTTTAATTAGTTGGGAGTTTGCGGTTGTGCGAGGTTCCGAGGGGTCTATATTCCCGTTCGCGTTTGCCTTTGAGGCGGGCGTGGCTTTAGCGGTGATTTGAAGGCGATTCACGGGTGTTTGGAATTGCTTTTGAAATTGCCGGGAGCGGTGAATCGGGCGTGAGGTGGCACAACGGCGTCGGCCGGTTTCTGTGACCTCGCGACATACCGCGACAATTCGATCAATCCGGGGCGGGATCAATCTTCGTGCGCCATCTGTAGGGCGTATCGCCAGGAGATTCCGCGGTTGGAGCTCGGCCAGCAGGGCCGATGAGTGTTTGTTTTTGCCTCGTTGGGTTGTGTTGTGCCTTGGCATAAGGCCGGGCAGGCGAGCTGTGTTGAATATCGAAGGAGCGTGATCATGCCCAAGCGTCTTATCGCTGGGACCAGTCCGGGTCTGTCCACTATTTTGGCCAGGAGGGTGCGAGGTTCGTCTGGGAAGTGCAGAGCCGGACATGTTGGGATCGAGGCGCTGGAAGGTCGACTATTGATGAGTGCCGGAGCGGCGCTGCATCACACTCATGGTGGGGATGGGCATGGCGGGTCGACGACGACCTCTTCGGGTACATCCACACCGACCGGTGGCCTGATCCCCGTGACAACTACCGGCTCGACAGCTCCGACCGCAACGGCAGTTCCGACACCAACAGTGGCGAGCGGGTCGGCGGTAGCGGCTCCCAGCGCAACGCCGGGCAGCGTGACCAATCCAATCGCCGGCGATGTGAATTCCGACGGCATCGTGGACATGACCGACTATAACGTCCTGGTCGTGAGCTACAAAAAGGTGACGACGGGCGCCACGTGGGCGACGGGGGATTTTAACGGAGATGGAGCGGTCAACTTCGCCGACTTTGCGATGATGGCGGCGAATTTTGGCAAGACCGGCGGCACGCCGGTCAGCAGCGGCGGCGGCAGTGGGACGATTACCCCTGTTGCCAGCGCGCCGCCTTCAAACATCACGTGGTCGGGCACTTTGGTGATTACCAAGGGCGGGACTTATACCGGCAACTGGCAGAGCACCAAAGCGGGGACTCCGGCGATATCAATCCAGACGACCCAGCCGGTGACGATTATCAATTCTAATATTCAGAGTAAGGGAACATTGATCGAGACCGATGTCGATCGGGCGGATGTGACAATTAAGAATACGCATGGCTGGGCATTGAATCCGAATGTCAGCGGGCAATCGCCGGGGCGGTTTCTCAACGCCGAGAAGTTCGTCAACGTGGATGTCGAGAACAACACCCTTGTGGGCACTTCCGGAATCGAAATGGGGTACTACCAGGGGAACGGCACGGCTTCGCAAACGGTGAAAGTGCTGAAAAACAATGCGCTGAACATAGATGGCCGGTGGAGCGATGGGAACGGCGGTTTCCAGACCGGCGCGGATGCCAACGATTACGTGCAGTTCGCGCAGTTCAATCAGTGTTTCAATATGGTGGGCGCGGAGATCGCGTGGAACCAGGTCGTGAATCAGCCGGGGATGAGCAGGCCCGAGGATAACATCAGCGTGTTCGAAAGCAGCGGGACGACCAGCAGCCCGATATTGATTCACGACAATTACATCCAGGGCGCATACGCCGCGGACCCGGCCAACGATTCATCGTTCAGCGGCGGGGGGATCATGCTCTCCGATGGAAGCACGGGCTCGTCCTCCACCGCGACCGGCAACGTGCAGGCGTTCAACAATATCATCGTCAGCACAAGCAACTACGGCATCGCAATCAGCTCCGGACACAACAACTCGATCTACAACAACACGATTATCTCGTCGGCACTGCTGCCATCCGGAAAGAAAATCGCCGCGGAAAACGTCGGGATTTATGTGTGGGACAGCATCAACGACCCAAACTGGAGCAACAACAAGGAGTACGGCAACACCATCGGCTGGATGGGCCCCAGCGGCCGGAATGACAAATGGATCCCGAACTCGGCCAATAACGGAAGCGATACCGCGGTCTCTGGATCGATCACGTTGGCGGTCGAACAGTCTTATTACAGCGTCTGGGCAATGAAGGTATCCACTTCAGGATTTACCGTCGGGGCCACGTAGCCCGGCGGATCACAGTCGAAGATGCAGTAGCAGGACGGGAGCGTTCGTGGGTGAACGCTCCGTCCTGCGTTATTTGACTGAGGCATCGTGGGACGACAAAGAATCTGAAATCTGAAATTCGAGATCCGGGATTTCATTCACAGAGTCATTTTTGGAACGTGAGCTGGTACCGCCAGCCGCTGGAGACGCTTTGGTACGCGGGCGCCAGTGCCTCGAGCGTGATGACCTCCGATTGCACCCGGTAGCCGAACGCCTTTCCGGTAACAGGGTCAACCGGCACTGGCAGATCGGTGATCTGATCGAGCGTTTCAGGAGCCCTCCCTTGATGGTGTCCGGCATAGTCACGGATCGCTTCGATGGTGCGGAACAAAGCAATGAGCCGGTCGGTTCGCGCAAGCTGATAGCGGATGTTCAGCACGTTGGGGGAGCGGTATTCAGGCCCCGCGGCGCTGTGGGTAATCAGTGCGGCCTGGAACAGGGGATTGTCGACCGCGGGCGATTGATCCGGCGCAATGGCGCGCCACGAGCCCAACATGAGCTCTGCGGCCTGCGGGTAGGGGAGAGTGAACGCTTTCCAGAGTTCGTCGTAGGCGGTTCGGTACTGCTGGCAGAGGTAAGTCCCGACGACCTGGTCTTTGGACATCGCGTCAATGGCTTGAGGGGGTATGCCATTCGACAACAGGTATTGTCTGGATCGCGGATAGGCGGACTCGATTAGCTTGTTTGCGTCGGCTTCCACCACGGCTGGATTACGCTTGTACGGTGGGAGAGTGTCCTGAAGAAGGCCGATCATCTGGCGAATGAGCTGTGGCCATTGATTCGCGGGGAGCCGGCCGCCCAGGGCTTGGGCGATGGGGGGTTTCCAGTGGCGGAAATCGACTAAGGTACCCTGACTGACATTCCTAAGATTGACAAACGGATGAGGGAGGTCGGTGAGAGGCCAATAGAGATTGGGGGAATCGGGGTGCGAAACCCATTCTTCGACGGATCTGCGGAGGGTGACTTCGGCAAAGCCGGCCTCGACGAGTCCGTGGAGGAGGAGCGGCTCGGTGCCGACATGTTGGGCGATGGCGAAGGCGGACTGCATGGTGTACTGGGCGGCGGCCCAGTTATTTTGCGAAACCTGAAGGCGGCCCCGGAAACTCAGGAGGTTTTCGACGTGGCGGAGGTCACTAAGGTAAGCGAAGGGATACGGGCCGGTAAATCCGCGTTCGCGCCAGCCGGTGTTCCAGATGGCGTCGCGACGGCGGGCGCCAAGATCGGCGTACGAAAGTGTATCGGCGTACGCGTCCAGTAGCCGCTTGGCGTATTGAAGGGGGAACTGATCGGTGGGAGTATCGAGATAGTTGTATTTCGCGTTCTCGGGGGAGAGGACGTCGTTGGTTGTTTGCTGATCCGGCCAGCTTCGCCGTGCCAGAAGATAGAGCGTGACTGCATTGCCTTCGGTCAAGTCTGTGGCGTCGGGCAGCAGCCGGTATTGCATCCATGGGCGCGTGGTGGGCGATGGATGGACGATTAGATTCTCGATATCTGGGGTGGAGGGGCGCGTGGAGGCGGTTGTTGTGGGCAGCGGCGAAGACTGGGCTTGCGACCGCAGGGTTGCGACAATAATGAGGGTGATGATGCACAAGAATGTGAGTTTTGCGGAGTTCATGATTAGCCTTGGGGGGTCAGGTTGGCGGGTAAGAAATCGGAGTCATTGAAGCCGGGCGAGTCATGGCGCGAGGGTGGAGGGGGCGTGCCATTGCTGCTGGGGGGATCGGAAGACGAGAGGGCGGCGAAGCCATCGCGGGTGATGGTGGCGCGGAGACGCGCGTAGGCGGCAGTGGAATTGGTGGTTGATTGATCGATGTCGGGGACCGCAGATTGCGAAGGCGATTGGCGCTGTGCGATCTGTTGTTGGGGAGCCGTGGGACTTGAGCGGTGAGCGGTGGCGAGCAGCAAGGTGGCGACGAGGGTCATGGCCGCGGCGGCGGAGCGCCAGATGTTGACGCGACGGCGGCCAGCCGCCAAACCGGCGCGGTACCAGATGTCGCGCTGCGACGATTGGGGCGCTGTGGGCTGCAAGCGGCGAAGGGCGTTGGGGAGGTCGAAGTCAGGCGGGTTTAGTGTTTCGGGGTCTTGCATGGGGGCTCCAGTTTTTGGCGCAGTGATTCGATGGCGGCGGCAAAGCGGGCGTGGACGGTGGAAACCACCACGCCGGTGATTTCGGCGATTTCGGACAGGGTGAGGTCGGCCCAGAGACGGAGGGTGACGACTTCACGCATTTCGGGCGTCAGCGATTCGAGGGCGATCTGGGCCTCGCGGGCGCACAGTGGGTCGTCCGGGCGCGCAACGAACCACGCTGGGGTGGATGAAGCGGCGTGCTGTTCGCGCCGGCCGCGGCGTTGATCGGCGCGCCATTGGGCCATGGCCTCGTTGCGGATGCAGCGGAACAGCCATGGCCGGGGCTGGTCGGGAAGGCGGTTCCCGGCCAGAAGGCGGACGAACACACGCTGGACCAGATCATCGGCTTCGGATGAGCCGACCCATTGCCGGGCGTAAAGCAGCAGCGCCGGGGCGTAGGTGTCAAAGAGTTCCGCGACTCTGTCATGCCCAGGCGGTTGGTTCATCCGATGCTTATCATGCCGCAGGTGGGGGGATTTTCGGAGGGGCGAGGAATTATTGGTGGTGGGCGGAAATTGCAGCGCTTCGAGGAGCCGGGGCGGCGCTGAGTACATCTCTGCCCCGGCGTGGGGGGCTGTTGGGAATAGGATGAGGGTTGGGCGGCAAGGCTTTAGCCGGAAGCGTGTGATTACGCACTCTCATATAGCACGGGGCTGGAAGCGCGTGCCACGACGCGTCAACGGGGAGTTGGTTATACTGAGAGGCGATGAGTTTCGTTACTCGATATCTTGAGCCGAACCTGGTGGAGCGGCTGAATCATTTGCAGCTCAGCGCCCGGCGGGTGGTGGAGGGGAGCATCATTGGGCATCATCGCAGTCCGGTGAAGGGGGCGAGTGTGGAGTTTCGCCAGCACCGGTTTTATACGCCGGGCGATGAGCCACGGCGGCTGGATTGGCGGGTATTTGCACGGACGGATCGGCCCTATATCAAAGAATTTGACGAAGAGACGAACCTGCGATGCGTGTTGATGTTGGATTGCAGCGGGTCGATGGGTTACGTGGGGCGGGCGGGGGTGAGTAAGCACGAGTACGCCGCGAAGCTGGTGGCGTCGCTGGCGTATTTGATGCTGGCGCAGACCGAGAGCGTGGGGATGGGGCTATTCGCGCGGAAATTGGAACAGTGGCTGGCGCCTAAAAATGGCACGCATCAGTTGTCGCGATTGATCGATCTGCTTGAACGCTCTGGGACGCAGGGAGAAGCCCGGATTGCCCACGCAATGCAACAGGCGGCGGATCGGTTGGGGAGACGATCGCTGGTGATCGCGGTGTCGGACTTCTTTACGCCCATCACAAAGCTGCGGGAAGGACTTGCACGGCTCCATCACGATCGGCATGAGATTATTCTGCTTCAGGTATTGGATCGGGATGAAATTGAATTCCCGTTTAAGACTTGGGCGCGGTTCCGGGGATTGGAAGGGGAGAAGCCGTTGCTGGAAGAGCCGGCAATGATCAGGCGGATCTATCTGGATAACTTTCGGAAGCACCGGCGGGGGCTGGAAGAGTTGTGCCGGGCGACGGGGGCGGAGTTTTATGCGTTTGTGACGGATCGATCGTTGATTGATGCGGTTACCGCCTTTTTGCATCGACGAGAGGTGGGGGGGAGATAGGCAGTGGGCAGAAAGGCGGAGGGAGAACAGAAATACGAAATTCGAATGACGAATGACCCTTCGACAAGCTCAGGGCAGGCGAATGAAATTCGAAACTCGAATGATCAAATGACGAAACGATCGCGGAGTGTCAGAGATATGAAAATTCGACTGACCACTGACAACTGACCACTGACAATTGACCACATAACGACTCGATGGTTGATCATGTTTTTGACATTTAGCAACACGGCTTCGTTGATTGGGTTGGCGGGGGCGGTGGTGCCGTTGGTGTTGCATTTGTTGAGTCGGACGCGGTTTCAGACTGTGGACTGGGGGGCGATGGTTTTTTTGCAGGGGTTGGAAGGGCGGCAGCAGTACAGCGCGCAGTTAAATCAGTTTATGTTGCTGGCGATGCGGATGGCGATGGTGGGGCTGGTGGCAGTGGCGCTGGCGCAGCCGGTGTTGCAGAAGTGGTCGATGCAGGCGGGGGCGGAAGGGGCGTTGCGGACGGCGAACCGAGGGCAAATCTCTTGTGGTGCGGGGTCGGTGGGATTTGGGCTGGGAATGGTGGCATTGGGGCTGATGGCCGTTTCATCAATCCGGCAATTCGGATTACGCGGGCGGCAACTGGGGTTGATCCTGCTTGCCGCGGCGCTGGGTGCGGTGGCGACAGGGCTGGGACGGCGGGCGCTGGCGTGGCATGCGCAGGTGCTTCAATATCGTGCGGCCATGCCACCGGCGCCAAATGGAGCGGTGACCAATTCCGGCGTGCGGGCTCGGGTGGATGCGGCGATCCTGCTCGATTGCTCGGGCAGCATGGATTTTGAGGAGAACGGGCATACCCGTTTCTCGGTGGCGCAGGTGGCGGGCAAGCAAGTGCTGGCGGGGCTACACCGGGGGGATCGGGCGGCGCTGGTGTTGATGGGAGCGCGTCAGCCGGAGGGGGAGACGGCGCCGACGGCAGATTTGCAATCGGTGGCCGATCGAATCGACGCGGCGCGGGTGGATCATGATCCGGCGGATATCCGCCAGGGACTGCATGACGCGTTTACCGCGCTGGATCGGGAGGGGTCGTCAGCGCGGGATTTTTACATCGTCACGGATCGGCAGGCGCGGAACTGGACTGGCATGGATTCGGTTTTTGCCAACCGATGGAATGAGAGCGCGGAGAAATCGCATGCAACCACCCGAATCTTCGTGGTGCCGGTTGGGAATGGCGACGCCGATAATGTGGCGCTGGAGAGCGTGGAGCTTCTGGATGGGCCGGCCATTTTGGGGCAGGGGGCCAATCTGAATGTGGAGATCAAGAATTTCGGGACCACGGCGCGAGCGGCGCTGCCAGTGAGCGTTTCGGTCAATCACAAAGTTGAGTTCGAGACGACGGTCAGCGTTCCGGCAGGAGGCACGGTTCGGGTGATCGCGCCGATCAAAGGCGGGGCATTCACGGCGGCAGGGCCGCAAGTCGTAGGCGCCGACATTCGCAGCACCGGCTATCGGGCAGACGATCACGCCGATGGCGTGATCGAAGTGATTGAGCCGATTCGCGTGCTGATCGTGAGCGGTGAGGATTGGGGGACCGAGCTAAAGCAATTTCGAAATGAATCGGATTTTTTGAAGCTCGCGTTGTCTCCTTTCAAGACGATGGGACGGGAGGGGCGGGACCCATGCGCGGTGGAAGTGGTTTCTGAGGACAAGCTTGGGGAGATGGAATTAAGTTCTTACAAAGTGCTCGTGTTGGCGAACGTGGAACGGCTCAGCGAGGTGCAGGCCCGGGCGGTGGAGCAGTATGTTTATGGGGGCGGGGGATTGCTGGTAGCGCCGGGAAGCCTGGTGCGGGTCGAGAATTACAATGAGCAGTTGTGGCGGGAGGGGGCGGGGATTTTGCCGGCCGAGCTTGAGGATGCGACCGGCGCGGATGGCGCACAGGCGACGAGCATCGTGGGATATGATTCTTCGACGGCGGTGTTTCAGTTTTTGCACCAGCGGCCGGATTTGATGTTGTTTCCGACAATTGGCCGGTACTTCCCGACCACGCCGCGGTCGGCCGAGGCGCGGGCGCTGGCGTGGTACACGTCCGGGGCGCCATTCTTGCTGGAATCGGCCGGAGGAAAGGGGCGGGTGCTGCTGGTGACGACGTCGCTGGATGCGGATTGGAGCACGCTGCCGTTATCGAGCTTTTACCTTCCCTTCGTTCAATCGGCGGTGAGGTATCTGGCTGCGGGGACAATGCCGTCGCACAATTTATCGACGGGCGAAGCAATCCGGGTGACGGTGGATGAGGCGATTTCGGAGCCGGCAACGCTTGATTTGCCGGATGGAAGGCAGCGATCAATCAATGGGGCACAATATGGAGGAACGACAGAATATCAGTATGATAATACGCATGAGCCGGGGATTTACCGGCTGACGGTGAAGGACCGAACCGGCGAGCTGAAATTCGACTTCGCAATTCGAACGGGGCGGGAGGAATCGGACCTTACGCAGTTGACCGAAGGGCAATGGGCGGCGCTGGAAAAAGACGTTCGAGTACGGCGAATCGATCCGAGCGACCGGCCGATTTCGACGGTGGTGGCGGGCGATCGCGAGGGCGTGGATTTGGGGCCGTGGGTTTTGCTGGGAGCTTTGGCGTTGGGATTGGGGGAGGTGGCGCTAGTGCGGGCTTGGTCCAGGGAGAGTGAGTGACGCCGCGGGTATAAAATCAGGCGGTCGGCCCGCAGTGGTCGCAAGGACAATTGGGAGTTAAGGAAAGGTGAGAAAACCCACAACGTGTTCATGGCAAGCGCGAATCGCTGGCGAGCGCGGCCGTGGCGCATAAGATCGCTCCGATGATTCCGATCCTTCGTTTGGCAAATCCTGAAGATCTTGGGCGCGCCGAAGGTCTGCTGCGCAAGCTCCGGCTCGATCCGCGCGACGTCGTATTTGGCGGCTCGACCGAAGACGGTGCGATCCGGCAGATTCTTGAGGACGTGGCTCGGAGGGGAGATGAAGCGCTGGTCGAATCCGCCCGCCGATTTGACGATCCTGATTTCACCGCCCCTCAAATTCGCGTCGCACCCGATGAAATGACGCGGGCCGCTTCGCGATTGAGCGGCGAACTGATGGCGGCCCTTCGTCAGGCAATTGCGCAGGTCCGGGAGTATCAGACGAAGGTGATGCCCAAAGAGGAGCCTTCGTTTGTGCGGGAAGGGGTGGAATTGGGGATGCGGTTTACGCCCTTGGACAGTGCCGGGCTTTATTTTCCCGGTGGAAAAGCATCGTATCCGTCGACATTGATCATGCTGGCCGTGCCGGCCCAGGTGGCGGGCGTGAAGCGGATCGTGGTCTGCTCCCCGCCCAGCAGGTTCGGGCGGAGCGATCTTGTTTTGGCTGCGTGTGCGGAACTGGGGTTGACCGATGTGTTTCGCGCGGGTGGGGCGGCTGCGATTGGCGCGATGGCATTCGGAACGGCAACGATTCCCGCGGTGGATAAAATCGTGGGGCCGGGGAACCGGTATGTTCAACTCGCCAAGCGGGCCCTGGCGGGCTGCGTGGGTATTGATGGGTTTCTTGGGCCCAGCGAAATTGTGGTCATCGCGGATGAAACCGGTGACGCACGGGCGATCGCGGCCGATCTCATCGCGCAGGCGGAACATGATCCGGGAAGCTGCTACCTGCTGACCACATCCGAGCAACTGGCCGCGCGCGTGATTAATGAAATCGAGCAACAGAAAAGCGTGTTGAATCGGGCTGAGGCGATCGATCGCGCGCTGGATCGGGATAGCGCGATTCTGGTGGACCCTTCGATGGATGTCATTATCGAGTGGGGAAATAAGCTGGCAGCGGAACACGTGAACATTCAGACGAAAGACGACAATGCCGTCATGGCCCAGCTTCGACATGCAGGGGCTGTTTTCCTGGGAAGGCATAGCCCGGTGGCGGCCGGGGATTATGTGGCTGGCCCAAGCCATTGCCTGCCGACGAATACGACCGCGCGGTTCAGCAGCGGAATCAGTGTCTACGAATTCATGAAGCGAAGCAGCGTCGAGCGGTACACGGCAGAAGGCCTGGCAAAAGATGCCCCGGCGATTATCGCGTTAGCCGAGGCCGAAGGCCTTGATGCCCATGCCGCCAGCGTCCGCGTGCGAGCGGCGGATTGAATATTCATTGCCACAGATAAACACAGATGAACACAGATAAGAATGCAGCTTTTGCGATTTCGTCTTATCTGTGTTCATCCGTGTTTATCTGTGGCAATTTTTTTTTGAATGAAGGATGAAGGTGCCATGCTTGATCCATCTCAGTCACGGCGTAGGCAGGGGCGGTTGTTGCAGGTGCTTGCCGATCGACGGCTGGATGCGGCGGTGATTGGGCATACGCCCAATGTCTATTACCTGACCGCTCATCTCCCATTCTGGCAGCAGTTTGCGGGATTTGTGCTGTTTGCCGACGGAAAATCGGCTCTGATCACCGCCAACAAACCCGACGAACGGGCGGCGGCTGATCGCGTTACCGCGTATGAGGCGTCGTGGAACAGCACTCAACGGCAGGAACAGTCCGAAGTGATCGCGGGGCAAGTGCTGGGCATATTGAGCGACCGGCGTGTTTCGCGACTCGGAATCGACAGCTCGGCGGTGAATTCACTCGTCGCGGCAACCACCGAAGCTGACTGTGAGACGATTGATGCGGAACTCTGGCAACATCGGCGCGTGAAAGATGCTGACGAGCTGGCACTGATGAAAGTCGCCATCGAGTGCACGCGAAAGATGTACGAGCGGGCACGGCAAATCATTGAACCGGGCATTGCCGAACTACATGTTTTCAGCGAGCTGCACGCGGCGGCAGTTGAAGTGGCGGGGGAGCCGCTCTCGGCGCATCTGGGCAATGATTACGCATGCGGCGCGCGTGGCGGCCCGCCTCGAAAGGATCGGCGGG
>DAIRGS010000005.1:23109-37174 GCA_036794395.1 Tepidisphaeraceae bacterium | reverse complement strand
GACGGTCGCGATCGCGTGGGCGACGGGAACGGTCGGCGGGCCGAGGCCGGTGAGCTGTATATTCTCGATCTCGGCCCAGCTTATCGCGGATATTTCTCAGACAATTGCCGGTCGATTTCGGTAGATCGCAAACCCACCGACACGCAGCTCAAAGCATGGGCCGTGGTGACAGACGCGCTGCGAATTGTGGAGCGGATGGCAAAGCCGGGCGTGCGATGTCAGGAGATCTTCAATGCGGTGAACGCTCATTATCTGTCGAAAACCGGGAAGACTTTTCCGCATCATCTGGGGCACGGAGTCGGGTTGCAGCCCCACGAGTTTCCGCATCTGAATTTGAAGTGGGATGACACGTTGATGGAGGGAGAAATCTTCACCGCTGAACCCGGCCTATATGGCGAGGAATTGCGGCTGGGAATGCGGCTGGAGAACCAGTATCGAGTGACGGCCGATGGCGTTGAGAACCTGACACCGTTCCCGCTGGAACTGGTTTGAGCTGCGAACAGGGCTGGTTTTACTTTTCCCCAAACGGCTCATACCTTTGTTGAGGCCGATGATTGTCCTGATCGATAACTACGATTCGTTTACCTACAACCTGGTTCAGAAACTGGGCGAGGTGGCGCCGTCGATTAAGATCAAGGTGTTTCGCAACGATAAGGTGACGGTGGCCGAGGTTGAGGCGCTCAAGCCAAGTCACATCGTGATTTCGCCCGGCCCCTGCACGCCGCGAGAGGGGGGCGTGAGCAATGACATCATCAAGTATTTTGGGCCGAAGTTGCCGGTGCTGGGGGTGTGCCTGGGCCATCAGTGCATCGGCTTCATGGCTGGAGCTGAGGTGGTTCGAGCGGAAAGATTGATGCACGGGAAGACGGATCAGATTCATCACGATGGCCGGACTATTTATCAGGGCATGCCCAATCCATTCACGGCCACGCGGTACCACAGCCTGATTATTCGCCAGGGCACGCTGCCGCCGGAATATGAGATCAGCAGTTGGACCGATCACGACGAGATCATGGGCGTGCGCCACAAGACCTGGCCGCTTGAGGGGGTTCAATATCATCCTGAAAGCTTTCTTACCGAGCAGGGCGAGCGCCTGCTGGCGAATTTCCTGAAAAAGTAAATGGACGCGACGACCCAGCAGCGAATTTTCGAGCGGGGTGTTGGGCACCACCAGTCGGGCCAACTGCGCGAAGCGGAGACGGCGTATCGCCAGGTGTTGGCGGCCAATCCAAATCACGCCGAATCATTGCATCTGCTCGGGGTGCTGGCGCAACAGGTCGGCCAGACGGCCGAGGCCATGGAACTGATTCGCAAGGCGATTTCGCTGATCCCTAACGCAGCGCCGTTTCACGGGAATCTGGGCGTGGTGCTCCGGGCAGCCGGGCGGAACGATGAGGCGTTGGCGGCGTATCGCCAGGCTGTAACATTGGACCCGGATTTCTTCGACGCATTGAATAACCTGTCCTCCCTGGCCCGCCTGGCCGGACGAACCCACGAGGCGATCGCGGCGCAGCGCCGCATGACCACGCTTCGCCCCGAAACGGCTGGCCTTTGGAACGATCTTGGCAACTTGCTAAGTGATGCCGGGGAGGATGAACAGGCCGCCGAGGCCTATCGAAAAGCGATTCAGTTGGATCCCGCTCTGGCCGAGGCGCATCACAACCTGGCAAATTTGCTGTATCGCAAGGGAGATTGGCGGGGTGCGGCAAATGAATTTCGCAAAGCCGCGACGATTAAACCGGAGTTCGCCGAATCGCACCTTCGGTTGGGAAATATCCTTGCCGAGCACGATGGGCTGGAAGAAGCGGCCGAGGCTTTGGGACGCGCCACGGCGCTCCAGCCGGGCAACGCCCAAGGTTGGTACAACTACGCTCACGCGCTTAATCGCCTGGGCCGTAAGCCCGAGGCCATTGATGCCTATCGGAAGGCGGTCGAGGCCCAGCTCGATTACCCCGAGGCTTACACCAATCTGGGTGGTGTGTTGCAGGATCTGGATCGGCACGCTGAGGCCGAAGCGGTCTATCGCCAGGCGCTGAAGTTCCGCACCGACTCCCCGGACGTCTGGTGCAATCTCGGCACGGCGCTGCAAAAACTGGAACGGCGCGATGAGTCGCTGGAGTGCTATCAGCGGGCCGTCGAGCTTCGGCCGGAATTTCCAGAGGCGATTCAAAACATCGGAAACGCCCTTGATCGGCAGGGTCAATCGGCCGAAGCCCGCGAGAACTACCTGCGGGTGCTGCAAATCAAGCCGCATTTTCCCGAGGCATATAACAGCCTCGGTTCAAACCTCTACCAATCGGGAAAATTAGATGAAGCGATCGCGGCATTCGAATCGGCACTCATCCAGCGCCCCTCCTACGCCGAGGCCCGGCTGAACCTCGGCCTTCTCAGACTGGTGCAAGGTGATTTCGAGCGCGGCCTGGTTGATTACGAAGCGCGCTGGGAGGCGGGCAAGCGATTGAAGACGCGAGGTTTCCCGCAGCCGCTCTGGGATGGAGGCGATTTGCACGGCCAGCGGATTCTTCTTCACGCTGAGCAGGGTCTGGGCGATGCCATTCAGTTCGCGCGTTATGTGCCGATTGTTCGTGCGCGCGGCGGTCGCGTATTAATTCGATGCTGGGGCGCGGTGAAACGATTGCTGACGGAACAGTTGGGTATCGAAGAGGTCTTCACGGACAAGGAACAGGCTCCGCCGTTCGACGTTCATTATCCGATGATGAGCCTCCCGTATCTCCTGGGCACCCGGCTCGAAACCATTCCCGCTGAGGTGCCGTATCTCAAGCCTCTGCCCGCGACGGCGGACTATTGGGCCGCACGTTTAGCCGATGAACCCGCGGGATTGAAAATCGGTTTAGTATGGGCAGGCAATCCAGACCATCCGACCGACCATCTTCGCTCAATCAAACTGTCGGACTATTCGGGACTGGCATCGATCAAAGGCGCCAATTTCTACAGCCTGCAGAAGGGACCAACCGCAATTCAGGCTCAGTCGCCCCCGCCCGGAATGGTGCTGAAAGACTGGAACGAACAGCTCGGCGATATGGCCGATTCGGCAGCGCTGATTCAAAACCTCGATCTGGTGATCACGGTCGACACGGCAGTTGCGCACCTGGCAGGCGCGCTGGGTAAGCCGGTGTGGGTGCTGGTTCAATACATGCCCGACTGGCGGTGGATGCTGAATCGCACCGACACGCCGTGGTATCCAACAATGCGACTGTTCCGGCAGCGCGGTTCGCGGGATTGGTCGGTGCCGTTGGGGGAGATTCAAACGGAATTGAAGAAGCTTGGAGCGAGTTGGAAAGTTCAGAGGTGACGCGGCACGATCACGCGCTTGTGGTGCAGGTCTCCAGACCTGCACGTGCAGGCTTGGAAGCCCGCACCACAATTGACGGATCGCGCACGTTTATTTTGGTGAAGTCAGCTACGGTGACATGATAGGCCGGCTTACGAAAGATGCGTCTCTTACCGTTTGGCGGGTTGGAAGTTACCGATGGCCACGTTGCGGTCGTATTGGAGGCGGAACTGGTAGGTGATGGTGGGAGTTGTGGTGTTGTTGGCGGTGGGGTTCACGGAGAGATCCCAGCGGAGAAGGTTTTTGGGGCGATCGGTGCGCTGGTAGTCGGGGTCGATGCTGAGGGAGGGCGTGGGCTCGGCAAGTTCGACGGCGACGGCTTCGGTCTCGGCTTTGGGCAGGCGATCCCAGACCTGGAGCTGGACGGGACCGGGCTTGTAGCTGATGACGCGAATACGGTAATCGTAAGTCTGGACCTGGTTGCCGCCCTGAACGGAATGGTTCTTGGACGCCAGTTCCCGGGTGACCTGTATCTGAGGATCGACGCCGAAGCCGGCGGTGAATTCTTCACCAATGGCGACCAGCGGAAGCGTCATACGGCCGACGAAATCAGAGTTGACGTAGACGGTGGCTTCGCCGGGCAGAAGGACGTAGTTGCTCTTGTTCGCCAGGCGCGAGAGGCGATACACGTGCGGCGATAGGACGGGGACGGCCTTGTAGAAATAGGTGGGGGCCAATTCAATGCGCGCCACTTCGACAAGCTGCGAATCGTTGCGGGAAGGCACCGTCAGGCGGGCGGGCAGGTGATAGGCGACGCTGGGGCCTTCACGGGGATTGGCCTCGGCGGCGTCGGCGCTGGTTTCCTCGCGCGCCAGCAACTCGGCCCATTGCTGCGAAGCGGCGGCGGAGTTGAGGTAGCCGAAGGCGCTGGTGGAATTGTTTTTGGCCAGCTCCTGCTGCGCCTGTTGGCGCAGATCGCGGGCGGCCTTGTAGCTCTCGGTTTTGGATCCGCCGAGCGGTCCATTGACGGCGATAGCGGGCTGGCCGGGGAGGCCAACGGTAATGCTTAAGGCGAGCAGCTCAGGGGGAGCGGCGTTGAGCATGGGCTGGGCGGTGGAGAGGACCAGCTGCACATCCGACCAGTCTTCGCCGGTCTGCTGCTGGATGGCGGCGAGGTATTCGACCTGCACCGGGTCCTTTTCGGCGCCGGCGCGAAGCTTGTATTGAGGCTGCCATCCGGCCTGGTTGACCAGGTAATTCAAGTGAACCTGGCCGGGGGCAGCGTTGGATTTGTCCAGGACGATGACGGCTTCGCGCTCGGTGTGGCTGGCGCCGCTGGTGAGCTCTGAAAGCTGGCGCTGAAGGAATTCGATCTGCTGCTGGTTGGCGGTGAGTTGTTGCTGTAGGGCGACTTGTTGTTTGGAGTCGGCCTGGCGCTGATCCATGACGTAGCCGGCCAGTTTGATGGTGTTCTCGGCGCTGAGAACGCCTTTCTCGGTAAGCTGCTGCATTGTCGCGGCGGTAAATGCTTCGAGCTTCGACAGCAGCGCAAGGTTCTGCGCGATGACTTCCTGCTGCTTTTGAATCTCCTGGTTCTTGTTGTTGAGCTGATTGATCTGGTCCTGCTTGGCGCGTACTTCGGCACGGGTGTCGTCCATCACGGCACGGGTACGCAGCCGGGTGGTTAAAACGCGCAGACCATCGGTGCCCTCGGTAAAGAGCGAAGTGTCGATCGTTTGCGGTGGAAGAGAGCGGACGATCAGTTCGGTGAGGCCGGTGCCGGCTGGAACATCAACCGAGCGGGTGATGAGCGCGTTGCCCTGGTAGACGGTGACGGAGGTGATCTTGTTGGGAGCGGTGGAGGGCTCGGATGCGGGGCGGGAGTCATTGGGCGGTGCGGTTTGCGCGGGGGCAAATTGGCCAAAAACGACAGCGAACAAAAGCACGGCGGATAGCGCGAGAGGCCTCCACATGGGAAACTCCTGAAAATCGATGGTTGCAGGTCAGGGTGCGAGGATGCACCCACTACTGGGTTGGACGCGAAGCGGTGATGGAAGTTCCAAATGAATAAGAATCCAAACCGGGACGCAGCTAGTTTTGAAACTAGCTGCGTCCCCGTTTCGTTCCGTCAAGCGGTGGGCAGGTTGTCGATGCTGAACTTATTTTTGCGGGCGCGGTATTCGCGTAGGCCTTCGGGGCTTTTTTTGTCGGCCCATTTTATGAGGGCGTCGCGTTCGGATTGAAAATTCATGATGGGGACAGCGAAGCCGCAGGAGGTTTGAATGCGGGTGAGGTCGGCGAGGATGATTTGGCGGATGCCTGGTAATTCGGGGAAACGTGGAGCGAGGGTAGCGAATTCGGAGGACTGGGGCGGGATCGTGCGGCCGCGGCCGTAGAGGCGGAGGATGGAAGGTTTGCCTTCGAAGGCGCAGAACATGAAAGTGATGCGGCCATTCTGGAGAATGTGGGCGGCGGTTTCGTTGCCGCTGCCGGTGAAGTCAAGGTAGGCGACCTGCGTGGGGCTCAAGACGCGAAAGGTATTCATGCCTTTGGGGGAGAGGTTCACGTGGCCATCGGGGCCGGTGGGGGCGGAGGCGACGAAGAAAACGTGTTGGGCTTCGATGAAGAATTGTAATTCTGCGGAGATGCTGTGGTTGACGTTGGCCATGTTGAATCCTGGTTTATGCGAATCTTAGGCCGGCGGCGCCAGTCCTATCTCACATAGCCAGTTCGGCCAAGCACGAGCGTGTCCGACCCTTAACTCTTCGAGCGAAAAGGCCAAGGCGCGAG
The DNA here is from genome assembly GCA_036794395.1 of Tepidisphaeraceae bacterium. GTDB lineage: Bacteria > Planctomycetota > Phycisphaerae > Tepidisphaerales > Tepidisphaeraceae > DASXMX01. The sequence continues at coordinate 31,092 of DAIRGS010000005.1, read as the reverse complement.
CGAATGGCGAGCGGCTCCTACATACAACTCAGAGCCACTCGACAATCACCCTGCCTGCGAATACACAGTCGCTCAATCAAAAAATACAACGTGGTCACCCTATCGCGCTGCAATCCCACCGAACAGTGCCCCAAGGTTGAGGTTCGAAGGATGGAACCATTCAAGCGCGCTGGCCGGTGACGACGTCAACACTGCCGAATGCGTCCACAAATTCGCCAACTCCGGCGGCGGATCAGGAGGCAGTGGCTGCGGATTGAGCTCCACCAGAACTCCAGGATTCAGATACGTACTCTGGAGCAATTCCTTGGGCGGCAAGGGCTGCGGACTGAGCGAAACCGTGCTCCCCGGGCTCAGGCGCGACAAATATGCGACCTTCGGCGGCAGGGGTTGCGGGTTTAACGATACCGCAGCGCCCGGATTGAACAAATCGTTCAATCCCTCACGCGGCGTACCGTGGTCTAACGTGAGCGGTCGCGAATAGATCGCGGCCGACGTCAGAGCCGAAAAGTTAATAGACACGACAGGCCTCTTTCCAATGTTACGACCGATTACGCCGTCGAATGAACCAGTCACTCGATTTCGGGTAATCCGCGGGGTTATCGCCTGTTCGCCAGGAGTGTTGCGTGACCGGACAGATTTACTTGCCCGTCCTCCTCGCTGGACCGGCCCCAACCATGCGCGAAAGTTCGTTCTTTCACCGTTACGCCAGCTTGCCCGCGTTGCTATTGTTAAAGATGGTTTGAACAGGAATCTTTACTTAAGGAGCCACCCATGGGTGACATGAAGGACAAGATCAAGGACGGGATCGACAAAGCGGCCGACAAGACCAAAGACGTCGCTGGAAAGGGCGTTGATAAAACCAAAGACGCGGCCAGAGCCACCGGCAATGCAATGAAAAAGCAGGGTGACAAATTGAAGGACGCCGGCAAGTAGCCCGCACGCTAATCTTCACCAGAACCTCCGATTTTGGAATCGGAGGTTTTTTTGTGGATCGACCCGTAATGAAGGGCGGCAATGCACCGCCGATCCCAACGGCATGACCGTTTCCGATTGGAACTGCGATCTGGCATCGCCTAAGTCAGAATCTTGAACCGACTATCTGCCGTTACGTCGATCGTCTTTGATAGCTTCGCTTTCTTAATTGACCCCGCCTCAAACCGGCTCGCATCATCGGCGGATTTGGCGGTGATCGATCCGATCGAGCTTGCGGTTCCGCCCACGAGTTGATCGCCGGTGTTGCCAAAGGTCTGATCCACCGGATTGACACCCGCGCCCACAAAACTGGATGCGATTGCGCCCTTCACCTTAAGCGACCCGATAGCGCCCGCGCCATAGGTATCATCATTGGCGCCGCTTCCCGATCCGCTCACCAGTCCGTCGGCGCCTAGATTAGCGCCACTGAGAATACGCGCGTTGTCGAGGCTTGCCGCCGAGATGCTTCCGATTACGCCCGATCCCGACGCGATCGTGCCGGCTACATTGCCAAAGGTCAGTTTGCCCAAGGCGCCGGTCGCATAGAAGCTGCCCGTGAGATCGCCCGCGGTTGCGCTGGCGATTGCGCCGCCCGACCACACCACGCCGATGATGTTGCCCAACGTCAATTTTCCAATCGCGCCGGTGACGTGCAGCGTGCTGTACACGTCCGAGTTTTTCGCCAATATCGATTTAAGCGTTCCGCTCACCGTCACATCATCCAGACTCACCCGGCCATCGCCGCCTTTTCCGGTGATGGTGATGGTCACGCCTTTGCCGCTGTCGTTCACGACCAGCGAATAGCGATTGCCGTTCTGGAAGACCTGCCCGGTTCCACCCGTGAGGGCGAAGGTAATCTTGGTGCCGTCGGCATCGGTTACCACCAGCTTCTTAAGCTTCCCGTTCACTATCCCGAAATCGCCCACCAGCACGCCAACGTCCGGCCCGGCAGTGATCGCGCCGGGCACGATCAGCCTTCGCAATGTTGACGATGTCGTGGCGGAAACCGCCTCGTTGCTGGTGCCGATGACCACGCGGCCATCCGCCGTCACCGTGCCGAATGCGCGAAGTACGATATCACCCACATGCAGCGATTTAGGCGCGATCGCCCCGGCGGTTTTGGCTGCCGGCGCTGCGATCGATACATCGCTGGGCAATGTCAAAATCCCTTGCGATCCAAACGTTGTGAGTGGATTGCCGACTGAGTCATACACCGCGACCGCCGTGCTGGCCGCGCCGCTCTTAAGCGAGGTCCCGACGACGATGATTTGTCCCGTACTTTGAACGATCACCGCGTCTGCGTCGTCATCGCCGCCAAAGTTGGTGGTCACCAGGCCATTGGTGCCGAAATTCGTATCGACGGTTCCGGTTGGGTTGAGCCGGACAAGGCCGAAATGGCCCGAGGCCGTGCGATTGGCCACCAGAATTCCGCCGCTTGCCTGCAATGCGATTCCTTCAGAACGGTCGGGCGATCCCAGATCGGTGCGGGCGGTGATTTGAGAAAGGCTGATCATGCCGCCATTGCCGAAGGTCCCATCGGCTTCGCCGGCGGAGGTCAATCGCACAACAACTACGCCCGATCCAACTGATCCAACGGCGACAACTTCGCCGGTGCTCTGCACCACAATTCCGCCCAGCCCGTTATTGGTTCCGGTGCCAACACCAAAGAGCTGGCGGCCGCCCTGGGCGTAATTCTGATCGAGGTGCCCAGCCGCGTCGTAGCGGGCAAAGGCAAAATTGCCTCCCGAATCCCCGCCCATCACAATCTGCCCGGCAGCCGAGATTGCGATTCCGCGCGCGGTATCGGCATCGCTGCCAAAGTTAGTGACCGTTCGGCCGCTCGCGCCAAAGCTGCTGTCCAGATTACCTTCAAGGTCATACCGCAAAAGCACAAAATCGCCGGCGGTGGTTCCCGCCACCAGGAAGTGATTCGCCCCCTGCATCGTAATCGCGTAATACGCCTCGTTCACACCGGCCAGGCTCACGATCATGCCATGATTGCCAAAGCTATTATCAATCGTGCCATCGGGATTGAATCGTTCGATTACGCCGCGTGAGCTGCCTGTGCTCAAATCGCCCTGGCGTCCAACCGCCAGGATCTTTCCATCCGATTGCGTGACGATGGCTTCAGTGACGAAATTAGTATTGACCGACTGGCCGCTGTTGAATGTCAGATCGTTCGGCCCATTATTGACGGCCGATGGGATGTTCACCGCAAACGAGCCCGATACTCCGTTGGCAAGGTTTCCCGCGGTGTCCGAAACCTGATTAGCCTGGAGGGAGATGGTGTAGCTTCCGTTGTCATCGCTGGACCAGTTTCCGCCTGGAGCGGCTACGGTATAGGTCGCAACCAGCGGCGAACCGTTCCCGCCCGCCGCATGCGCCGAGGTGACCGTCAGCGCCCCCGCGGGGCCGGACACGGTTATGTCCCCAGTATCAATGCTGGCCGCGTTCACCGCGACGTTATCGCTGTAAACAATTGTGATCGTGGCGGAACTCGCGCCGGCGGTGGTAATTGCGGGCGCAGTGATTTGCGCATTTGGCGGAGCGGTATCCGGAAGCGTCGCGGCTACGCTGAACGATCCCGTCGCGGTCACAACCGAATTACCCGAAGTATCCTTCACACCGTTCGAAACAACAGTAATCGTATAAACGCCGTTGTCCGGTTGATCCCAAGTTCCCCCTGGCGCGGCCACTGTATAAACCGCCGTTACCGGCGATCCATTGCCTGTTGCCGACACCTGAACGCCCGTCACCTGAACTGGCCCATTTGGTCCCTGAACCGTGATGTTGCTGACGTTAATCGTCGAAACATCCACCGCCCGGTTGTCGGCGTAAGTCACGCTGACGGTCTGGCTCGTTCCGCCGGGGGAGTTGATCGAGGGAGCTGAAATTGTTGCGGTGGGCGCGATTGTGTCGGGAATCGGAATGTTGACGTCGAATTGCGTTGTATTGGCGGCGGCCGCGTTTCCCGCTGTGTCGCGCACCTGGCCGGCCAACACGTTGATCGTGTATGTGCCGTCGTTGTCCGCGCTCCACTTACCCGATGGAGCGGCCACGGTGTACGTTACGGTCCTTGGCGAACCGGGCGTGTTAATGTCTGCAACGGCTGAAATCACCTTCAGCGCCGTGCCATGGGGATCGAGCACCTGAACGTTGTCCACATCCGCCCATGCCGGATCGACGGCCACATTATCGCTGTACTGGACCGTGAACTGATAACTTGATGCGCCCACGGTTGTAATATTGGATGCGGTGATGACCGATGTCGGCGCAGCCGAATCCAGCACGGCCACCCGGAACTGGCCCTGTGCGGCCGCTGCCGTTCCCCCACCACTGACCGCCACCTGCCCCGCCTGAACCGTGACTGTATAAAGCCCGTTATTTGCCGCCGTCCAACCGCCCGTCGGAGCCGCAACGGTGTAGTTGGCCACCAGCGAATTGTCGCTCCCGCCCTGCTGCGCGATGCTCGCGTTCAACACCTGAAGTGGGCCGCCCGGACCATTTACCGAGATGTTCCCGGAGGTGATGGTTGATTGATCAATGGGCGCATCCGCCGAATACACTACCGATACCGGCACGGTTGCCATTGTCGGGTCTGTCACATCGGGCGCGGTAACCGTCGCCACCGGAATTGAAGTTCCCCCTGATCCGTTGACGATTAGTTGTGGTCCGAATTCCCCCGCTTCATGCGACAAAAACCGGACGAGATCAGGCCCGGCCGTCGCGCCTTCAATCGCCAGCGAAACGGTCGTCGTTCCAGCCGGAAGACTCTGCAAATAACTGGTCAAATCCCACGAATAAGTATCCAACCCAAACCGATTCACAGTCGCGGGAGTCGCCACAATTGAAGTGTTTGGAATGACCGGAGCATTCGTCCACGTGACCGGACCCGTTGCCTGCGAATTGGTTGTGCCGCCATTCCCATTCAAGCTGTTTGTCGTTCCCGCCCCTTCAGTCCAAGTCGTGCTGTTAACCGGATAAACCCCCAAGTTCACCGGGCCGCCACTGGGATTTTCCAAGGTGCCGTTCAGGCGCAGCGTCGCATTGGTGATCGCGCTCATGCTCGATAGATCGAACGTCATCATCGCAACGCGGGAATCCCCGCTCGAGGCATTCTGCACGTAAAGAAATTGCGAGCCGCCAAAATTGGAATTTGCGTAAGTGTTGTTCCGGATAAATGTGTCGGCAACCGGCGAAAGCACCGCCGTCAGTAAAACGCGTCCTTCCAGGCACTCCACCACGTTGCGCGCGGACGTCCCGACCGCATCGGCTCCGCGGTTCGATTGACGATCGCGACGACGAAGTGGGTGGCGCACCCCTGCAAACGACTTGGTGCTCACGTAGCCAGCTCCTTTTTTGCTAACGGCCGGCCATTGCGTGCCGCGGCCCTTTGGTTTAGCCAGGCTGAGGTCCGCCCGGCTTTCATCATCGAAACAATGGCAACCGCCTGGCGTCGGCCGGCGTTGAACGATTCACCCACAACTCAACCCACTATCCATTCCCGAACGCTCCGCCAAGGTCGGGAGTCTAAGCCGGTAGTATAGGTAACTCTCGGCGGGCGCGTCCATGGAAAATAGGCGCTGCGACACCTTCTATTTGCAGCCTGTGGAAAATGCAGCACCAAATTTCCCATAGTCAGACGGATCGTTAAGCTCCATATTGGCGGACGGTTACGTAACTTAAAATCCGAGGAGGCCACGTGTGTTATCATAAACTGGCGGTCGCGCTGCTACTGCCACTATCCGCAGCCGCTCCCCTGGCGCGAGCCCAACTCTCGGCCAGTGGCCCCGATGCCATTTACGCAACCAAGCAAGGATTCAATCCCTCATCCGGCCAACTCTCCCCCCTGATGAGCCTCCTCGATCAGGTCGGGGTGGGTCATTCCCTGGAAGCGGCAAACATTCGCCTGTTTGGCCACATCGAAGGCTCATATACCTGGAACTTCGACAACCCCGCCCGCGATTTAAATGTCGGCCGGGTGTTCGATCTGCAAAACAACCGAGTCACGCTGAACCAGCTCGATTTTAACATCGAGCGCCCCGTCGATCTCACGCTCAACCGTTTCGACGTCGGTGGCCGTGTCGAAATGCTTTACGGCTCGGATTCCCGATTCATCCATTCCAACGGCCTGCTCGATACCGATGACTTTTTTAACGGCCCCGAATATCAGTTCGATCTCCCCCAGGCCTACCTCGACGTGGCGATCCCAATCGGCAACGGACTGCGCGTCAGAGCGGGAAAATTCCTCTTCTTCAAACAAATCGATCCCAGCTCTAGCGTTTTCTATTCCCACAGCTTCTCATTCGGAGCCGCTCTTCCGTTCACGTTGACCGGCGTTACAGGCTACTACCCGATCACCAAGGATTTGACCCTCGAAGGCGGCATCTCCCGCGGATGGGATCAATCAATCAAAGACAACAACGGTGCGATCGACGGCCTGTTTCGCGTCCGCGGCGATATCAGTAATCAACTGAGTCTTTCGCTGGCCGCGATCGTCGGCCCGGAAGAAGACCGCGATAACACCCACTACCGCGAAACACTCGATTTCACCGTGAATTATGCCCCCACCGACCAATTGACCTTCTTGTTGGACGCCGTCATCGGCACCCAGGCCCGCTCCTCCGCCCTCGGCGACGCCAACTGGTACGGCATCTCCGGATATGCCGTCTATCGTTTGAATGAATTCCTCAGCCTTGGTGCCCGCGTCGAGTGGTATCGCGACGAAGAAGGGTTCACCACCGCCCTCTCACAAACCCTGTACGAGGCAACCGTGGGCCTGACCATCACCCCCTTCCCGCGCGATTCGATCGGCGCAAACTTCCGAATCCGCCCCGAATTGCGCGGAGATTATTCCTCCAGAAGGTTCTTCGACGCCTTAAGCCGTCATGACCAATGGACCTTCGCCCTCGACGCGATTTTTGATTTCTGATGTAAATCGCCGAGCGCAATTCCGCGCCATTGCGTTTACGTGGCACGGCTTTCCAAAAGCCGTGCCACAAAAATGCAATGGCGGTGAATCGCGCACGGCCATTTATTTAAGGTTCATCGCCGCGATGGCGTTCCCTCAGCCCGGTAAAACCGAGGACGACGCTGAAGGTAGCGGCCAGAAAAAGGAGCATTGTTCGCCAGTCGAGCTCCCCGGCCATCGCGTTGAATCGCTTATACCCCTCATAGCCCAGAAAAAACGCCACGACAAAGAACGTAAAACTGAAGCGGCCAAGCAGGCGGCGGGTGATTTGATGGGGGTCGTTTTTCATTGACGGACTTTCGGGGCGAACGTAGTGTCGCAGCATGATACGCCCTCGTCACCTGCGGATCGTTGCAATATCGATCGTCATCCTGGTCGCGTGCATTGTTTCAGGGGGAAGCGCGGGGGCGCAGGAAGCATCGCCACCCAGCGGCAGGCAAATCCTGCTGGATGCGATGAGTCGGTGGGCCAACCTCGTTGAGGGGAAGACGCCGGGTCCGGCACAGACACTGGCCGCTCATTTCAAGCTGACCAAGTCCGAGGGGCTGCCGACGCAGGCTGCCGGGCTCGAGGGTGATGTGGCGTTTCAAGCGCCGGATCGCGCTCGGGTGAGTGTGGTGGCTTCGGGGTTTCCGGTGTCGGCTGGGCGTGATGGGAATACGCTGTGGGTTGATGAGCCGGCTAAGAAATTTGCCGTGGTGGGCAAGCCGGGCGTAGCGCTATTTAAGGCACAGCCTGATCGACTCGACACGACCCGGATCGGTCCTTTCACATTGCCGATCTCACGATTGAAGCTTGCAATGGTTCCTTACGTACTCGACGTTCAGCAGGCTGCTGACGAAAGGGTCAATGGTGACCCCTGCATTGTGCTGAATATCCAGATCCTGCCGCAGGCGGCGGAACTGCTGAAACTCAGCCGCGGGCAGGTCCGGCTCTGGCTGCGCGAGTCAGACCGGTTCCCGCTTCGCGTTACATTCGTCGACGAAAATGTCGCCGACGTGCAAGTCGATATCACCTCGATTGGGTTGGAGGAACCGTGG
>DAIRGS010000005.1:17853-23099 GCA_036794395.1 Tepidisphaeraceae bacterium | reverse complement strand
ACCGTGGACAGATGAACGCTGGCACCTCCACGCCGCCGAGGGCGAGGACGTGCAGACGACGGCGGTCGCGCATCTGATGCGGTTTTTGCAGGTCGCGCCAAAGCTGATGGGCGAGCGCGTCGCTCCGCTGGGCCCCCCAGATGGCCAGCGCGGGCTGGTCGCCGAAGAAGGCCGGGGCCGGCTTGAAACCATCGACGGCACGCAGGTTTTGTTTCTAAAGGGATCTCCCGAGGAAATGGGCCGCCAGCAAGGGGTATTGATGAAGAAGCAGATCCGGGAGATCTGCAACCACATTCTCTATGGCGTCGGCGTGGGCAGCTCGTTTGAAAAAGGGAAGTGGTTTCTCAGTGAGATTGAAGGGGCCGAAACCCGCCTTGAGCCGTTCATGGACAAACGCTACCTGGCGGAAATGGATTCGATGGCGGATGCGTCGGGGATGGATCGCCAGGAAGGCCGGCTCGCCAACTTTTTCCCGGAGCTGTTCCATTGCACGGGCTTTTCGCTGTTCGGGAAGGCCACGGCAGATGGCCACATGTATCACGGGCGCGTGCTGGATTACCTCCGCGGCGTCGGACTGGAACAAAACGCGGTGGTGATGGTGTATCAACCCGACTACGGCAATGCATGGGTCAACCTTGGGTATGCCGGCTTCATCGGTTCCGTCACGGCAATGAACGAAAAAGGGATCAGCATCGGCGAAATGGGCGGAGACGGTTACGGCCAATGGGACGGCAAGCCGATGGCTCAACTCATGCGTGAAGTCATGGAGAAGGCCAACACGCTGGATGAAGCGGTCGAGATCGTGCGCAAGGCCCAGCGAACGTGCCATTACTACTATGTGATTTCGGATGGGAAATCGAAGCTGGCGGTTGGGATCGAAGCGACGCCGGACAAGTTTGTGACGGTCAAGCCGGGGGAAGCGGTGGCGCAGTTGCCGCGTGCGTTTGAGGATGCGGTGTTACTCTCGGCGGGAGATCGATACGAAACCCTTTGCGACCGGGTAAAGGCAGGCTACGGTTCGTTTGACGCAGCCGGAGCGCGCGAACTCATGAGCCTTCCGGTCTGCATGACCAGCAATATTCAATCGGTGCTCTTCAGGCCCGATACGCTTGATTTTTGGGTGGCGAATGCCGATTCGAAAAATGTCGCCAGCGCCGCACGGTTCACGCATTACAATTTGCGCGAGTTGCTTAAAAGTGAGCGGCCGCGAACAGCGCTTGAGCGAATGAAGGATCGATTCGGGATTAATTAAATGCGCGTGCGCGATTCCGTGCCTTTTCGTGCCATGGCTTTCCCCTTCGGGTCTGAGCCTCAGGGTCGAAGACAAGCCATGATCAAGGGGGATAATGGTCAGCGACGGGTTAGATGTGGGAAAACCAAGTTTCGACAACGGGACAACCTTCTGATTCTTCGGAAGAAAATGCCCGATTCGGCAAGTTGGTTTTCCCACATCTCACCCGGCGCCGGACCCGCGGCTCCCCTAACCACGGCTTAGAAAGCCGTGCCACGTAAATGCAATGGCGCTGGATCGTGCACGATTATTTAACCTGAACTTTACCCATGGATGGGTTCATGCTTGAACGACACACTTCGATCGACGGGGTCGTTACCTACCGATCGCGATTGCTGACTGAAATCGGAACGCCGCATGCGTTTAGCACGCGACTGGGCGGATTGAGCGTCAAGCCTTTCGACTCGATGAATCTCGGCAACCCAAACGGTTGCGATATCCAGGATCTGACCGAACGCATCCGAAAAAACTACCGGATTCTTTTGCGCGCCACCGGACTTGGCGAGCGGGATTGGATGCATCTGCATCAGGTCCACGGCGCCCGCGTCGTGCGGGTGGAGCGCGGCAAGCCGCACGATAACAGTCAGAAGGCTGATGTGCTGGTGGGTGATGACCCGAATCGCGTGCTGAGCGTACGCGTGGCGGATTGCGTGCCGGTCCTTCTGGCAAGCGACGATGGGAAGCTGGCGGCGGCGGTGCACGCCGGATGGCGCGGCGTGATTGATGGCGCGGCCGTGGCGGCGATGGAGGAAATGAACCGTTGGCGGGATGTCCCTTCCTCGCGCATCGTCGCGGCCATTGGACCTTCGATCGGGTTCGATGCGTTTGACGTGGGCCCTGAAGTGCTGGATGAGTTTTCACGCGTGTTCGGAAACAATGCGCCGATCCGCCGCTGCGAAGATGGAAAAGGTTATGTCGATCTGCGGGAAGCGTTGCGGCGGCAGCTCCTGGTCGCGGGCGTGCCCGAAGGCCAAATTGATCTTTCAGATCGCTGCACCCATACCCATGCCGATGAATTCTTTTCGCATCGCCGCGACAAAGGCGTTACCGGGCGAATGGCGGCGGTGATCGCACCGATTAGCAGGTAGTCAATTACGAACGCATTTTCTGAAGCGCATCCTCCCGCGTGCGCGAAATTGCAAACAGGCGTTCCAGGCAGCACGTCCGAAAAATCTTCATCAGCGGCGGCGAAATATTGCACAGGACGAGTTGTCCGCCGACTTGTTTGATGCGCTGGCGAACATTCACCATCAATCCCAGCGAAGAGCTGCCCATGTAATTGAGGTTGGCCAGATCAAGCACCCAGTGGCCCTCGGGCGCGATCGACACGGCCACGAGCAGTTCTTCGTTTAACCGGTCGAACTCCTGGCTGTCCATCATCTCGGGCAGCAGAAGCATCACCACGTTCACCGAGCCAATCTGGGAAACGTGGAACGTAGCTTCGGACATACGCCGTGCATCATACGCGAATTGGGTGCATTGATCCTTGGCCAAATTGAAGGGCAGCGAAAGAAGGCCACATGATGCTTTAGGCGACCCTCTCTCTTTTCCCTCCCTCGGCACGCCGGGGGAAGCGAGCGGAATTGGCGACTGCCCGCGAGCGGGTAGGGAGGGGGCGTGGGTTTGACAGTCGAATCATCCGGTTTTCGGATCACGACATCCTGATGGATCCGGACGAGGTCCAGGTGAGCATCTGACGAGGTCCAGGTGAGCATCTATCGAGTGCTGAAAGAAAACCCCCTCCCTACCCTCCCCCGGCGTACCGGTGGAGGGGAAGAAATGAGCATCTCCTGGAGTAATGGGCGAGAAATTACGGATCGGCTGCTGAAATTGTTGCGCACTTTGCGAAAGAATCGCGCTCAGCGAACCTGAAGCGTTTCGGCGTCAAACGTGATTCCCAGCGATGGAATCTCGACAGCCTTACGATCGCCCTCGCGGCGAACATCACCGGCAATCCACGCTTCATATCCTGTTTCCTGCGCGAGAGACACGCAACGTTGGGCATCGGCAGGATCAACGTACACCGCGAAGCCCGCGCCCATATTGAACGTCGCATACGCTTCGCGAATATCGATCGGCCCCTGTTTCATCAGAAACTCGAACACTGTCGGCATGACCTCGGGCAGTTTCGTCACCCGATAAACCAATGCATGCGGCAGTCGCATGAGTTTCCGCCAACCGTGGCCGGTGATATGAACCGCGTATCGCGGCTGAATGCGCGCCTGCTGAAGCGCCGCGATGAATTTGACGTATATGACCGAAGCATCGAGCAAGGCCTCGCCATACGCCCGGCCATCATTCATCAGCGTGAGATATCCCTGACTCAAACGCTCGCTCAGTGTTCGGCAAAGCGTAAGACCATTGGTATGGACCCCTGAACTGGCGAGCATCACAATCGCATCGCCGTCGCGAACTTCACCGGTGAGCCTAAGGGCCTTGGGACGGATTTGTCCGATCGCCGAGCCGGCCAAAACGATCGTGGCGGGATTCACAATTCCCCGAAGTGCCGGCGTTTCACCACCGCCCCATACCGCCTGCGATTGAAGGCAACCCTGGGCAAAACCCTCGGCCAGTTTTTCCGCGCGACGGGGATCAGCAAACCATTCGGCATCTCCTACAGCCGCATGCATCGCAATGGAAATCGGGAGGGCTCCAGTTGTAATCAAGTCGTTTACAATCGTGGCGACGGTGTCGATTCCAACATTCTGGTAGTAGCTGGCGCCGGTCAGTTGCAGCATCGATTCTGCGACCAGGTTCTTGGTGCCCAGCCCCTCTTCGACATGAGCGAGGTACTGGTCGGGAGTTTCGATCAGGTAGGCACTTTCGCCACGGATGCCCCGAGGCTCGGACATGCCATGAGCGGCCAGCGCGCCGGTGGTTGTCGCGGCGGCGCGCTGGCAGGCACGCTTGAACGCGTCCAGCCGGTCATAATTCACGCCGCTCTGCTCGTAGCTTAAGCCACTCATTGAGAGCCGTTTTATGGCAGGGGTGGGAGGGGGTCAATCAGAGGCGGATTTTGCGCGTTCGGTCCAATTTGATCGCGCGATCTAAACTGCCAGGCGGATTGTTCCGATCTGGCGCGTGTCGGACACATCTCACACAGGAGCCGCCCGTGATCACCACTCTTCCCTCCGGTCAGGTCGAATTCCGATTCTTCCGTCGCGATGTCTCAGCAGTCAGCATTGTGGGCACGTTTAACCGTTGGGAATCGGGCGCCACCCCGATGGAACAGCTCGAGGACGGCTGGTGGCAAGCAACGCTTGCGCTCAACGATGGGCTCCACCAGTTTCGCTATGTGGCTGACGGGGAGTGGTTCACGGATTTTGCTGCCCATGGGGTTGAGCATTCCAAGTGGGGAATGAACAGCTTGATCAACGTTGGCCGGATCAACCTCGCCGCGTAAATCGCCCGTTCTAGGGGATTTACCGATTCCCGATAATGGCCCGCCATGGCACACTGCTTGTGTCCAACAATGGTTTCTTCGAGCCATGGAGGCCGCTATGCAGACCCATGAAATCCCCGCTACCCAATGGATTCCGTTCTTCGACGAATTGAGCAAACGCCATCAGGGCGAACATGTGACGGTGGAATTGCTCGGCCGCGAAATTGGGGACCAACTGGAAGCCATGGACCAGTCGCTGCCGGGCATCACGGTTGATCCCCCAACTGGGGCATGCAAGATCGAAATTATGGCCGGCGAGCCTGGGGGCGCAAATATTGCCCACGAGATCGCCCATCCCGTGCATGTCCGTCTTGCCACGAGCGACGATGGACAGGACGCGGCAATCGAGATCGAATCAGATGCCGGCCCGGCAACCCTGTTGAGATTCCTGCCCGTTCAATAAGACATTGCCTTCACAGGCGGTCACCCAGGACAGGGCATCGCATGTGCCTTCGCTGGGAGTGCGAGGCTCCTGCCGAGCATTTTTTCAGGTGACATTGGCTCGGCGGGAGC
>DAIRGS010000005.1:0-17843 GCA_036794395.1 Tepidisphaeraceae bacterium | reverse complement strand
CCTCGCACTCCCGAAATGGGTCGTCGAGCCAAGAACATGCGATCGTCCTGTTACGCCGGATCTTTTCGTCAGCTTGACCACCGGCCCGCTGGCCTTATCATCGCTGCCAGCGGGCAGGATCGTTGGCATGACGTCTAGTTCAAGCAATCCCACCATTACCGAGACCTTCCGAGCCTTAAAAGAGCGGCAACACATCGGCTTAGTGCCGTTTTTGCCGGCGGGGTATCCGAATCTCGATACCACTGTCGCCGCGCTGCATACGCTTCAGGACAACGGCGCAAGCGTGATCGAAATTGGTTTCCCCTTTTCCGATCCGATTGCTGATGGGCCGGTGATTCAGGAGGCGTTTACAGTCGCCCTGGCTCAGAAACTCAAGATTGGCGATATTTTTAAGGCCGTTTCCGGCGCCAAAGCCACGTTGCTTGTTCCGCTGGTGGCGATGGTGAGCTACAGCATTGTGTTCAGGTTTGGCATCGAACGATTCGCCCAGGAGGCGCGCCAGGCAGGGTTTGCGGGGTTGATCGTGCCTGATCTGCCGCCCCCCGAAGCGCAAAGTGTTTCATCTCGAATTCAAAAGGCGGATCTGGATACGATCCTGCTTGTCGCACCAACGACGACAGCCGTCCGCCGGAAGGAAATCGCAGGGCTGTGTACCGGGTTTGTTTATTACCTGTCGGTTTCGGGTACCACGGGCGAGCGGGACAAGCTCCCGGCTGATCTGTCCGAAAGCGTGCGGGAATTAAAATCCCACACTGATCGCCCCATCTGCGTGGGTTTCGGCATTCACCAGCCGCAACATCTCGCGCAACTCGCCTCGATTGCAGACGGCGCGATCGTCGGCACCGCCTACGTCCGGCGGATGAAGCAACACCTCACCGAAACCCCAACTCAGATCGCCAAGATCCTGGGAACCTATACACGCGAGCTGCTGAGCCAAGTCAGATAATCGCTATCAATATTCGGAGATCTCGTCCGTCCACACGGTGAACTTGTCGAGCCGGGCGCCGCCAAAAGAGGTGGTGAGCGCGACATCCACGGCATCGCGCCCGCGCGCCAGGAGCACGCGCCCGATGCGGGGCTCGTTGTGTCGGGCGTCGAGGGTGTACCAGCGGTTGCCAAGATACACCTCGAACCACGCGGAGAAATCCATCGGGAACGGGGCAATGGGAACGCCGATATCGCCCAGGTAGCCGGTTGCGTAGCGGGCAGGGACATTCATCGCGCGAAGAAGCGTGATGGCAAGATGCTGAAAGTCGCGGCAAACGCCTTGTTTCTCGCCGCACATGTCGTAGGCGGTTTTCGTTGGTCGGGCGAACTGATAGCCAAACACCGTGTTCTTGTTCACCCAATCCATGATCGCCTGAACGCGCTCCCAGGTTGCCGGCGAGTTGCCGAACAGGTCCCACGCCATCTCAATCATCCGATCGACTTCGCAGTACCGGCTGGCCAGAAGAAACTGAAGGCATTCATCCGGCAATTCGTTTACCGGATGCAGGCGGGCACCATCTATTTTGTCCTCGTGCTGGCCGCTGTCCTCGATGGTGTTGTCATAATGCAGGCGGAGCGGTCCGGTGGGGGCAAAAATGCGGGCGGCGTGATTTCCAAACGAATCGGTGAATTCTCGGACCGGTACATAGGGCTCAACCGTCAACCGTTCCGGCTGTCGCAGGCGCGACGCCTGATCCGGATGAGTGTACAGCATCAGCAGGATCGAAACGGGGGCCGGAAGGTCGAAGACCAGTTCGTAACCGATGTGAATGAGCATAACGTCGAGGCGCGCGCTGGATTGGTCTGTACAGATTACTCTGGCGCTACCGTTTTACGCAATTTGGAAAGTGGCCAAGGCTATCGCATTTGGCCCCTCCGACGCGAAATGGGAGTGCGAGGCTCCTGCCGAGCCTAAGCGCGATCGAAAACGCGGCTCGGCAGGAGCCTCGCACTCCCACCCAGCGCATATACGATTGCCCTGGTAAAGTGGCAAAGTCATCGCTCGGCGGTGGAACGCGCGGTCGAGAATATGCTACTATCTCATCGTCATGACTTATTGCCTGGGTATTGTCACCAAATACGGTCTGGTAATGGCCTCGGATTCCCGCACAAACGCGGGGTACGATCAGGTTAATACCGTCCGGAAGATGCACACATTCGTTACCGCCGGTGAGCGCGTTTTTGTTGTCCTGACCAGCGGCAGCCTGTCCATGACGCAGTCGGTCATTACATTGTTGCGACGAGACTGGGCCGCGGGCAAGGGACTGGCAGCGGCCCAGGCGATGTATGACGCTTCCCGCGTGTTGGGGGATTTGGTTCGCAAGGTCTCCGAATCCGACCGCGAGCCACTCGAGCGGGATGGCTACAATTTCAATCCCCACTTTTTGCTCGGCGGCCAGGTCAAGGGTGAGCCGCCCGGGCTTTTTTTGATCTATCCGCAGGGCAACACGCTTCAGGTGACCGAAGACTCGCCCTACCTTCAGATTGGTGAGTGCAAATACGGCCGGCCCATTCTGGATCGCGGGATTCAATTCGATCGGACCACCTTGGAAGAGGCGGCCAAATACGCATTGCTGTCCCTGGATTCGACGATGAAATCCAACGTCACAGTTGGGCCGCCGGTCGATCTTTTGATTTATCCCGTGGATGAGTTCGATATTACCCGCCACCGCCGTTTCACCGCCGATGATCCGGATTTGGCAAAGATCCGATTGCGCTGGGAGCAGGCTTTACGTGGAGCGGTCCAACGGCTTCCGAATCTCCGCTTCCGCAGCCAGGCCGGTGCTGGGCCGCGACCTCAGAAGGAATCGATCGAACTGGTCGAGCAAAGCCCCGAGACGGATTCGCAGGGCATGCCGATGCATAAGTGAGGTCCGGCATTGTGGGAAAGATTCGTCGCAGAGGACGCGGAGCGGAAAAGATTAACCACGGATTACACGGATATCACGGATAAGACCCAGACAGTGAAATTGCTCTTTATATCCGTGTCATCCGTGGTTTAATTCTTCTTCCGCGTTCTCCACGGTTCTACGGTGAATCATGAATTTTTCGTATTGAGCGCATATTGTGTTTCAACGGTTTCTGATGCAGCGACTGATGATTCATTCCCGCCGCTGGCTAGCCAAGCTTTAGGTTTGTGCATTTTCAATGCGCTGCCACGTCTTTCATTAGTTTTATTTCCCGGCCGCCCGGGATGTGCCTTTTCGACCGCAGGACCAACCATGTCATCCGATCAGCCAGGTGCGCCTGTCGCACTGATTCGCAAACTGGACGAAAAACTGAATCGCTTCAAAGAGCTGGAATCGCAATTAAACGATCCGGCGGTGCTCACCAACACGCCCAAGCTGATTTCGATCAGCAAGGAGAAGGGCCAGCTTGAGCCGGTCGTGGGGCGATACGGCGACTATCGCAAAGCGGTTGAGGCGGTTGCGGAGCTTAAACAGTTGGCCGAGAACAAGGCTGATGCGGAAATGGCCGAGCTGGCAGCGATGGAGTTAGGGGAGGCCGGTTCAAAGGCGACGGCCCTGCTCGAGTCATTGAAAGACGAATTCGTCGCGGCCGAAGACAATGCGATCGACTCCTTCTTCCTGGAGATTCGAGCGGGCACGGGCGGCGACGAGGCCGGGATCTTTGTCGGCGATCTGTTTGAGATGTATCGCAAATACTGCGAAACCAACCGGTGGAAGTTCGAAGTCAACGACTTCTCCCCCAGCGAACGCGGCGGCTTTAAGGAAGTGATCGCCAATATCAAAGGCTCCGGCGCCTATCGCCATCTCCGCTTCGAAGGCGGCGGCCATCGCGTGCAGCGCGTCCCCGAGACCGAAGCCCAGGGACGCATCCACACCTCCGCGGCAACGGTCGCCGTATTGCCCGAGCTGCCGGACGTGAAAATCGACATCAACATGAAGGACGTCGAGGAATTCGGCTGCCGGGGCGGCGGACCGGGCGGGCAGAACGTGAACAAAGTTGAAACCGGCTGGTTCATCCGCCACAAACCCAGCGGCCTCCAATTCAAGATGACCGAGCACAAGAGCCAAACCCAAAACAAAGAACGCGCCTGGGCCCTGCTCCGCGCCACACTCTATGAAGCCGAGCGCGCCAAGCAGCACGCCCAACTCACCAGCACCCGCAAAGCCATGATGGGCAGCGGCGACCGCTCCCAACGCATCCGCACCTACAACTTCCCCCAAAACCGCTGCACCGACCACCGCCTGGGCGGCGAAGGCGGAGGGGAAAAGAATTTCAACCTCGATCAGATCATCGCGGGGAATTTGGACCCGCTGATTACCGCGCTTCTGGAGTTGGATAAGCAGCAGAGGTTGGAAGAGTTGTAATCGGCGTCGCTAGTCCTTTGCGCCCGCTGCGCAGGGGTAGGATGCCTTTTGGCCGCTAAATGACCGTGCGTCATTCCGCGCCATTACATTTTCGTGGCACGGCCTTCCCCTTCGGGTCTGAGCCTCAGGGTCGAAGACAGGCCGTGAACGGGGAAGCCGCGGGTCCGGCGCCGGGTGAGATGTGGGAAAACCAACTCGCCGGAACCGGGCATTTTTCCCTGACAAATCAGATGGTTGTCCGTATGTCGAAACTTGGTTTTCCCAAATCGGACCCGTCGCTGGAGGTCATCTCCCTCGATCGTGGGCTGGAAGCCCATGTCACGAAAAGGCGCGGAATCGTGCACGGTCATTTAGAATCCGGCGATGCCGAACGTGCTGGTCATTGGCGCGGGGCCTGCCGGTTGCATTGCGGCGCTGATTCTGGCGCGCGGGGGAGTTCACGTCACGATCGTGGAGCAACATCGATTTCCGAGGGATAAGGTGTGTGGGGAATGTTTGAGCGCGCTGGCGGTCGATGCGCTGGACAAGCTTGGGCTCGCGACCCGGCTGCGAGAACTCGGCCCAACCCTCATCACCGACGCGGCGGTTCATTCTGTTTGGGGAGCGGAGTATCGGCTAGCGCTTCCGCACGCCATGTGGGGCATTTCGCGAAAGGTGCTGGATCAGTTTCTTTTGGATGAGGCAGTCGCCGCAGGCGTTGAGGTGCTTCAGCCGGTGAGGTGTGAGGCGCTCCAAACCGGTGAGTTGAGTATTCGGGTGCGGGATCTTCAGACCAATGAAATCCGATTGCTGAGTGCGGATCACATCATTGTCGCGGATGGGAAAGGCGCGCTGTTTCGCGCGACACCTGTGCCCACGGGCGACTTCGGGATCAAAGCACATTTCGAAAACTTGAACGGCCCTCGGGGCACGATTGAATTATTTGGCGGGCGGGGCGTGTACGGGGGCCTGGCGGCGATCGAAGGCGGGCTCTGGAACACGGCCTTTAGCGTGCCCGCCAAGCGGCTTCGCAAGCATCGCGGAAACGTTCAATCACTCTTCGACGAGATTTGTAGCGAGAACCCCGGTTTACACGATCGATTTGCAGGCGCGCGCCGCCATGGCCAGTGGCTTGCCGCCCCCCTGCCGCGATTTGCACCCCGCGCCAACTGGCCGGCCGGCGTCATTCCGATTGGCAATGCCGCGGCGGCGCTGGAACCAATCGGGGGAGAGGGAATGGGTTTGGCGATTGTCAGCGCGGAGATGGCCGCGCGGAGATTGTTAAAAACATGGGAGCGCCCGACGCGTCTTCCGTTTCGCCGCGACTCGAAGAGGAGCGTTTTTTCCGTTTCGACGCAGGAAAAGCGCTCCTCTTCGAGTCGCGGCGAAACGGAAGTCAATCTAGAAGCAGCCACAGATGCCCAAAGGACTGCTTTACTGGAACAGTATCGACGATTATGGCGCGTCCGTCGCGCCGCGTGTCGCTTTGCCGCGATGGTCGTCTCACGGCCATGGGCATCGCGCATGCTGTTACCGCTTTTAAATCTGCTGCCGCTGACCCGTCGCATCAGTATGTCATTGATGGGCAAAAATCACTTGAAGCCCAGCATATCCGACATCGCATAGCGCCCCGGTTTCTGCGTTACCAGCCACTTCGACGCCTTGAGCGCGCCATGTACGAACGTATCGCGATTGGTCGCGACGTGGGTGAGTTCGAGTCGTTCGCCCAAGGCCGCAAAGTAGGCGGTATGGCGGCCGATTTCGTCACCGATGCGGAGGGCGTGCATGCCAATGTCGCCGCGTTTGCGGGTGACTTCGTCGCCATGGCGATCGAACAGCAGAGCATCGCGCGACTTGCCTGTCGCCTTGAGAATCGCTTCGGCCAGCCCGAGTGCGGTGCCGGACGGCGCATCCTTTTTAAAGCGATGATGGCCTTCGACGATCTCGATGTCGTAGTCGTCGCCCAGAAGCTCGGCGACTTCCCCGGCAATTCTGAAAAGCAGATTGACCCCGAGGCTCATGTTGGGCGCTTGGAGGATTGGAATCTCGGTGGCGGCCCGATCGATGGCCGCGTGATCGGGATCGGCAAGACCGGTGGTGCCGATGACCATGGCGATGTGCCGGTCGCGGCACGTTTTGAGCCAGTGCCGCATTGAGGACGGGGAGGTGAAATCGATCAGCACCTGCGGCGTGGGCTTGAGGTCAAAGGTGATGGCCGTGCCAACGGGGCCAACGCCCGCCACTTCACCGGCATCGCGCGCCTGAGCGGGATGATCGGGCCGCTCGATAGCGCCCAGGACTTCAAAGTCCCCGGCTTGTTTGGCAAGCGCGATCAGCCGGGAACCCATTCGCCCTGCCGCTCCGGTAATTGCGATGGATGTCATGATCGATGTCCCGTGTTTGCCAATATCAGGCTTTTTATGTGACCGGGCACGATCACGCGCTTGTGGTGCAGGTCTCCAGACCTGCACATGCAGGCTTGGAAGCCCGCACCACAATTGACGGATCGCGCACGCTTATTCAGTTCACCAGGCCCGTACTTCGCGCCGAGTCCATCGCGCGCAGAATCGAGTTCAAATCATCTTCGACCGGCACCGGCGGATTGGATAGCTTGCCGTGCGGGGCGGTTCGTGGGGCCAGGTCCTGCACGGCTTTCAAATCAATCCCGGTGTGATACTTCACCGTGGCGCTGCTGTCTTTCAGTTCATGGCCGGTGAGAATGCACACGACCGATTCCGAAGGCGAAATGACCTGCTCGTCCAGCAGTTTTCGCAGCCCGGCAACGCTTGCGGCGCTGGCCGGCTCACATCCGAAGCCAAGCCGCGCCACCAGGGCGCGGTGCTCGAGAATCTCGTCGTCAGTCACTTCGCGAACAACGCCGTTCATGAAATCCAGCGCCCGTAGCGCCTTGGGCAGATTCACCGGCCGGCCAATCTCAATCGCGCTGGCGATCGTGTGCGGCATATATCCGACTTCATCCATCGCCGCATACATCCGCTGAATCAGCGTCGCGTCAAACCGGCCACCATTCCACTTCATCCCCTGGCGGTTCACCACTTCGTGAAGCGTGTTGGCGCCGGATGCATTGATCACCGCCAGCCGCGGCACTTTCTTGACCAATCCGAGTTCCTTCAGTTCCATGAACGCCTTGCCAAACGCCGAGCAATTCCCAAGGTTCCCGCCCGGCACAATCACCCAGTCCGGCGGGTTCCAGTCGCGCGCCTCGAGGATGCGATACATGATGCTCTTCTGGCCTTCGATGCGAAACGGGTTCACGCTGTTCATCAGGTACAGCCCGTTTTTGGGATCCTGCGAGATCTGCCGCACGCGGCGCAGGCACGCGTCAAAATCCCCCTGGATCTGGAGCGTGAGGGCGCCATAATCCAGCGCCTGCGAAAGCTTGGCGATCGATATCTTTCCGCTGCCGATGAACACCACGCCCTGAAGCTCGGCCAGCGACGCGAACAGCGCCAAACTCGCACTGGTGTTTCCGGTTGAAGCGCACGCCACCTTCGTCGCCCCCACCAGCTTGGCATGGGTGAATGCCGCGGTCATGCCGTTGTCTTTGAAGCTGCCGCTGGGGTTCAGCCCTTCATACTGAAGCGCCAGGTTGCCCTGCTGCATGCCCATCTGCCGGGCCAAGAGGTCGGCCTGCTGCAGAACCGTCCGCCCCTCGCCAATGGTGACAATGTCATCTTCCGAACGATAAAACGGCAACAGTTCCCGAAACCGCCACACGCCCGAAAAATCGAGCCGGCCCTGCGTTTGGGTGCCGCGTGTGATCCAGCGATGCTCGAAAAACCCCATGCTCCGCGGCTTGGGCAGCCGCGACCAGTCATATCGAATATCCAGCAGGCTCCCACACTTGGAGCAGGTCACCATGATCTGATCGATGCCGTACGTCGCCGCACAGTCGGGATTGATGCATTGCTGGAACGCCGGGTCGGTCATGTAATGGCCAGTTTAGAAGCAGGAGGGGAAAGGTCAAAAGGTGAACCTCATTTTGGCGTGGTCGCTTCAGCGAACATTGGATCGACAAGTGGGTGACATGGTCGCTGACGCGAACCACGCCGCCTAAATTGACCGTGCGCGATTCCGCGCCATTGCATTTAAGTGGCACGGCCTTCCAGGCCGTGATCGGGGGAAGCCGCAGGTCAGGCGACGGGTGCGATGTGGGAAAACCAACTCGCCGTAAGGAGGCATTTTCTGCCGTCGGAACATAAGGTTGTCCACCTGTCGAAACTTGGTTTTCCCCAATCGTACCCGGCGATTCTCGTCATCTCCCCCGATCATGGGCTGGAAGCCCATGGCACAAAAAGCGCGGAATCGTGCACGCTCATTTAGACGCGGAACACCGCGCCCATCTTCTTCCCCAGCAGCGCATTGGCGGCAAGGATGGTGAGCGTGAGCAACAACATCGCCCAAACGCCCAGCGCGCTTGCGATGTAAAGCCCATCGCCCAGGCGCATGGATAGATCGAGGATGGCGCGGGTAATCGGGTAGTACTGCATCCGCTGGGCAAGGATCAGTGAGTCGCTGACTTCGAGCATCGCGAAGGCAAACGCCAGCAAGCCGCCGGCGATAAGGTTGGCAAAGATCAGGGGTACGGTGATGCGCCGCAGCACCGTGACGCGCGATGCGCCAAGATTAGCCGCGGCAAACTCAAGATCACGCGGCGTCTGCTGCAAGCCCGCAACAGCCGCGCGAACCACATACGGCAACCTTCGCGCCGCATAAGACACGATCAGCACAAACGCCGGCCACTCCTGCACATCCAGATAGAACGGCATATGACTGCCGAGCCGTTTCTTGAGCCAGATGCTGATCGACAAATATCCGAATGACAACACCAGTCCCGGCACGGCAAGCGGGAGCATCGACAGCGCATCAATCAGCCAGCGCCCGCGAAGCGTGCTGCGAACGATCGTCTGCGCCGCCGCGAAGCCGACGACCAACGCAATCACCGTCGCACATGAAGCGTATTGGAGCGACCTCTTAACGCTCGGCAACGCCAGCGGATCGGCCAAAGCCTGGCGATAATGATCGAGCGTAAAATGCGCGGGAAGAAAAGATTTATACCACGCACCTGTGGCGCTCACGCTGGTCAGGATCACGGATAAATGTGGAGTAACGGCAAGAAGGAACACGAACAGAAAAAACCCCGCCGCCAGCAATGCCTTCCATCCGCGAAGCGGGCGTGTGGCGGAAGCAGTCGACGCCTTGGAGGTCGCGGCATCCACCCCGCGCCCCAAAATCACCTTGCCGACCAGATACAACGCGGTGGAGGCCAGCAGCAAAACAACCACCAACGCATACGGGAGCGGATTGCTGGAAACCTCGGTGATCTGCTCAAACACCTGCACCGGCGTAATGGTGTAATACCCAAACATGAGCGGCGTGCCCAGATCCGTAAAACTCCAGATCATCACCAGCGTGCACCCGGCAAAAAGGCCCGGCCGGATCATCGGCAGCGTGATGCGGGAGAAGATTCTCCACCGCGAAGCACCCAGGTTCGCCGCCGCCTGCTCCATTGCTGGATCGAGGTTGGCCAGCGATGCCTGCAAGTTCAGCAGCATGATCGGATAGAGATGCAGCGCCTCGATCAGCACCACGCCGACAAACCGCTGCTTGCCGATCCAGTCAATGCCGAGCGGCCCCCCGCCGCCGAAAAGCTGCGTGAGCGGCCCATATCGCCCGAGTACCAATTGCATGCCGATTGCCCCGACAAACGGCGGAAGCACCAGCGGCACCAGCAGCAAACCGTTCAAGACCCGGCTCAGCGGAAACGTATGCCGTACACTGAGAATCGCCAGCGGAAGAGAAATCAGCAGTGTCAGCAACGTGACGAGAATTCCAACGATCGCGCCGTTGCGCAGGCCGTGAACCAGATTGGGGTCTTTGAAAATCAGGAAGAAATAATCGAGCGTGATGCCGCCGGTGGGACGGGTGAAGCCCGTCTTGATAATCTGTGCGATGGGCCAGAGCAGGAAAATGGCGAAGAAAAGGTAGAGGAGCGTCGCGGTGAAAATATGCGATCCGGTGCGCTCAGCGATGCGGCGCGCGGCGCGGCGATTGTAAGGAATGACGCCTTTTACGGGAGCGGTTGTCATGATCGGTCAGCAAGCGTAAAGAATTCATGCATTGCCCCCTCTCCCTCCGGGCTTATCATTACCCACAAATTCAAATCACGCGTCCTTTTCTCCCTCCACCGGTACTCCGGGGGAGGGTAGGGAGGGGGGTTTTTTGAGCATCCATCCTCGATAAAACACTTGTGGGTAATGACAAGCCCCCCGGGAGAGGGGGCCAGATGAATGCGCGATGATTTCGAATTTGTTTAAGATCATTGTCGAGCCTCCGCCGCAACCTTCTCATAATGTTGACGAAACCGGCTCGACCACGCGATGCGATCCCGAGCGGTCCAGTCATTGATATCCCCGCCGGCTTTTTCGATCGCGGTGCGATCGTCGCGGCGTTGTTCGACGTCCTTCAGGGTAACGGGGAGATCCGCCAGCCGACCCAGGAGCGATGTCCGTTTAGTTGAATCGCCAAGCGCCAGGATCGCCTGATACGCATCCAGCAAATCATCCCGGCTATCAATCCACGCCGCATTCCAGATCGGCCGTGTATCCGACAACAGCGCCATCCACTCCCCGCGCTGGTTGAACCCCCCCGCATCTTCGAACGGATTGAAATGATCCGCCCAGCCCGTTTGATCGACGTAAACATCGCGCCGAATCGGCATGCGGCGCAACGCCCTTTCCCGCGGGCCTCCGGTCTGTCCCGGCAGAAGAATCCAAAGACGCTGGCCTTCGGGGGAAATAAGAAACTCGACGAAATGCGTAGCGAGCGTTAGGCGCGTGCCGCTCACACCATGAAGGATCCCGATGGCGTCGGGGGTGATTGCCGTCGCGGCATAGGGAGATACAAAATGCGCGCGGGACGATCCGACCGTGCCTTCGGTCACTCTGGCGTAAAAATCGATCGACATGCCCGCCGCCGCTTCGCCTCGGGCAACGTCGTTGGGAACAACCTCCGAAGAATCGATGAAGTACCGCGTATTGGCCGCGATCAACACAAGATCGCCCATCGCGCGCTTCCAACCCATCGCGATCGCGTCGTGATATTCAGGGCGTTTATATAGGTCGGAACGCGGGAGAGTTTTCAATTGGGGCGTACGCTGAAAAAACGCCAGCTCCGCGTCCGCCATCGATCGCTGAAGCACCATCATGTATGCGATTGCCGCCGATCCGCTGTGGGCCGGGTCGGCCAGGGCAATCAGTCTGAACAATCTAGGGTCGGTAAGGTCCTGCCAGCGTTGCGGCGGCGGCATCTGCAGGCCGTGATACACCTCCGAATTGTAAATGATGCCGAAGCTGCTGAGGCAAGCACCCACCCATTGCGGCGTCGGCGTGCCGTCGGGGGCCTGCGTGGAATCGTAAAGCCGCACACCCGCCAGCGACGACTCGGGAAATGCCGCGCGAAGGATTTTCGGATCCAGGTGAATCGGATCGAGAATGCCCTTGGGTTGAAGATCGTGATAAAAGGTGTAATCTCCCCCGCCCCAGACGACATCCAGTCCCGTGAAGGTCTGGTTTTCCTTGAACGTGCTGGTCAGCAACTTGACCATGTCGCTCGTGCCGCCGGGCATGCGAAAGTCGATCGTTACGCCCTGCCCGTATCGCTTGCGATGCCACTGATCGAATGCGATCCCATACTCTCGCCGGATGTCGCCATTGTGCGGCGTGACAACGACCAGCCGGGCAGTCGCCTGTTCCACCTCCACAACCGGCTCAGACTGTTTTTGCAGGGCCCGCAACGCGAACGGCAAGCCCAGCACCATCACGAAGAGAATGAGGTAAAAATATCGCATCGGGTCTTCACTCCGAGAGAACAACAGCATCCTCCGGACTGAACTCCACTGTCAGCTGCGCGGGCGGATTAAACAGAGGCGGCGCACTGATCACCTTGATCGGCTGCCCGTTTACAACAATCACATGCTCGCTGGCCTCGCCAAGAAATGTTGTTTCTTTAACGTCGCCGGTGAGATGGTTGATGTAAGCATCAGGCAAGCCGCCGCGGTTAAGGCGCATTTGTTCGGGCCGAATGCTGAGTGTCACCCGATCCCCAACCGCTTCTTTCCACGCAGCCGTGATTAAACCGACGGGCGTATCAACCGTGATCCTGCCATCCATTCTGGACGTAACTGGGCCGCTCAGCAGATTCGTCTCGCCAATAAAATCCGCCACGAAACGATTGACCGGCTTGTGATACAAATCCGCCGGCGTCCCCACCTGCACAACTTTGCCGCGATTCATAATCGCGATCTGATCGGCGGTGCTCAGCGCCTCCTTCTGATCGTGCGTCACATAAATCGTGGTCAGGTTCTGCGTCTTACAGATCCGGCGGATCTCGGTCCGCATCTCATGCCGTAGCTTCGCATCCAGATTGCTCAGCGGCTCATCCAGCAACAGACATTCCGGCTGAACCGCCAGCGCCCGAGCCAACGCCACGCGCTGCTGCTGCCCCCCCGACAGCTCATTGGGCTTTCGCTCCGCCAGATCCGACATCTGCACCAGCTCAAGCACCTCATCGATTCGCTGATTCTGCTGCGAGCGCGTAGCCTTCCGCACCGCCAGCCCAAATCGAATGTTTTCCCGAACCGTCATGTGCGGCCACAGCGCGTAACTCTGAAACACCATCACCGCGTTACGCTTCTCCGTCGGCAGTGCCGTCACATCCCGGTCATTAAATAAAACGCGCCCCGAACTCGGCACATGCAGCCCGGCAATCAGGCGCAGCAACGTACTTTTGCCGCACCCGCTTGGCCCCAGCAAAAAGAAAAGCTGCCCGGCCTCAATCAATAAATCAGTCTCGGCCAGTGCGACCGTCGCGCCGAAAGACTTGCTCACGTGATCCAGGCGTACACGGGTCATGCGGCGGATTGTAGCCGGTTCGGTGGGCGGTCGGCAGTGGGCGGTCGGCAGGAAGAAGGCGCGGAAGATCGAGCCTTCACTTTCTGCCCACTGCCCACTGCCGACCGCCCACTTCCTCCAGCCTGCTTGCTCCCCCGCTTAATCGCAGCCTGCCAAAACAGTAACATACAACGATGCTCGACTCCCAAGCCACCCCCGCGCCGCCCGCTCCAAATATTCGAAAATGGCGAAAGAGCATCGCGCGCGTGCTCACGGCGCTTGTGGTGATCTACCTGCTGGGCGGCGTCGCCTTGTACTTCGGCCAGGTTTGGATGCTGTTTCCCGGCGCGTTCATTCACGATCGCAACCAGGCCAAAATCCTTCCCGCCCCCGCTCGCGAAATCATTACCCTGCACAACGCGGGCGGCCATCACATCGCCGCCGTGTTTGGCGCCGCACAGGACACCGCCGGCATGCCTCTCCCCGACGCCAGGACCCGCCCCACCCTGCTATTCCTCTACGGCAATGGCGACTGCATCGCCACATCCATGGGCTTGTTCGAAACATTCCGACGCCTCGGCGCCAATGTATTGATCCCTGAATATGTCGGCTATCCCATGAGCTCCGGCCGTCCCACCGAACAAGGCTGCTACGACACCGCAACCGCCGCCTACGCGTATCTCCTGACCCGCCCCGATGTCGACCCCGCGCAAATCATCGTGATCGGCCGTTCGATCGGCAGCGGCCCGGCTGTCGACCTCGCCGCCCGCAAGCCCGTTGCCGCATTGGCCACCTTCAGCGCCTTCACAAGCATGGACGAGATGGCCCAAAAAGTCGTCCCGATTTATCCAACGGGTTTATTGTGCATGGCACACTTTGATAACTGGCGGAAAATGCCCAGCGTCATCTGCCCCGTTTTCATGGCCCACGGAACCCTCGACGATTTCGTCCCTTTCACAATGATGGCCCGCCTCGCCGCCCAGGCGCATGCACCCGTAGCCGTGGTCCCGGTCGATGGGGCCGATCACAATGAGATCTTCAACGTAGGCGGATCCGCCCTGATGCAAAAATTCGGCGAATTCATCGACTCCGTCCACCGCGCCAAAACCGCAAATGCGAAATTGCGGAAAGAGTAAACGTGGAGCTGACAGGTTTTTCCCTCCACCGATACGCCCTTGTCATTACCCACAAGTCCAAATCACGCGTCCTTTTCTCCCTCCACCGGTACGCCGGGGGAGGGTAGGGAGGGGGTTCTTTCGAGCGGTTTTCGCAGCCCAGATCAGTTGTGGGTAATGACAAGCGGTACCCCGGGGGAAGCGAGCGAAATTGGCGACTGCCCGCGAGTGCGTCGGGAGGGAGTTTTTTCAGTTCCAATAGATACTCGCAGGACGCCAATCCATCCCACCGCCCATCCCCTTCACCTAACCCCACTCTCCTTCGCCGCCAATTCCCTCTCCAACTGATCCGCAATCGCCCGAAACGCCCCTTGGCTCGGCCCATCAAACTCCGCCAGCAGGCGATGGCAATCCAGGATGTGATGCGTCGTTTGCGTCGAATCCAGCACCGCCGCCGGAACCGGCACGTATTCCCCCAGAATGGCCGGAGACTCGCGAGTAATATTCAGCGCCCGCTGGACCTGGGCAATTTCAAATAGCCTCACGCACTTGTCACTCGGAGCGGCCACCGCGAATCGCGATCCCGTCCCCCGCCCAAACCGCCGTTGAAGATCAATCAGGCACCCCAGAAACGTGCTGTCCAGGTTCTCACAAGCCGACAACTCGACCGCAACGGTACACGCACTTTGCGGCAGGTACCGAATCGCCAGATCATGCGCCGCCCGGCTCTCGCGCATCGTGCCGCGTCCCTCGACGCGCAACACGCATCCAGTGGCGGTGCGTCCCACCTTAAGTACGGACGAAAAGGGCATGTCGCCTCCAGCCGCTATTTGCGTTTTTTAGATTACCCATCCCCGCCGATTGCCACAACACATTATTGCCGCCACGGGGGGCACGGGGTATTGTCCCACCCAGCAGACTGATCGGGGTTCTTGATGATCGCATGTTCGATTGCACAATTAGCCGTTGCAGGCTTGTCCACGCTCGCCCAGGCCGAGCCCGCACCAGGCGCCTCATCCAGCGGCCTGGTGTTCTGGCTCACCCTCCTGGTCATCATGGCCCTCGCCCCCTTCGTGCTCACCATGGTGACCTCCTTCGCCAAGCTGGTCGTGGTCGGCGGCATCCTCCGCCACGCCATGGGCACCCAGCAGATTCCCCCCAACACCGTCATCACTGGCCTGGCCCTCATCCTTACCGTCCACATCATGTCTCCGGTCGCCGCCCGCATCTATAACCGCTACGAGGCATCCGCCCCGCCCCCCAAAATCACCACCGATTCCGGAAACATTTCCACCGATCAGATCCGCCGCATCGCCATCGCCGCCGAAGGGCCGATGCACGATTTCCTCAAACAGCACAGCCACCCCGTCAACCTCCGCCTCTTCGAAGACCTCAAACTCAAACTCGCCCAAACCAACGGCGGCACCGACGCCGAAGTCAAAATCAGCGACCCCCTGGTCAACGATCTCATCTCCGACGTCACCATCCTCACCCCCGCCTTCATGCTCAGCCAGCTCACCGAAGCATTCCAAATCGGCTTCCTCCTGTTCGTTCCATTCCTGATTATCGATCTCGTCGTCAGCAACGTGCTGATGGCCATGGGCATGCAGATGATGTCCCCCGTCACCGTCTCCATGCCCCTGAAATTACTCCTATTCGTCCTCATCGACGGCTGGAAACTGATCATGCGCGGATTGGTACTGAGTTATATGTGAAGGGAAAAAGTGGGCCGTCGGCAGTGCGCAGTCGGCAGGAAAGATCGCTTCATCCTTCCTGTCCACTCACTGCCCACCAGTGAGAAAACAGTGGGCAGTCAGCAGTGCGCAGTGTGCAGGAAAAGTCTCCGCATCCTTCCTGCCCACCGCCCACTGCCCACTGCCGACAGAATTGAGAACGCAAATGGACACAGACACAGTTCTACACATCGGCCGCGAAGCATTGCTCCTCGTCCTGATCCTCAGCGCCGTCCCGGTCTTGTCAGCGATGGCGGTCGGCCTCATCGTCAGCATCGCCCAGGCCGCCACCCAGATCCAGGAACAAACCCTCACCTTCGTCCCAAAGGTAGTCGCCACTTTCCTCGCCCTCGCCATCGGCGGCCTATGGATGCTCCAGCAACTCGTCGAATTCTCCGTAACCCTCTTCGACAGCATCGGCCAGGTCGGCCGGTAGTCGAAACACACAAATTGGCCACAGATAAACATAGATGGACACAGATAAAGATGGCCAGCCAAAATCTCTACCCCTTGTCATCCTGGAGCGCAGCGAAGATTCTGATTCCCGAAAATCTTCCCACTGTCAGATCCTTCGCTTCGCTCCAGCATGACAACTCCAAGGATTTCAGCGAATCATCTTCATCTGAACTGCTAACCCTTCAATTCTTCGCAACCTACGCGGCTTCTTACCGAGTTTGGGTTGAACCACGGATTACACGGATATCACGGATAAAGAAGATTCTCTTTTCCAATCCGTGCCATCCGCGTTATCCGTGGTTAAATCTCTTCAACGCATCGTTCAAATCCAACCTCCAACCAACAAGCGCGCCTCCGTGTCTCCGTGCCTCCGTGGTTGCATCTCTTCTCCCCATCCGTGTTCATCTGTGTCCATCTGTGGCCAACTCCGTATTTTCACGTTGAACTAACCGGCTCTCCATGGACCCCGTCTCCCAGCTCATCGCGATGCCAGCGTTACGAGGCGCATCCCAGATCGCCGGCCTCCTCCTCGCCCGGCTCCTGCCCATCATCGTCCTCACCCCCGTGTTCGGCGGCCAAGCCATGCCCCGCCGCCTCCGCATGGGCATCGCAATCGCCTTCACCGGCGCATTGCTCCCCTCATTCATGCCCCTGTTCAGCCGAACCATCCCCACCACCGACTTCATCGTCCTGCTCGCCAAGGAAGGCGCGGTCGGCCTGATCCTCGCACTGTTCATCCAGATCATGTTCGAAACCATCGCCACCGTCGGCGCTCTGATCGACCTCGCCCGCGGCGCCACCCTCGCCAATGTCTTCGATCCGCTCACCCAGGATCAGCAATCCATCCTCGCCGCCCTTTTCACCCAGTTCGCAATCGTCCTGTTCGTCAGCATCGGCGGCATGCAGCTCCTCTTTCGCACCCTCGCCGAAACATTCGTCTTGCTCCCACCCCTGCAATTGCTGCCAACAACCGAATTCGGCCCCGCCGCCACCGAAACCCCCATCGCCCTGGTCTCCTCCCTGTTCCTACTGGCCGTCCAGTTAGGCGCCCCCGCCGTAGTCGTCCTATTCCTCACCGACTTCGCCCTCGGCGTCATCAACCGCGTCGCCCCCCAGATCCAGGTCTTCTTCCTCGGCATGACCGGCAAAGGCTCCATCGGCCTCATCGTCGTCCTCGCAGGCCTCGGCATATTCACCGACCTCACCATCTCCCACTTCGCCACCTTCATCGCCGCCATGCGCCACTGGGCCACCGTCATGGGAAGTTAAGCAAGTGGCACGGGTTTCCAACCCAATACCGTTCAACGCTGGATCACGATGCAGTCT